>JANXQL010000070.1 GCA_025356815.1 Pseudomonadota bacterium
TCGGTGCGCCGCGACTCAACGGCGAGTGCCCGCGCGTGTACGCCGAGATAGCTGTCGATGCTGTTGCTCACGTTGCCTCCACGAGTGCTGTCCACTCCGGCGGCATAAGGTGCAGATCCTGTGCCAGACCGGCTCGACAGCCGTTTCAAGCTCGCAAACTGTGACGCGTCGCGCGCTTGCCCCGACTCGGCTGTAGACGGCCGGCAGGAACTTGCCGCCGCCCGGCAATCACTCGCCAGGCGGCGGCACCCGGCGGACCGAAGCAAGCGTCAGGGAACTGACGGTTTGTCGATGGCACGGCTCTTGCTCATATTTCCCTGGTGTTCTTCCCGATCGAGGTATCCGCCGATGAAGACGACGGCCGCATATGGCCTGATAGTGCTCACCCTTTCGCTCGCGCTGGCAGCGCCTGCGTTCGCTGGGCCCGGGGAACTCGAAGATCCCGTGCGGATTCGCGATGCGGCACAAAGCGCTGTACGGGACGCGGCTACCCCGGCGACTGCAGAACTCGTGGCGGTGGCCGATTCGACTGATGCGAGATTGCGGCTGGCCCGGTGCCCAGCCCCGCCGCACGCTCAGATCGTCGGCGACGGATTGGTACGCGAGCACACAACGGTCGCCGTCCGGTGCGAGGTTGGGAACCCGTGGCTGGTCTACGTCAGCGTGGCGGTCTTCACGGACATGCCGGTGCTCGTGGCGCGCCACGCCCTGCCGCGTGACGCTGTTCCGACGGCCGACGACTTCGCGGTCATCACCCGTCGAGTCCCGGGCACGTCTGCTCTTTTCATCACGGATCCAGGACAGCTCGCCGGCAAACGACTGCTCCGGGCGGTGGGCGTCGGCGAGACGCTCAGCGCCAACGCGCTGCTGACGGCGCCTGTGGTCCACCGTGGCCAGCAGGTCATGCTGCTTGCGCACGCCAGTGGGATGGATGTCCGGATCACGGTCGTCGCACTGATGGACGGGCGTCCCGAGGAACGTATTCGGGTCCAGAACCCCGGGTCGCAGCGGGTCGTCGAAGCGACCGTCAGAACCTCGGAACTTGTTGAAATCAGTCTATAAAGATCCCGCACTAAAGTTTTCGTCGGTCCGGCCGTTATCTGCAGGGAGAGTGCAGGAGGTCGAACGTGGCGATCGAAATCAAGGCTGTGGAGACCGGGCCGATCGGCTCTGGTACCGGCCAACCGGTAGAGCGAGTGCGCAACAGCGCCGGCGTCGCGACGGGGACGCCCTCGGGCCCCTCCGCGCCTGCGCCCGACCGCGTGAACATCACCGGCACCGCCCGCCTCCTCGTAGCCCTGCAGGCCGCAGTCAGCGCATCCCCGGACATCGACATGAAGCGGGTTGAGCCGCTGCGCCAATTGGTCGATCGTGGCCTCTACACGCCGAACCCCGGACGGATCGCTGACCGACTCATTCAGCTCGAATCCGATCTCGCCGCCGCCACCGGCCGTGCCAAGGGCTGATGTCACCCATGACCATTCGCCCGGAAGACCTTTCCCAGCTGCTCGGCCGCATCCTGACGGACGAATCTCGGCTGCTGTCCGAACTCGAACAGGTGCTGTCGCGCGAGGCCGACGTGGTGCGCGGCGACGATCCGCGGGCAATCGAGAATATCGGCGCGGCACGTCACCACTGCATCGACTCCCTGATGCGCCTGGACGCCGAACGTACGGCCGCGTGCCGGATGCTCTCCCTCGGTAACGGCCCGGACGGCCTTCACCGGCTGCTGGCGTGGTGCGATCACGACCAGACGCTGCGCCAGCGCTGGGAAGCCAACCTCCAGATCGCGCGCCGCTGCAAGGAGCTCAACGAACGCAACGGTGCCGTCGTCACGCTCAAGCTCGGCCAGGTAAGGCAGCGGCTCGCCACGATACGCGGCAGCAGCGCGGCTCCCGCCTATGGACGCCAGGGGCTCCCGTACGAGGGCATCGCGCGACGCGAGCTCGCCCAGGCCTGAACCGGCTGGTTACGCCGTCGGTGTCGGTACGAAACCGGACAACTCCTTCACGCAAAATCGACCGCTCGCCCTCGCGATCTCCGCGCTGGAGTCGAGCGACCCGTTCGCGGGACAGAATAATCAGTTGTGAAGTGCCGCGTGCAGCGACCGGATCGGCTGCGCACTCGCCGAGAGGATGCGCTGACAGTCATCGCTGCCCAGTCCCAGTTCGGCGAATGCCGGAACGCCGGCAATCGAATCGTCCAACAGCTCGCGGCGGAATACGCTCGGGACGAGCGCAATTGAAGCGATCAACACGTTGGACAGCCCCGTGGCAACGCCCGACGTGCGCTCCGCGCTCACCTGGTTGCCGACCGCCGTGACGATGGCCGCAGCGAACTTCCACTGTTTGAGAATGGACGCTGCAATCCGCGGGTGCCACTCGTTCATGACCTCCGCTGACACTTCAGCGGGGCTTCCGGCGCCCGCTCCGGACGGTGCATTGACGGTGATATAGAGGCGCCCGATGTTGTGCATGAGACCGGTCAACATCGCTTCGCCCGGGTTTGCGGCCCGCGACTCGCGTGCGATCACGTAGGCGATCGACGCGACGAGCATGCCGACGCGCCACAGCGCCTGCAGCTTCGGCCGCAACTCGGTCGACCGCCCGCCGAACGACATCTGTTGCATCGAGAACGCGACCGCGGTGCACCTGACGAGCTGGTGGCCCAGGCGAGAAATCGCAATATCCAGGTCCGTCACCTGCTTATTCGACGGATTCATGAAGGCTGAATTCGCGAGCCGTACGATTCGCGCCGCGAGCGCGGCATCTGCACCTACGACACATGCGATCTGTGCTGGCGAGGTCGTCGGGTCGTCAAGCACGCGTTGTAGCCGCATGACAATGTCGGGAAACGACGGCAGCCGAACGTCGCCGGTCAGCAGTTCGACCGTGAGATCCTGAACGAACCGAGGCGGCGACGGAACCGCCGACGGTGCATCGCGTTCTAGAAGCTGGAGAGCAGACATACCTTGGTGAATCCTGCAGTGCGTCAATACTGCTATCGGCTGGCGCGTCACTGACTTTAGTTCAATCGGCCGATGTGCGCGGTGCCGCACGCCCTTGGAACCGGTATGGCGCCCATCCCGGCATCCTCCGGTGTCGGCCGCGCACGTTCGGGACGTCGGGCAGACGGGCGCGCGGGTGCGGCCGTGAGCACCCCCGGCCCGACGCCGCAATGCCAGCATGGCCGGCGATTAGATTGGGGCCGCCTCGGAGCTAATCGGGATAACGCGCCGATTGGAACTGAGATATGTTCGTTACTCGCAAGTCGCTTCAAGGTGCCGACCGAATGCTGAAATCACGCTTCTGGATCGTGGCCACGGCCATTTTCGCGCTGTGCGCTATCTCTGGCACAGCCTTGGCCGACGACATTGACGACTACGTGCTGGCAATGCTCGCGCGCGAGAAGATCCCGGGGGCCTCGGTCCTCATCGTCCATCATGGCGTCATCGTGAAGCAGCGCGGCTACGGTCTCGCGAACGTCGAGCTCGGCGTGCCGGCAACAGCTGACACCGTCTACCAGTCGGGATCCACCGGCAAGCAGTTCACCGCAGCCGGGATACTGCTGTTGGCGGAAGAAGGCAAACTGTCGCTCGACGACCGGCTCTCGAAGTACTTTCCCGACGCGCCAGCCACTTGGCACAAGATCACCATACGGCACCTGCTCACTCACACCTCCGGCATCAGGGACTATGAAGGCCCGAAGGATGTCGACTACCGGCGGGACTACGATGAAGCGGCCCTGCTGCAGGTCATGATGAGGCTACCCCTCGATTTCGAGCCTGGCACGCAATGGACATACAGTAACAGCGGATACCTGATCCTCGGACTGCTGACCTCCAAGCTCTCCGGAATGCATTGGAGCGAGTTTCAGTCGCAGCGGCTCTTCAAGCCGCTCGGCATGACCACGACGCGGGTCATCAGCGAAAGCGACATCGTCCCGAACCGCGCTGCGGGATACGTACTAGACGACCACGGTGATCTGAAAAATCAGGAATGGGTGGCGCCTTCCCTGAACCGCTGCGCGGACGGCGCGCTCTATTACACGATCAGGGATCTCGCCGCATGGGACGCGGCCCTGCGCGACGGCAGATTTCTGAAGTCGGAGAGCCTCGCCACCTGGACGCGCCCGGTGGCGCTTGTCGATGGCTCCGAGTACCAGTATGGGTTCGGCTGGTTCGTCGACGAGCAGCGCGGCCATCGCCTGATCGAGCACGGAGGGTCCTGGCAGGGATTTCGCACTGCTATTGCCCGCTATTCTGAGCCGGAACTCACCGTGATCGTACTGACGAATCTCGGATCGGCCGAACCGGAGTCGATGGCACACGAGATCGCGAGCCTCGTCGAGCCGATGTACCGCCTCCCCGCGATGTCGGCGGCCCCTCCCGACCCAACGCCCGGGCGGAACGCGAAGCTCAGGGGCGTGCTGGCGGCCTGGGCCAACAGCGTCGTCGATCCGCAGATGGCGCCGGGACTTGCGCACACCGCGTCGGGGAGCAGCCGCGAGGCGCGGCTGCGCTTCGCCACGGCCGAGCACCTGCGGGACCTGCAGGCGTTCCGCTTCATCGGCGAGGACCGCCTCGCATCCACGCCACTGCGCTGGCGCGGCGAGCAGGTCACCACCATTGCGCATTACGCCCTGCAAACGAAGGAGCGGCGATTCGGGTACCGCTTTTACCTGTCCAGGGACGGCCGGGTGGTCGATTTCGGTAGCGAGCGTCGGTAGGCCGCTCGTACCAATCGACCGGCACGGCCCCGTCGCCGGCCACAAGATGCCTGGCCGCTACGATCGTACGTCGAGCTGATCACTTTGGGCCCCGGCCCTCGAACCCCGCTGCCGTTGACGTCGAAGACATCACCTGCGCGACGTGAGCCGATGCACGCTCGGATCAAGTCGCCGGCGACGGGCGACTCCGCTGCTGCAGAGCGTCAACAAAGCGGGACAGGGTCGCCGAACGCACCCCGCGCTGCAGCGCGATGTCAATCAACTGGAAGCGACCACAAGTTGCGACGGCACGCTCCAGCGCGGCTTTGAGTTCCGCACGTGTGCTCACTCGGACGCCGTCGCCACTCATGCCGGCGGCCATCGAGGCAAAATCCCAGCGCTCGAGGTCGTTGAACGAGGACTCCGGCTGGAATGCCCGCAACATTTCCCAACTCGCGTTGTTGAAGACCAGCACGATCGGGTCCCAGCCGTATCGGTGGCAGTTACCGAGCTCCCACCCCGTCATCTGGAACGCGCCGTCACCAACAAGGATCAGTGGCCGTTCGCCGCTGGCGGCCTGGATGCCAAGTCCGGCCGGCACGCCGTATCCCATGGTCGCATAGTAGCCCGGCGCGACCAACGCCACCGGCTCGATCTCCATCGCCGTGAACAGGCAGTCGCCCATGTCCGACGCAATCGGCATCGGGCCCCGCGCGGCCATCAGGTCATTGATCGCCGTCGCCACGTCCGTCGGTCCGATCGACGCACCGTCAGCGATCAAGCCATGCGGCTGCTGCTGGTGCGGGAATGCGCTGTAGCGCTCTGTCGTGCCGACCCGCGCGAGCAGGCGCTCGACGACGTCTTCGAGCGGGATGCCATCATACGTGTGGTAGCCGAGCGTGACCCGGCCGTTGAGCGCCTGGATCGTCTTGCGCATGTCGATGCGGGCGCGGGAGACCGCGAAATTCGTGTCGCAGATAATCTCACCCAGCAGAAAAAGACCGTCGGATTCCTCGACGAGGCGGGTCACCTCGGGGGCGCCGGCAAGCCCCATGTAAGTCCCGATCAGTGGTGTGTCGTGGCCTGCGAGGAGGCCACGCCCCATGAAGCCGCAGACAACCGGCAGGCCGAGACGCCGCGACAGCAGGGCGACACGTTCCTCCAGCCGGTAACGGCGCACTTCGACGCCGACCATCAGGACGGGCGAACGTGCTCGCGCCAGGCGCTCGAGGATGTCGTCGACGCAGGCGCCCAGCGCATCCGGGTCCGTCGTCGCTGGCTCTTCGCGCATGACGGGGCCACAGGCGACATCGGGCATGTCCCGCGGAATCTCGAGGTAGACCGGCTCCGAGCGTCGAAGGCAACTGGCGAGGACGCGAGCGATCTGCGCAGGCGCGCTCGCCGCGTCGTCGAGGCGTGCCTGGTCGCAGGTAACCTCGGCGAAGATGCGGTACTGGGAGTCGAGGGTCTTCGCCTGGTGGTGCAGCAGCAGTCCCGAGTGGGACTCGCCGCGCCCGGGCGCCCCGGACAGCACGACGAGGGGTACTTTCTCGGCGTAGGCCGCGGCGACGGCGTTGAGCATGTTGAGTGCGCCGGCCCCGTACGTCACGGCGGCCACCCCCGGGGCGCTGTCGATCCGTGCGGCTGCGTCCGCTGCGAACCCGACCCCGGGCTCGTGCGACAGCGTATACAGCGGCAGGATCCGGGACGACTCGATGATGCGGAAGAACGGCAGGGCGAAGTCGCCCGGGATCCCGAAGATCTGACGAGCACCATGATCCTTCAGCGCGTATAGCAACGACTCGGCGAGATTCATCTTGCTTCAGCTTCCACCGGACACCCGCCGGAGTCTAGGCGACTCACTTGGCGCATCGGATGCGTTGTTACCGCAACGCCGCAAAGCCAGGGCGACGACCATCGTGGTCGCCGCCGGGACTGCGTGCTTAAATCTAGCCTCCCGGCCTCCAGGGACCCGCAGCACTGGGGCAGCAAGAGGAAGTCGATCGTGTTCATCACCGTTCCTCACCGACCCTCCCGCCGCCCACTGTGCGTGGTGTTGCTCGCACTGGCGGCGATCCTGCTCGCATCGGCCGCCCCTGGCGAACCTGCCCATGCCGACGAAGTGCCCGCCCCGGCGCCTGCGATCATTCCCAGCTGGTCGAGCCCGCCGGAGAAGATCGTGTCACCACCCACCTCGGCCGCCCTGACGCCGAGCGGGCTGCGTGCGGCCTGGGTGTCCGACGACAAGAAGAGCGTGCTCAGCGCGACCCGGGCAACCCCATCCGCGGAGTGGGCGGCTCCGGATCGGCTCTTCACGACCCGCGGTACCGTAGGGGCCCTTGTCTTTTCGCCCGACGGCCAAAGCCTCGCCTACGAGAATCCGCGTACCTGGCGGGACGACGGCACGCCTGGCGATCGCTGGCAGTTCATCGGCGTCTACGACATTCCAACCCGGCGGATCTCGTTCGTCGACCCCTCGTTCGATATCGACTTCCGCCCGTCCTGGTCGGCGGACGCAAAGCACCTCTCCTTTACCCGCCATGTCGAGGGCCTGCCGGACGCAACCCTCACGCGGCCCGTCAGCCGCCTCGATCTCGCCGCCTGGCGGGCACCGCCGCAACGTCCGGATGAGGCGTTCACGATGGCGTCCGTGATCGCGGCGCCCTACATCTACCCGCCGGCCCCGGCTGGGGATGGCGGGTCGCTGGCCTATATCACGCGGGAAGCGCGCGAGCGGAACGTCTACTTGCTGCGGCTGGGCGAACCGGCGCGACGGATCGTCAGCTATCCCGACGACGACGGTCGCGACCTTTCCGACCTCACGGTCGCAGGTCATGGCGGCGCGGTCGCCTACACCCGTGGCGGCTCCGTCAATCGGCAGGGCGAGTCGCCGAACCCGATCGCCGAGCCCGACATGCCACAGCAACAGGTCTGGATCCTCGGCACCGAGGGCGACATGCCGCGGTTGCTCGGCGCCGGCCACGAACCGCTGTTCGCCCCGGACGACAGTCTGGTCTTGTGGCACCTCCACGGATCCATCTGGGCGGCGCCTCTGTTCTGGTCCGGACACCGCCTGGCTGGCGTGGGCGCCCCGCGTGAGTTCCTCAACGGAGCACGCGCCGGGCTGCGCTTCTCACCGGACGGCACGAAGGTCGTCTATGAACGGGCGAGCGGGATCGAGGTCCATGACTTCGCCTCCAGGACATCAGTCGTGATCCCGCACGGGACGGATACCGACCTCGGGCCCGTATGGTCGGCCGATAGCCGTCGTCTCGTGTTCCGGCGCGAGCCGAGCGACTCGCCGGGACTGGAGCGCAACATCTGTGGTGGCGGGGAGCGCTACTGTGGCCCGATGACCTCGCCACAGCCCTGGGCACTGTGGATCGTCGATGTCGCAGACTTCACCCCCCGCCGAATCTGGCAGGCAAGCCCGGGCGCAGGCTCGGTCTACTACGCGCTCGATCAGGACTATGCGCCGGGCCAGCAGGGTGCCCAGCTGTTCTGGTCAGCGGATGACCGGATCGGGTTCGTCTGGGAGCGCGACGGGTGGCGGCACCTGTATTCGGTGCCGGTCTCCGGTGGCGAGGCGACCCTGCTGACGCCGGGCGACGGCGAGGTCGAATCCGCCACGTTGTCGCTGGATCGCAGGCGTCTTCTGTATGCAACCAACATCGGCGATCTGGGGCGGCGCCACATCGCCGAGGTTGGCTTCGAGGGCCCACCGGCCCGACCGCTGACCAGCGGGGAGCAGAGCCAGTGGGCCCCCACCCCGCTCCTCGATGGCAACGTGGGATACGTCGCTGCCGGGTGGGCTGACACGCCGCGCATCACCATTCGCAGCCGTCGCGGCACAACGCGGACCGCTCAATGGCCGAAGGCGCCGGACAGGTTCCCTGCCGCGCTGCTGGTGAAGCCGCAGTTGGTCGAGTTTCCTGGGTCCGATGGCCAGACTGCCTACGGACAGCTGTTCGTACCACGCAAGTCCAACGGCTGCGCCGTGGTCTTCTCGCACGGCGGCATCCGCCGTCAGATGCTGCCGGGCTTTCACTACATGGACGCCTACCAATACCTGTACGAGATGAACCAGTACCTGGCGGGTCGTGGCTGCGTCGTGCTGTCAGTCGAGTACCGCAGCAGCATCATGCGCGGCGCTGCATTCCGCGACGCCCTCGGATGGGGATTTTCGGGCAACTCCGAAATCCGCGATTTCGTCGGCGCCGCCAAATACCTGCTCGCGCGGCCCGACGTGGACGCCAAGCGCGGCGTCGGCATCTATGGCCTGTCCTGGGGTGGCTACATGACCGCCGAGGCGCTTGCGCTGCACTCGGATCTCTACACCGTCGGCTTCGACATGGCCGGCGTGCACGTGACTGCCGATCCCGCCGGACAGCAGTACTCGGCGATCTCCCAGCTGGACGGCTGGACGTCGCCCGTCTACCTCGTTCAGGGTGACGACGACATGAACGTCGATTTTAACGATGGCACGACGCTCGCGCGGGCCATGCAAGCCAGGCGCCCGAATGTAGAGCTGCGCCAGGAAGCGGTCCCAGGCCAGACGCACGACCTCTACCAGACCTTCGAACAGCTGGTCGAGATCTACACGCGAGGCAGCGACTTCCTGCTCAGGCACCTCGGCCCGAAGTAACGGCACTCCCAGCCACGCGTCACCCGCCCCAACGTCGGCCGACGCCCGGCATCGCAGCGGCCGGGCCGGTTGGATGCATGAATGCATGAACCTCACGTGGCCGCGACAGTGCCGCGCTGCGAATCACCGCCAGTCCCCTACAGGTCGGCGCGTGCCGAGATATAGTGCAGGTCGTCGCGAAGAACCTGAAGCTACTGGAGATGCCGCCCATGCGAATTTTACTCGGGACCCTGCTCCTCGCCCTGGCACTACTGGTCAGCTCGGGGTGCAGCCGGCCTGCCTCGACGGCGCAGACAGCGGCCGCAACCGCGGCCGACGAGGCGGCAATCCGCGCGAGCACTGCTCGCTGGATCGACGCCTACAACGCCGGCGACGTCGACAGAATCGTCGCTCTCTACAGCGAAGATGCCGTGGTGATGGCGCCGAATGCGCCTGCGCTGGCCGGGCGCGCGGCAATCAAGGATTTTCTGGCGAAGGACATCGCAGGCGCGAGAGCCGCCGGCCTTAAAGTCACGGATGGTACCGGGACCGCAGGCATCTCGGGCGACCTTGCCTGGCATGCAGGGACTTCGTCGGTGGTCGACGCTGCCGGCAAAACCGTGGCGACCAGCAAGTACATCGAGGTCTGGCAACGCGTCAACGGAGAGTGGCTGATGGTTCGGGACATCTGGAACGACGACGCGCCGGCGGCGCCCGTGCCGGGGAGCTGAGGCCGGCGCCTCCGGAGACCTGGCCACACTCTTCGCTTGCCGCTCGGCACTGCCGATGGCGGCAGGTCACGGCGATGCGGCGGTCCCGCAAGGATGAGCACGGACGCGACCGGTGACGGCTTGCACCTGGCGGCAGCAGTGGGTTGGGGTGTCGCGCGGTGAACGTGATTGCCAGCCCTGAGTCAGCCCGGAGACTGCGCGTGCGTTAAGGGGAGTGCCGTCGGGACCCAGAAGGTCCAGCCCAATCGGCTTTCATCCGCATGTGTTCAATGACGCACCAGCACGATCGACCCCGGCCCTCGCCCAGACGCATTCGAACCTGCCGCCGACGAGATGTTTGGATTATCGGCACACTCGTGGCGGCAGGTATCGGCATCGCTCCTGCGGCCCTGGGCGACCCTGTGTCGGCCATCAATCGGGCCCGCACGAGCGGCTGTGCCGCGTCAGCACGAGCGTCCCTGTTGCGGGAGTCGATTGCGCTCGACGGAGTGGCCCAGCAGATGGCCCGCGGCAGTAGCCTGCACGAGGCGCTGGACCGCCTGCCGGAACAACCCAGTTTCGGTGCCTCGCTGCACTTCGCCGGCGTATCGTCCGACGCCGACATCGCGCATTCGGCCGCTTCGCGCTTCTGCCGGGACCTGTCCCGTGCTGGGCTGCGCGACATCGGCTACGCGTGGAACAGAGCGCAACTTTGGATCGTCGTGACGGAGCCCCTCGAACTGCCCCACGTCGGAGATGCAGCATCGATCGAGGCCGAGGTGCTTGGATACGTCAACGATGCCCGGCGCGGCGGACGCCACTGCGGCCAGACGTACTATCCTCGCGCGGCAAGCCTCTCGCTCTCCAAAGCGCTGTCACGCGTTGCGCGTGAGCGCTCGGAGGACATGGCGGACGCCGATGTATTGACGCATGAAGGCCGCGACGGCAGCACGCCGGCGGACCGTGTCCGGCGCGCAGGTTTCGCGGCGCGGCTGGTTGGAGAGAATATCGCCGATGGCGTTCCGACCGCGCGGGAGGTCGTCGCCGGCTGGCTCGACAGTCCGGGGCACTGCGCGAACATCATGGATGCGCGCTTTACCGTGATGGGAGTTTCCTTCGCCACCAATCGGCGAAGCCACGGTCTGATCTACTGGACCCAAATACTGGCCAAGCCGCGCTGAGACGCTTGCGCAATCATGGGGCGACCACATGACCCCTTTCCAACGAGGGTGCCGCATCAGGCCGGCCTGACCGCCGGCAAAGCATCGAGCGCGCGGCGCGCCGCTCTTCGCCAATCCGTCGACGCCCGCCGGGCAGCCCTCTGCTAACCTTCCCCCAATACCCACGTAGCCAAGACACTCCCGCGTGACAGGCGCATCAACTTCGAACATCGCCACCCCGGGCCCGAACCCGGTCGCCCGGGCCGCTGCCACGGTCGTCGTCATCGCCGAGAGAACTTCGGGACCCGAGGCGCTGCTGGTCCGACGAAACTCCACGCTGCGCTTCTACGGCGGCTACTGGGTGTTCCCGGGCGGCGCGATCGACGCGGCGGATGGCGCGCCCATCGAGACCGCATCGCTGCGTGCCGGCTGCCGCGAACTGCGCGAGGAGGCCGGTCTCGAGCTCAGTGCCCAGGAACTCGTCTACTGGGCCCGCTGGATCACACCCTCGGGCCTGCCCCGTCGTTTCGACACGCGGTTCTTCGTCGCCCGCCAGCCGCACGGCCAGTCGGCGTGCGTCGTCGAAGGCGAAGTGACCGCCCTCACGTGGTTGCCGATTGCTTCGTGGTCGGGGCTGTCCGAAGGAGGCGCGTTCCCGGTACCGCTCGCCACCCAATTCGTGCTGCGGGAACTCGCGGAGGCTCTGAACGAGCATCGCTCGCTCGCGACGGCCAACGCCCGGCAAGTGGTCCCCGTGCTGCCGAAGATGGTCGCAGGCGAGGTGAGCGTGTTGCCGTGGGACCCGCACTACGACTTGCTGCCGGGCGAGGGGCTTCCGTGGAGCGCGGAACAGACCGGCGCCCGACTGGGCTGGCCGTCACGGAGCTGACTCGCGGCGCCCGCTGCGAACGTGCGATGGCAGGACGAAGTCGCCTGTGTGGAGCATTTCGTAGGCCGCCACGCCGTGCACGACAATGCGGTTCCGGCCGGCTTCCTTCGCCTCGTAAAGCGCCTCGTCAGCGAGCTGGATCGCGCTCGCGGGAGTTCGCTCAATCGTCGGCCTTGCGATGCCTGCGCCAACGCTGACCGTCATCGCGCCCGCCGTTCCACGCCCGGCCTCGTCCAGCGCCTGACCGATAAGTTCATGCTGCACGGCCAGTCGCAGGCGTTCGGCAATGTCCTTGACATCCGATTCGGTGAGGTCGTAGAGGATCACCGCGAACTCCTCTCCCCCGTACCGGGCGGCGAGATCCAACGGCCGCTTGGCGAAGCCGTCGATCACCCTGGCAACCCGCCGCAGGGCCTCGTCGCCGGCCTGATGCCCATGGGTGTCGTTGTAGCGCTTGAAGAAGTCGATATCGATCATCAGGATCGCGACGTTGCGTTGATCGCGAATGGCATGCTGCCACACCTGATTCAGGTGGTCATCGAACGCACGCCGGTTCATTAGGCCGGTGAGGCCGTCGCTGGCAGCGAGCTGCTGGATCACGGCGGCTTCCAGGAATGAGCGGCGGTACGAGCCATCGACATCCGCCCCGATGATGGCGCCGATAACGGCGGTCAGGCCGAGCATGACCATGCACCTGACGAGCACCGGCTCGGGCAGCCCGATCGCGTAGGCCGCCAGCACGAACGCAAGCAACATCGTCGCGCAGGCGAGGAGCGCCTGGCGGAACATCAGACCTGTGAAGAAGAAGAGCCCGATGACATTGACCGAAAGGCTCGCGAGCAGCTCCGGCCTGTCGTCAGCGAGGTCCTGCGCAATGAAGACCGCCATCAACCCCCCCAGCAGCGGCACCAGTACCCTCACGAACGGCAAGTAGTACCTGGCGTAGTGCCTGCTCCAGGCGACGCCGAGGATCGCGATCATCGCCGGAATGACAGCGCCAAAGCGCAGTAGCACTGACGGGCTCCACAGGCCGATGCGCCGGACATGGTCGACGATGAACCACAGGCCGAGTATGGCGATCAGGGAAAAGAATATCCGCACGCGTCGGCGCACGCGCCACAAATGGGAAAGTTGGTACTCCGCCTCCAGCGGCTCCTCGAACTGGCGCCCTGCGCGGCCCTCCCGGAGCACGCGGGCATAGGCCGAATCAGGGAAATCCTTCGGATTCAGATGCACAACATTCCGCCTCTCCCCCGCGTCTAGTCGTCCCGGCGAGATCTAGCCCGGCGGGATTCACCCTAGCCGAGAACCATCACGAGTCCAACGGTGAAATCCGCAGCAATGTGCGCAGGACGATGCACTAGCGGCCGATGGTCGCACCCGTGAGCCTGGCAATAGCCCCAAGCGTCGTCTGCGCCGCGTTGAGCCCGAGCCGGAAATCGGCGTCCGAGAACGTCCCGTAGACATCCGTCGGCTGGTGCCAGTGGGGATCCCAGCCCGCGCCGATCTCGCGCCCGCGCTCGTTCTCACGCAGGCTGATCGCCGGCACCAGATCCATGAACGGAGTGCTGTCGGTGTTAGTCATGTGGGGACCGACCGACGCCGGGTAGTCGGACGCATAGGCCTCATTGGCCGCCGCGACGGCCCAGGCGAGCTTCTGCGCCCCTTCCGCGAACCGGGCCTGCGCCTGGAACTCGATGTTGACGTCGGCCTCCGGCCGCTGGTTCTTCGCGACGCTGCCATTCTCGCGTGGCATGCCGTGGTCGAACAACAACATGTCGTGCTGGATCATGCCGAGCCACTTCGGCTCCGGATATCGGCCCGAACCCGGCGGCTCCTCCCGTCCCTGCAACTGAGCCCGCTGGTCCACGTAGGCACGCGCACCGTTCAGGCCCGTCTCCTCGTTGTTCCAGAGCACGAAACGAATGGAACGCTCGGTCCGGACATCGGCCGAGGAGATCACGCGAGCCAGTTCCAGAACCAGCGCCGTGCCGGAGCCATCGTCGTTCGCAGCCTCCCCCCAGCCGTGCCCATCCATGTGAGCGCCGACGATATACATCTCGTCGGGATGGGTAGAGCCCGCTTTCGTGCAGTAGACCTCCTGCCGGCTGCCCCCCATCGAGGGCTGCTCGTCGATGGCCCTCAACGCGGCATCCGTCTGCCGGCTCGCGTCGATGTTGACGCCCGTGGGTCCCTTCAAGCCGCGGTAGCGTCCGCCCCCGGCCGCGGCATCCGGTCGACGCCCCACGGCCGGACCGCTCGGCAGCACCGGATCGCTAGGAAAGTATTCGTACGTCACGCGCTCGGTATTGGCGCAGCCGTAGAGCTTGAGCTGCGCTTCGATCCAGTCGAGTGCGGCACGGTTGCGGTCGGTGCCCTCGCGCCGATCCCCGAATCGGGTCAGTCCACGGATCGACTGCTTGTACCGATCAAGGTCGAGGCGTCCGACCAGCACGGCCGCAGGGTCCACCGCGGCACCAGGAGGCGCAAGTGCGGGCACCTTCTGCGCGAAGGCCACCGTGGTAAGCGCGACCGCGAGACTCACGGCGGTGAACACTGCTTTCATGGACGTCGGCTCCTGACAGTTATAGTCGATGGTAGCGCACCGCCTACGCCGGGGCCGAGACTCGCACGCCGAGCCGGGACGCGAATTGCCTTCCCGTTCTCAGCACGCCGGCTAGCAGCCGGCTCGAACGTTGGGGTCAGGACCGCATTGTTTTGGCTGCAGAATCTGCAATGCAGAATCCGCGTTCCTAGCTGCGCTGCAACATCCCTTCGCCGCCGAGCAACGCGATTCATTCATGACGAGCAGAAGTCATTCACTTACTTGCTAGCGGACAGCAACACGATCTAAACTGAGTTTGAAGTCGTCGGTCGGATTTGCTGACGGACACCGATCCAATAAGAATCATCTGGAAATCAGATTCCGCACGGATAAGGCGGAACAGGGGGCACAATGACTCGCACACTCGCGTTATTGACTTCAGGTCTGATCCTCATACTCGGCTCCCTTGGTGCCTCGGCGGCCGAGGCGAATCTCACCCGGTTCCTCGCTGCATTCCACGGCGGCTCGGACGACTCAGGCGAGACGGCTCGTACGTTCTTTGGAACCGCAGGACCCGCAGCTCTCGTGCTCAAAGGCGAGGATGTCGGCCGGGCCAATATCTTGATCAATGGCGTCCACGTGTCGACGCGAGCGAGCGCCAGGCGGTCCGATGGCGATACGCTCGAAGTCCCTGTCACTCTGAAGGCTGATACGAATTCGATTCGTGTTTCAGTCGGAGACGAATCAGGAAAGTCGCTGAGCGTTCGCATTCGCCAGCACGCCGCTGCCGACTATCAGGTCGTGGACTACCTCACTTACTCCGGGCCGACGCGCAATTACGAGCTGTCGGAGGCGTTCTACGCCGACCTTGGATGGACCACGGGCATCAAGTTCCCGGATACCAATACCCAGGCGGTGGCATCGGAACTGGCATCGATCACCCGTACAACCTGCATGTCGAACTGCGCATGCTCACTCACGGCCAGGCCCTGTCCTTCATCGATCTAATCGAGTTCTTCGACCCGGTTCGACCACTGACGGAGAAGCCGTACTCATTCATGTATCACCTTGGCATGACCCATGTCGCGTACGTCACGACCGATCTCGACGCAGACTACGCCTACCTCAGCAACAAGGGCGTGCCCTTCCTTTCGGCACCGACGGGCAAGGCCGGCAAGCGCTTCGGCCGCTTCGCGACGCTGAAGGACCCCGACGGCACCTTCATCCAACTGGTTGAGGCGCCCAATCCGGGCGTACCCCCGCGGGCATGCGACCCAAACGCGCTGCCGCCGAGCAGCTATCCCGCCTATCCAGGCCTCAACGATGATCCTCCCGAGTTCTATCCCTGCCCGGCGACGCATCTTGTGCGACCGCAGTACATAAACGTCAACGTGAGCGACTTCGAGAGCGCGCGCGAATTCTTCCGACTGGTGGGGTTTGCGAACGAGCGCCCACTGCCGGAGATGAGCACACCTGAGGAAGCCAGGGCCATGGGACTACGCAAGCCGTTCCGCATCCGTGGCGCGGACCTGACTGTCCCTGACAGCGTGGTACTGGGTGGCGGCGTCGCAATCCGCCTGATCCAGTGGATCGACCCAACCGATCACGCGCCGCCCTATCCGCTGCCGATTAACCACCCGGGCATCCAGCGCCTGGCATGGAACTCGGTAAACTCCGGCGCGAATCTGCTCGTCGACAAGGTGGCGACGCTTGAAGCACAAGGCATCAAGTTCGTCTCGGCACCGGCACCGTGCTGCAACGGAGCGCAGTCCACCAGCGGAATCGTGATCATGTACGGGCCTGACGGAATGTTATTCGAAACCGGTGGCGCGATGATCCCGGCATCCCCATAGGCGGCTTTCCGAGTCTGCTCGCCCACAGACAATGCGCCTACGTCGAGCCGGATCGACCGGCCTCGGCGTAGGCCTGCTCTGCCAAACAAGCGCATCGCGAGACGCCAATGGGGAGCCTTGCGCCACGGACCGGCCATTCCGCGCAGCATCGTTTCAGTGCCCGATGGCGTGGATCTGCGGCTGTCGCTTGCCTCGCTGCGACTCTCGCGATCCCCGGTTGCAGCCCCTCGGATTCGCCGAACGGATACTCAGTGGCAGCACTACAAGACCTCCAGCTCCTTCGAGCGGCGGCGGACGCGACCGGCGAGCGTACCGGGGTCGACCCCTGCGCGCTTCTTGAGCCGCGGGAAGTCGAGGTCGCGCTCGGCAAGCTCGGCACTGTCCCGCGCGCGGCCAACGCACGCGATGGCGATGGCCGACGCTGCATCTACCAAGGCACGGACCTCCGTTCGATCGAGGTGACACTCCTGGCGACAGGCGGCACGGCTTGGATGCGCCATTCGCGCGCAGCAGTTCCCGAGCGTAAGGGCTGGCTCTTCGCTCCTGGTCGGACGAGCATGAGCGGACCGTGGGATGCAGCAGCGCTGGAGGGCTGCTGTCGGATCGATGTGATGCTCGGCGACAGCGTGATCTCCATCGACGTCCTCGGATCGCGGGCAACCTTGGAACAAGCAGCGAATCTCGCCGGCCGCGCTGTGCGACGGCTCGACGCCCCCCTCCCACCCGCCCGGCCCGGCACGACCAAACCAGTGGAAATCGAGCAGCCGTCATTTCCTCATGCAACGGCGTGCGAGATGCTCGATCGCAGGGAGCTCGAGACGCTGCTCGGACCCCTTCAGGCTGAACCGGTCGGGATCGGCGACGCGACATCCAGCAGTTGCACGTACCGATATGCCAAACCCCTGCCTGGCCTACCCCTCACCGTGGGAACGATCAAATCCACCGTGTTATGGCGCGGAGGATATCGCGCGCTCCGCAAGGCGTTGGCGGCGCCCGCGGGCGACGGCACCTTCGAGGAGGCGAGCACAGACCTGGGCAGTTCGCTAGCGTCACCGTCGGTGCAGGCGGCGCTCGGCCCGGACCGAATTCTTGCCGCTACGCGCGACGTACTGGTGACGGTGGAGTCGGTGCCCCTGCTCGGGCGAACCGAGCATGTCGAGGAACTTGCATCCGCGCTGCTCAGCCACATTCGGTGAGTCGCCATCGCTGCGGCGCATCATCGTTCGCCCGCACGCATCGACGCCGATTGATGGTTGCGTGCTTGCTGACAACAAGTTCATGGGATAGCCTGAATAGAGCGTGAGGCACAGCGCCGCCACAGCTTCTCCCGATCGTCGCCGGTGCTGGACCGAGGTCGCGCTTTCCGATCAGCCAAGACACATAACAACTGATAAGTGGGGGACTCTCAATGAATATGATCTCGCGACTGAAGAACTGTGTCCTTATGACCGCCGTCGTGCTTCTGTCGAGCGCTCTTACACCTGCAGTAGCCATTGCGTCCGAGGAATCAGCTGCGGACAAGGAAGCCATCGCCGAACTTATCTACTGCTATGCGCGCGGCACAGATGCGATTGGCGACTCGACACTTGCCGATCCGGTCGGAAAGGGAATCAACATCTACCGGCAGTGCATCGCCGAGAACGCGGAGGTGCGGGTTTGGTTTCCCCAACTGCCCTTCGACTCGCAGACGTTCCCGAACCCGAACGCCTATCCGGACACTGCGCCGCAGCCGATCATCGGAGTCGTAAACTATGCGAATTTCGTCGACGCCGTCGATCGCGGCAACGGCTACAAGTTCACTCAACACATGATGTCAAACATCAGCGTCTCGACGCACGGACGCACCGGACGAGTCACTTCATACTTGAATGCGACACTCGTGGTTCCAGGAACCGTGATCGGCGGGCCGTCGAAATGCGTTGCGGTCGCCAACGGCACCTATTCGGCCGAGGTTCAGAAGTTTGGCGATGCGTGGAAGATCACGAAGCTCAATCTCACGCTGATTTCATTCAACCCGATCTTCCACACCGGGGCCGGCTGCCAGTCGTAACTGCACGCGCGGCGTCGCCAGGCAAGCACACTCACTCAACGACAGAGCAGGACAGAGTGGCGGCCAGGGGACCTCAGACCCTGGCCTTGGTCACCGATGCCACACACTGCGGTGCGCCTTGGCCGGAGCGCCGGCAGGGGAGCATACCGACCGAGGCGCCTTTCAACCGGCGCAGCCCTCATGCGTGATCGCATGCCAGCTGCCTCGTAGCAGGTAAGGCTGCGGGCGCGAAGCTTGCAACCGATTGGAGCAAGCACACAGCCACGCCAGGGAACTTTCAGTCTCGCGGCGATGCTGAGCAAAACATCTCTGCATTTTCAAAACATTGCCGCGCGGGCGGCCTGTGGCGCTACGCTGCTCAACGAGCAGTCTCGACCGTTGCAAAAATGGGCACGTCACGCATGTTCTGGATTCTGCTGGCGCTCTTCTTCTGCTGGCTGATCTTCTGCGAATTCCGATCTACGGTCAGCGCGCCCGTCGATATGCCGCAGCCGAAGCAGATCTACCGCCCTTATGTGGCGCTGATGGCGATGCTGGCACTGACCTGCTTCTGGCAGCCTCTGCATACGGATCTTTTCGAGCGGCGCCTGTCAAACATCGCGACGGCGCTCGCCGATCACCGTCGCGCACATTTCCACTTCAATACGATGCTCGACACCTTGTTCGACAGCGAATCCATGAACATCGGCCATGCGCAACCGGACACCGGGCAGATCGCTTTCCAGTACCCATGGTGCAATTCGCTGATGGCGTACGAGCGCCATCCGGAGCACGCGTCGCGGGAGGAACTGGCCAGCCTCGGCCTTCTGACACACGAGAGCATGCATGTACGTGGCGAACGGAATGAGGCGCGAACCGAATGCCAAGCGGTGCAGCGAAACTTCTGTTCAGCCAAGCTCCTCGGCGTCCCCGAGCGGATCGCGAGGCGCAACGCGCTGGAGTACTACTACTCCCTTTACATGCTGCGATCCCAGAAGGAGGGTAATCCGGACAGCTACTATACTGACGAGCGCGCGCCGGGCCGGGCTATGGACGAGAACCTCCCGAACTCGACTTAGAAGGTCGGCTGATCTAACGCACCAGCGCTGCTGCCCGGCGTCAGCAACGGCCGACCGGCCGCTATCCATCCGGGGAAGCGACATCAAGCCAGACTACCGTCGAACGTTGACAGATCGCATGCGGAGCGCACCACGGGGCGCCAGTGCGCCCCGGTTGTGCGTTGACGCTACTGAGTCTTTTGAATAACCTCCAAGGACGACCTGAAACTGCCGGCAACTCGCTGTGGGCCCGGCCGCCAGTCACCTCGCGCGGCGCCTACTCGATACGAATCCGCAAGGAAGCGAATGCCCAAACGCCCGGCAATGGCGGCCGATGAGGCTGACGACCCGTTTCGACTCGCCATCGACGCGGCCAGGCTACCACTGTGGGAATACGACGTCGCGAGCGACACCGTACGTGGCAACGTCTACTGGCACCGCAACCTCGGCTACGACCTCAGCGAGGAGGAGGCCTCCCGCCGGTTCGAGACCTGGCTGAGCGATGTGCATCCGGACGACATCCACAGCTTCGAGCATGTCTTAACGGAGACATTCGCCGATCAGGCTGGGTTTTACGAGGCGGAGTTTCGTGTCCGAACCAAGAGCGGCAATTACAAGTGGCTGCTCGAGCGAGGGCGCGTCGTTGCCCGTGACACCGAGGGCCGGCCGACGAAGTTGCTCGGCATCGCCGTCGACATCGATGCCCGCAAGCGGATGGATGAGTTGTTCCAGGAAAGCGAGCGCCACCGCCGGGCGGTGATCGATGCGTCTCCGGTACCGTTCGCCCTCAACGACGACCACGGCAACATCACGTTCCTGAACAACGCCTTCGTTGCGACCTTTGGCTACTCAATCGACGACATCCCGACATTGCTGGAATGGTGGGAAGCCGCCTACCCAGAGCCCGCGTACCGCGCATGGGTTGAACAGACTTGGATCAGCAGACGCGATGCCGCGGTCCGGGCGCACGGTACGTTCGAGCCGATGGAAGTGATCGTGCGCTGCAAGGATGGGAGCGAGCGCGTCGTAATCGCCTACGCAGCGCCGCTTGGCGATTCGGCGGCAGGCGCCCACCTCGTAGTGCTCCTAGACGTCACCCGCCAGCGTCAGCTCGAAACAGCCGCCCTCGCAGCGGTCAGCCGCGAACAGCAGCGTATCGGCCTGGATCTCCACGATGGGCTGGGGCAGCAACTGACCGGCCTTTCCCTGATGCTGTCCGCCCTCGCGCACAGCGCGCGCGAGCAAGGAGCGACGGCCATTGGCGAGGAGCTGACCAAGCTGTCCGGCCTGTCGCGGGACTGCGTGGCGTCGGTACGCGCGATCGCGCATGGCCTTGCTCCGACGGAACTCGGCGGCACTGGCATCCAGCAACTGCTGCGCTCGCTCGCCGACTCGACGACGGCGGCGTTCGGGCTGCGGGTCAGGCTTCGGCTGCATGGGTATGGTGATCTGGCGCTCGAGCATCGCATCGGAGAGACCATGTTCCGCATTGCACAGGAGGCGCTTACGAATGTCGCTAGGCACGCCGAGGCGACGACAGTCAGCGTCGAGAGTCGGGCCTCCGCGAGTACCGTCACGCTGACGGTCAAGGACAATGGGCGCGGCCTGCCGGCGCGCGCTCAACCGGCCGGCCTCGGCTGGGGGAGCATGCGCTTCCGCGCGAGCGCCGTTGGCGGCCGCGTCGAGATCGAGAGCCCGCCGGCAGGCGGGACGATCATTCGATTCTCCTGTCCGATCAAAGTGATTGACGGACGAATCATCGCCAGTCGCGCGGAGATCACCTCCAGCGCAGCACGCAGCACGCGGTAGCAGCGGTCGACGCGAAACTTTCGGCCGGCGGGGTCCAGGCGCCTGCACGTCAGGCGCGCTCCGAGCGCGCTCGTGGCGCACCGTCTCGTCAGTGCGGATAGGCGTATCCGAACACCAGACCCGTCGCAATCGCATAGATCGCGGCGTCGACCACGTCCCTCCCGACAGCGCTCCACGGCTTCCCCATCCAGATGCCGGCCTGCACACTGCCACCTGCATAGGTTAGAAATGCTACCGTCGCGATCAGGCGGAACACTCCTGCGATCGACGTCCCGACCGGCAACGTGCGAGATGCGATGTAGGCTGCGAGCACGCCTACGACGAGCAAGTACACGAACCAGGACGCGAGCGCGGGACCCATGGTCGGCGCACCGGGCCGGCGCAGCACCACGAAACCAACCGGACCCTCGACGAACTTCTTGCGGGTCTGCTCCGTTTTCATTGCCTTCATGTCGGGGCAGTGCGGAACGACATATTGGCCTGCCGCCGGACTGCCACGGTTGATCACGGCGCGAATTTCGTCCTCGTTCGGCAATGGCAGATAGTCGGCCTCGTGCCACTTCAGCACCGTGTGGATCAGGCTGCTGAGCACGAACACTACAACCGACGAAGCAAGGATCGGCATCCACAACTGGCTCAGTGAAATCATGGCTATCCTCCTTCCATGAGGGGCCGCCTGGCGGCGTGCGGCTAACTATAGCTCGTAGCGAGTGCGCCGCATCGCCGTCACTGCAAAACGGTCGCGGTCACCTCGCTCGAATCGGGTCAGCGCGACACTTGCGTCGGCGCGGCAGACCAGGCCTGCGTCGCAAAGGTCATCGAGCGCCGGTCGCTTCGCCAGCTGACGAGATCTGCGGTCACCGCGAGATACCAGCTTTCCCGGGCCGGTCGTGGTCGAGCACTTGCGAACGCTGAGGGCGTCAGCAGCGCCATGCACCATGATGGCTCCGGGCTGCGCACGGAGTAGTAGACGATGCCGCCCAGATTGGCGCCTCTTGCGACGCGCCCGAACGCCTGTGTCGCGGCATAGTCCGTCGGATGCCGCCACTGCGCAACGTCTGCGACAAACGGCGCGGCCCGCAGGTCCACGGCGGTGGTCTGGGCCGCAACGCTGAACGCGGTGTGCGCCACCGGACCGAGTCGCTCCAGATCGATGGCATCGCACAGGAACTTCCAGCGCCAGTAACCAAGCTCAGCGCCTGCGGTGCGGACGGACTCCGCACCGTAGAACACGCCCGGATCCGTCGGGCCACGGAAACGCGATCCGTACGGCAGCGGGGGATAGCGGAACGGTGTCGCGAGCAGGTAGTCGAGCCCGTCGGTGCCGAACGGATTTGCCGGCTTGCTTGCCTCCAACAACGCCTCGAGCACGTCCTGCTCGTCGTGATCATCGACCAGCTTCATCGTCGCGGCGATGTGTTGCGCCTCGACGATGCGCCACAGCACGCCGTGCCAGCGGCGCGCCTCAGACGAGACCGCGAGAGGCGTCCAGGTAGTGAACGACACGGACCAGTCCTTCGGTGTCCCGGATCAGGTCGATCGGTCGGGCGTTGAGTGCCGTGTTCTGGCTCGCCAGCCACTGCCGCGCCGTGGCCTCGTCGCCCACCAGCGAATCCAGCGAGCGGAACGCGCGCACCAGCAGCAGCGCGAACTCCCATTCCTTGCGGCGCGGGTCCAACTGATACGCGCCCTTGTACAAACGGGTCACCGTCGGGGCGCTGACGCCCAGGATCGTGGCGAGCAGGCCGCGCGAGATCGCCAGATGCTCCGCCGCACGGGCGACGGCCCTGGTTAGCACGGGCGCGGCCTGCGGCTTGGCGCGCTCCCGCGAACCCACGGCGCCAGAAATTTCCATAGAAATTATTCTAATATTTTATTTCTGGAGAAATATCTGGTGCACG
Organism: Pseudomonadota bacterium; assembly: GCA_025356815.1. Taxonomy (GTDB): domain Bacteria; phylum Pseudomonadota; class Gammaproteobacteria; order Steroidobacterales; family Steroidobacteraceae; genus CAIKZZ01. The sequence goes on from JANXQL010000070.1 coordinate 23,286, forward strand.
ATGAAAATTTGTAACATTTTGTTTTCTAAGCGTTTATAGATTTCAGAATCCAAGCTGCTGGCCTTGGGTCGGCGCCCGGGGGGCATGTTCCGGCCCGCTACTTCTGCTTTTTTGCGGGTCTCGCCATCTTGGAGTCCCGCTCCGTTATCACGTACGCGAGCATCGCCGGACGGTCGAACAGGATCTCCTCGTCCGCCTGGATCTCGGCGTGGATCTTGGGATCGGCCAGCAGCTTGAGCGCCTTGTCCATTTCCGCCTGATTGGTGAACCACAGTTCTGTCAGCACGTCGTACTGCACTTCCGGCGGCGCACCGGGCAACGGATCAAGGAAGCGGCGAACGTAGCGCACGGCATTGGGCACGTACTTCTCCCCCAGCCGCGCGTGATGGCTTTCGTAGTACTTCAGGAAATCCTCACGCGACATGCCTGGATGGCGCTTGAGCAGAAAGACCATCTTCACCATTCCGTCGGCATTGCCACCGCCGAGAACGCCGGCCGTCGGTGTGCCAGCGGCCGCCTGCACGAGTCCCGGCGTGGCGAGGCCCGTCAGCGCCAGCACCAGCACCCCGATCGATCCCGATACAACGCTCACCCTCGACATAGTTGTCTCCCCTCGATCCGTATTATGTGTCGTCAGATTCGCCCGAGGCGAAGAATGCCGGCGCCGCCTTGTGGAATTCATACTGCAGGCCCGTCACGCGATCCCCTCGCCTGCGGGAAATTTATCCCAATCTTCAATCGCTTGCACGCCAGATCTGCGACCGGAGCTGAAGCCCGGTGTCTCGATCCGCAGACACCCGCACCCCTGTCTTTAGCCCGGACCGAACGCTACCGTCTTCGCTCTGGTGCCGAGCATGACGAACAGGGTGAATTTGATGTTCTTCAGTCGCAGGAAGACACCGACGACGTCGACAACCGAGGCCCTCAGCGATCTGATGCAGACGCTCGAGATGGTCGACGCACTCGTAGCAGAGGAACGCTCTGCGAAGTCTGCCGTACCGAGTGGTCGTGAGAAGACCATTCCGCTTGCGACCTTCCACGCCAGTCCGGCCGCGGCGCACGCAGCCGACTAGGGCCTGTTAACACTATGTGATATGCTATGCGGCATGGAAATCAGCGCAGAGCAGTTCAGTCGGATCGAGGCGTTCCTGCCGGTACAGCGCGGCAACGTCTCGCTCTGCAACCTCGAAGTCGTCAACGCGATC
>JANXQL010000103.1 GCA_025356815.1 Pseudomonadota bacterium
TCGACGTCCTGCTCGCTGAGGATGTCGTCAAATCGCTCCATGCCGGTTGGCGCGACGGCGCCGCGCAGCACGATGTCCTTGAACATCGCCTGGTAGCCGGCGCTGAGCTTGCGCAGGTCCGGGGTCACGCTGGTGCCAAACACGTGGCAGCGCGAGCATTCCTGGATGTACAGCGCTTCGCCGTGGCTGATGCGGGCCGCGTCCACCGTCTGTGCAGGCGGCCGCTCGAACGGCTGCGGCTTGAGCACCGGCGGCGCCGGCACCGTGCCGCCCCCCAGCTTGAATGCGATGATCCGGTTGGTGTTCTCGTAGCGCGAGGCCGCGCTGCTGGCGGGGGCAGGACCGACGGTGATCGCCGCGCCGCCGTAGCCCACCTGGACTGCGACGTACTGCTCGCCATTCACCGTGTAGGTCGTCGGCGCTGCCATGATGTGGCTGCCGGTCGTGATCACCTTGAGTACGGCGCCGGTATCGGCGGCGTACACCCACAATTCGCCGCTGCCGCGCCCCTGAAAGACGAGGTTGCCGGCGGTGCTCATCACGCCGCCGTCGTAGCCACGCATGCCCGACGAGGTCTCGTGCTCCCACACGACTTTCTGCGCAACCGGATCCCACGCGCGGATCAACTCGCGGACGAGCTTCTCCTTGCGTTCGGCCTGCAACGTGGCGAGATCCGGCAGCGGGCCATACAGGCGCTTCAGATCCGTCGCATCGTAGGTTTCGTCCGGCATGATGCCGTTCAGCGTGAAGAACCCGTCCAGGTACTTCAGGGAGCCGCCGTTGTGCGCCATGTCCACCCAGACGTTTGGTACGTCGATGACCGGGATGTACACAAGGCCCGTGCCAAGACTGTAGGACATCGGCATCCAGGTGTGGCCACCAGCCCACGACGGATAGACGTTCTTCGGTCCGGTCGACCAATCGCCTGCCGGCGAGGGGATCGGACGTCCGGTCTTGAGATCGATCCCGCTCGCCCAGTTGACGTACGTGTAGTTTTGCGCGGACAGCAGCTCGCCCGTCTTGCGGTCCAGCACGTAGTAGAAGCCGTTCTTGGACGCCTGCATCAGCACCTGGCGCTTCTGCCCGCCAATGGGCAGCGCCGCAAGCACCATCTTCTGCACGGCGTCGTAGTCCCACTGGTCGTGGGGCGTGGTCTGATAGTGCCACGCGAGCCGGCCTGTCCTGGCATGCAGTGCGACGATGCTGGCGGTGAACAGCGCGTCGAAGCGGGAGGGGCCGATCTCGCGCAGGTCATAGGGCGCTGCGTTCGCCGTACCGAAGTAGACGATGTCGAGGCCCGGATCGTAGGCAAAGCCGTCCCACGCGGTACCGCCGCCCTTGAACTCGGGGCGACGGCCCGCATCCCAGGTGCTGTCGGCGAGCGCCAGCTCCGGATGCTCGTAGCGTTGCCCCGGCGCGGGCGGCACGGTGTAAAAGCGCCAACGAAGCGCGCCGGACGCAAGGTCGTACGCCGAGACGTAGCCGCGCACCCCGACCTTGCCCATGTCGGAGCCGCTGTTGCCGATCACAATTACCCGGCCGGCGATGATAGGCGCGCCCGAGCTTGAGTACCACTGCGCGTGATCGACGATCGTGTCCTTGACCCACACCCGCCGGCCGGTTTGGGCGTCGATCGCGTGCAGGCGTCCGTCCACCGAGGCAACGTAGACGCGCCCCTTCCAGACGGCAACGCCGCGATTGACCATGTCGCAGCAGGGGTTGCGCGCGGCCGGGTAGCGCGCTTTCGGGTCGTAACGCCATAGCTCCCGTCCGCTGGCCGCGTCCACGGCGTACACGTATCCCCAGGTACCTGCGGTGTACATCACGCCGTCGACGACCACGGGCGTCGCCTCCTGGCCGCGGCGGGGAGCGCCGAGGTCGTATTGCCAGGCGAACCCCAGCGAGCCGACGTTCGAGGCATTGATGCCGGTCAGCGGCGAATAGTAGGTGCCGTCCTGATCGCGTCCGCCGGTGAACCAGTTGCCGGGCTCGTTCGCCGCTTCGCGCAGGCGGGCCTCGTCCACGTAGCCCGGCGGTGCCGCCGCGTGCACCGGTACGGCGCTCAGTCCGACGAACGCGGCAGCGAACAGGAGGGTGATCAGTGCATTCGAGGAAATCTTCACGGCGGCTCGCTCCCCGGAAACTGGCTGACAGACTAAGGTGCCGCGCGGTCCGGCACAATCAAGTCGCATCGACTGCCGTCTATAACGTTAGCAATGCCTCGCAGAACGCGCCGATCCGCTCGCTGCGGTCGACGAAGTGGATCTCAAGGATCCAGTGGCGCGGGCGGCCGTCGGCATCCGGTTCGCGCAGCGGGGTCTCGTTGCCGGAACGGATGGAAAAGCGCGGGGTCTTGCCTTGCGCCTGCTCATGGGGAAAGTGCCCGACCAGGTGGCCGGCGGTCGGCGCGCCGAACTCCCAGCCGAAGTCACCGGCGAGTGCGTGCACGTAGTCATACAGGGCGCCTGCCGTGAGCGCGGGCATCGCCCCGTAGAACTCGCGGCCCAGCCGGAACGCCGATTCGATGTCGGCGACCAGCTGCCGCTTACGGGGACTGTCGCCGACGACATAGGTCTGGCCGTAGTCCGCCTCCCACTCGCCGAAGACCGGCCCCAGATCGACCACGACGAGGTCGTCCTCGGCGATACGCAGGTCTTCGGCGTCATCGTAGTAGGTCAGCAGGGTATTGGGGCCGCAGCGCACGATCCGCCGGTGCCAGTGCCTGCGAAGGCCGAAGCGCTCACGCGCAAGCGCGTCGATGGCGCCGCTGAGCTCGCTCTCGCTCACCCCCGGGCGGATCATCCCGGTCGCGATGACGGCCGCGAACAGCTCTTGCGCCCGGCTCTGGGCCGCCCTCAGGTTCTGCGCCACCTCGTCCGCCACACCTGCTCCCCCATCCACACCGCAAGAGGCGGCTGCTACTATCGTTCACCGCGGCCTCGGGTGCCACCCCCTCAGGTAGTTGCCGTGGGGCGGTGGCTACCCGCAGGGCGGGGGGCCATACTTGGCGAACGGTCGGCGTGCGCAGGCAGAGGAGCGAACATGATCTGGTGGGGTTGGGTCCTTCTCGGGGCCATTCTGCTCGCTGCCGAACTGACCTTCATTGATGCGCAGTTCTACCTCGTCTTCGTCGGAGCCTCCGCAGTCCTGACCGGCGTCGTGACCGCCGCGTTGCCGGGCCTCGCCGCCGGGCTCCAGTGGGGGCTGTTCGGCACTTTGTCGGTCATCACGGTGCTGACGTTCCGGCGCTCGATCTACAATCGCATCCGCGGCGACTCGATCGTCGCCATCGAGACCGGCCCGGTGGGCCGGGAACTGGTCTTGCAGCAGCCGCTGTCGCCCGGCGAGTCCTGCCAGGCGGAATTTCGTGGAAGTCACTGGACGATTTCCAACGGCAGCGGTGAGCCGCTCGGCGAGGGCGTGCGCGTGCGCGTCGTGCGCGTCGAGGGCCTTGCGCTGATCGTCGGACCTGCCTGAGTCAATACGGGGAATTAAGATATGGAAGTACTGATCGCCGTAGGGGCCGTCGTCCTCTTGGTCGTCCTGGCGCTGGCGAAGACCCTGCAGGTTGTTCCGCAGCAGAACGCCTTCGTGGTCGAGCGGCTGGGCAAGTACAGCCGCACGCTGCAGGCGGGCTTTCACATCCTCGTGCCCTTCGTCGAGAACGTCGCCTACCGGCACAGTCTCAAGGAACAGGCCCTTGATGTCGCCGAGCAGATCTGCATCACGCGCGACAACGTCCAGGTCGGCGTCGACGCCGTACTCTACATGCAGGTGCTCGACCCGCACCTGGCGTCCTACGGCATCACCAACTACGGCTTCGCCATTTCGCAGCTGGCGCAGACGACCCTGCGCAGCGAAATCGGCAAGATCGAACTCGACCGCACCTTCGAGGCGCGCGGCACCATCAACGCGAACGTCGTCAGCGAGCTGGACAAGGCATCGGCGGCGTGGGGCGTGAAGGTGATGCGCTACGAGATCAAGAACATCACGCCGCCGAAGGACGTGCTGCAGGCGATGGAGAAGCAGATGCGGGCGGAGCGCGAGAAGCGGGCCGTCGTGCTGACCTCCGAAGGCGAGCGTGACGCCAAGATCAACCAGGCCGAAGGCGACAAGCAGCGGGTGATCAAGGCCTCGGAGGCGTTCAAGCAGCAGCAGATCAACGAGGCGCAGGGCCAGGCGGAGGCGATCCTGTCGGTAGCGAACGCGACGGCCGAGGGCCTGCGCCAGGTTGGCATCGCCCTCAGCGGCCAAGGCGGCATCGAGGCAATGCAGCTGCGAATCGGCGAGGAATACGTCAAGCAGTTCGGCAAGCTGGCCAAGGAATCGAACACGCTGGTGCTGCCGGCCAACCTGTCGGACCTCGGCTCCATCGTCACGATGGCCACCAGCATCGCGCGCAAGCCGGCCGCAGGCGGCTGACGCGCCCGCGGCGAGCGTCGACGCCGGGCTAGGCGTCGACGCCCTGCTCTTTCAGGTACTCGTCGTACGTGCCGCGGAAGTCGGTATAGGCGCCGCCCGGGCGCAGCTCGATGATGCGGTTCGCGAGTCCACCGACAAACTCGCGGTCGTGCGAGACGAAAACGAGTGTGCCCGCGTACTTCTCGAGGGCGATCTGCAGCGACTCGATCGTCTCCATGTCCATGTGGTTGGTCGGCTCGTCCATGAGCAGGACATTGGGCTTGGTCAGGATCAGCTTGCCGTAGATCATGCGGCCCTTCTCGCCACCCGACAGCACCTTGACCGACTTCTTGGTCTCGTCGCCTGAGAACAGCAGCCGTCCGAGCGTGGCGCGTATCAGCTGGTCGTCATCCGCCTTGCCGGTGTACTGGCTGATCCAGGAGAACAGGTCCATCTTGGCCTCGAACTCGGCCTGCGGATCCTGCGGCATGTAGCCCGGCTGGGCGTTCTCGACCCAGGTGATCCGGCCGCTCGTCGGGTGCAGCTCGCCGGCAAGGCAGCGCATCAGAGTGGTCTTGCCGATGCCGTTCGGCCCGATGATGGCGACCCGGTCGCCGGCCTCGATCGTGACATCGAGGTTGCGGAAGATGTCCTCGTCGGTTCCCGGATAGCGGAACGCGAGTTTCTCGACCGTCACGGCCGAGCGATAGAGCTTCTTCCCCTGTTCGAAGCGAATGTACGGGTTCTGCCGCGTGGAGGGGCGGATGTCCTCGATCTTGATCTTCTCGAGCTGCCTCTTGCGCGAGGTTGCCTGCCGCGCCTTGGAGGCGTTGGCGGAGAAGCGCCGGACGAATTCCTGCAGGTCGGAGATCTTGTCGCGAGCCTTGGCGTTCGCGGACTCGACGCGTTCGCGTGCCTGAACGGAGGCGAGCATGAAGTCGTCGTAGTTGCCTGGATAGATCTTCAGCTGCTGGTAGTCGAGGTCGGCGATGTGAGTGCAGACCTGGTTCAGGAAGTGACGATCGTGACTGATGATGATCATCGTCGCGTCGTAGTCGTTGAGCGCGCGCTCCAGCCAGCCGATTGAGTGAATGTCCAGGTTGTTGGTCGGCTCGTCGAGCAGCAGCACGTCGGGCTTGGAGAAGAGCGCCTGCGCAAGCAGCACGCGCAGCTTCAGTCCCGGCGGTACCTCGCGCATCGGGCCGTTGTGGCGTGACTCATCGATGCCGGCATCGATGAGGATCGCGCCGGCGCGCGCCTCGGCCGTGTAGCCATCGTACTCCGCGAACTTCCCCTCAAGCTCGGCGGCACGCATGTAGTCGTCGTCCGTAGCATCGGGGTTGGCGTAGATGAAGTCGCGCTCCTTCATCGCGCGCCACATTTCGACGTGACCCTGCATCACGACGTCGAGAACGCGTTCGTCCTCGTAGCCGAACTGGTTCTGGTTCAGCTTGCCCAGTCGCGCGCCCGCCTGCAGCATGACGTCCCCGGCGCTCGCCTCGAGGTCGCCGCCGAGCACCTTCATCAGCGTGGACTTGCCGCTGCCGTTGGCGCCGATCAGGCCATAGCGGTTGCCGTCTGAGAACTTGACGGTGACCTTCTCGAAAAGCGGCTTGGCGCCGAACTGGATGGCAAGACCGGAAGTGGCGAGCATGATGGACGACGACCCACGCGAATACGCCCGGATGGGCCGGGCTGGAATGAAGCGATAGAACCCTGCGGGTGGCGTGCCCGGGGTGGGGGGAGGTTCCCGCCGCCCCGGACGCAAGCCGATGGAGTCTGGCGCCGGGAGACCCGGCAGGGGCCACTTCGGCGGCCGGATTCTAGCTCAGCCGGACCTCCGGCGGGGCGGTTTCCCGGTCGTGCAAGGCCTGGCGGCATCGGTCCGTCGCGGTGCGCAACCACCTTTTCGCAGGTCCGCAGGCGCCGTTTCCCATCCCGACCGAGCAGTCGCGGCCCGCTCGCCCTAAGATAGGCGCCTTATTCGCCAGCCCCAACCATGACCCGACGTCCAGCCCTCGCCCTGCTGCTGCTGCTGCTGCTGCTCGCGAGCCTCACCGCGGCGGCGACGACCCCCGGTGAAGTGCCGGTAGGCGGCACGCTGCGCGAGGCCCGGCTGCGCGGTCTCAATGGCCCGCCGCGCGGGCTGTCCGGGTTTCGCGGACGCCCGCTGATCATCAATGTCTGGGCCAGCTGGTGCGGCCCGTGCCGTTCGGAAATGGCCTCGCTCGAACGGCTCGCCTGGCACGATCAGGCGAAGCGGTTTGCGATCATCGGCATATCGACCGACGACTATGTCGAGAAGGCACGCGCGTGGCTGACGGATTCCAACGCGACCATCTACCAGTTCATCGACACGGATCTGCAGATGGAAAACATGCTCGGTGCGTTCAAGCTGCCCCTGACCGTCTTTGTCGACGCGCGCGGCCGGGTGCTGCGCAAGGTCTACGGTGCGCGGCAATGGGACAGCCCGGAATCGCTGCAGCTGATCACCGAAGCCTTCGCCTCCGCGCATCGCTGATCCGTCCCGATTCACCCGCCCCGAGGTTCTTCATGACGCCTGCCCCGATTAAGGTCCAGATCGATCTGGCCGTGCTCGAACAGATCGACGTCAGGGTCGGTACGATCCTCGCGGTGAACGACATCGAGGGCTCCGACAAGCTCGTGCAGATGCGCGTGGACTTCGGCGACCACCAGCGCACCATCGTCTCCGGCATCAAGACCGAGCGCGACAGCCCACGCGAACTGGAGGGCCGACAAGCGCTGTTCGTGGTGAATCTCGCACCGCGAAAGATGCGCGGCGTAGTGTCGGAGGGAATGCTGTTTGACATCGGCTATGCCGATGGCATCCGCCCGGCGCTCGCGGTCCCCGAAGCGCCGGTCCCGGCCGGCGCACGGGCCGGCTGAGGGTGCGTCCATGAAGCCCGAACCCCCCCCGCCTGGCTGGATCGAGCGCGTCTACCGCTGGGGTGTGGGTCTTGCCATCCCGGTGACGATCCTCGTCGGCGTGGTGCTGTTGCTGACCGCACGTGATCCGCATGGACTGTCGGCGCCTGAATTGGCGGGCGCGACGACCGCCCCAGCGGCGGCGCCGGTGGTACTGATGGCGGAGCCGCTGCAGGACAAGACCCCCTCGGTCCTGCTGAGGAAGGCGACGCAGCCCCGCTGTCCACCGACGGCGGACGGCGTCCGGCCCGACCCTTGCGCGGCGCCGGTGGGCCGCTGAAATGTCCCGTCACTCCCCCGGCCATGCGACATAACGCACGACCCTCGGACCTCGCGGGGCCGGGGCTCGCGACGCGTAGGGCGATTCTGACGGCACGCCAAGGGCCGGCGTGTGGCGTGACGTGACCACGGTCGACCCGTTCGCCGCCGCTGCCGCTGCGGCGCTCGCGGAGGACCCGTTCTACGCGACGGTCAGCCGCCCGTACGCCACCCACGCCGCCACGCGCGCGGACGTGCTGCGCCGGTACTTCGCCTGCTCGATCGAGGAAGGCGACGCGATCGGGCGCGTGCAACGGCACGCCGAGCCCGCAGCCGTCGCGGTCTGGACGCTTCCTGCGGAGGCCTCGCTCGAGGCTGCGGCGCACGCGCGCAAACTGGCAGGACTTGCGTCCTGCCTCGGGGCGGAAGGCTTGGGGCTCTACACCCAGATCGTCAGGTTCATGAGTGCCGCGACCGCTCCGTGGGTGGACGCTGCCGCGTGGTACCTGTCGATCCTCGCGGTCGAGCCGACCGCGCAGAACGGCGGCATCGGTCGCCTGCTGTTGGCGCCGACGCTCGCCGAGGCCGACCGGGCGGGTGTGGCGTGCTACCTGGAGACGTTCACGCCGCGCTCGTGCGTGTTCTACGAGCGCCTGGGGTTCAGCACCCGTGTCGAGATTGCCGAACCGACGACCGGCGCCACCTACGCGGTGATGGTGCGCGAGCGCGAGCCCCCCAGCCGCTGATCAGCGGGTCAGAGCATCCCCAGCAGGATCCGTCGGTAGTCGGCGGCGGCCATCGGCACCGGTCCCGAGGCGTTCGAATTGTTGGTCTCGGCCAGAGCTGCGATGCGCTCGACATCAATCTGTCCGCCGCACATTGCGAGCATGGAGCCAATCCCGGCAGCGCCGACGAACGTCGACACCGCGTCGACCAATGCCGCCGCAGCCGGCGCATCGGCCGCGGTACCGAACCGCTCCGGCCAGGCGGCGCGCGTCACCTCGGCGAGCAGCCCATCGATGCCCGCGCCGTAGTAGCGCAGCGTCGGGCCCAGGAACACGGCGTTCGCGGCGCCGTGCGGCGCCTTGTAGACCGCGCCGATGGACTCCGCCAGGCAGTGCACCGGCCCAACGTCGGAATTGCCGAACGCAAGGCCCGCGAGCATCGACCCCGTGGCAAGGTCGGGCAGGTGCCGGGCGTCCATAAAGGACTTCCCTGCCCCCATCACCCGAAGGATCAGCACGGCGGCGCGGATGCCCAGGGCGCGCGACACCGGGCTCGAGGCGGGCCGCAGGTACGCCTCGAGGGCGTGGGTGAGGGCATCGGTCGCTGCAGCGGCGGCGACCTTGGGCGGGACGCTGCGCAGGAAATCGGGATCCACCAGCGCGGCAGCGGGCACGAGTCGCGCGCCCTTGATGCTGATCTTGCGCGTCGGATGGGTCGCACCGAGCACGGTCACCCGCGTCACTTCCGACCCGGTGCCGGCGGTGGTCGGCAGTGCATAGACGGGCAGCGGTGTGCCGTGGAAGCGGTCGAGGCCCTCGTACTCGACCAGGCGTCCGGGGTTGGTCGCGGCGAGCGCCGCTCCCTTGGCCGCGTCGATGACGCTGCCGCCGCCGACGGCGATGACCGCATCGTGGCGACCCTCGCGCAGGCGAACCGCGATCGCCTCGGACGTCTCCACCGAGGGCTCGCCGGGAACCTCATCGCAGATCGCCGGCACCGAACCGCTGGCCGACAGCAGCGCCAGCAGGTCCCGCAGGGCAGGGGCGTGGGGGGGG
>JANXQL010000119.1 GCA_025356815.1 Pseudomonadota bacterium
GCCGGCGATCTGCTCGGGAGAGTGCCCCTTGCCGAGCATCAGGCGCATCTGCGCCCAGAGCCAGGTCCCGGGCCGCAGACGTGGCGGCTTGCGGGCGTGCCTCGCTGCGGCATCCGCGCGCTGCTACGCCAGTACCGGACGGTAGCCGCGGGCGACGAGTTCCCGCCAGATCGTGCTCGGAGCCCGGTTCACGGTGCGGGCAATTGCCCGCACCGTGAACCGTCGTTCCAACAGCCACTGGATGTGAGCTCGTTCATCAAGGCAGAGATGCTGATAGGTCTTGGTCATGCCAACACATTAACCTCGTCAATGTGTTGCACTTCAGTTTAGAGCCCGCCTACGCATTCAGCAGTCGTCGTCGGACGAGATACAGATTCGTCAGCGCAGCGGTCACTTCCAGTCGGTTCACGTTCTTGGCCAGTCCCCGGTAACGGGTCTTCCTGAAGCCGAAGATGTTCTTGATCACGCCGAACACGTGCTCGACTTTGGCGCGCACTCGCGACTTGTTCCGGTTCTTCGCCTTCTCGACCTCGTTCGTCCGGCCGTTGTAGCGGTACCGACGATTCGTAAAGTCCTTCGCGTTCGGAGCGACCGCGTGGATGACGTCGGTCTGGCCCTGATAGCCCTGATCGCCCCAGCTCCGGCCACGGAATGATCTTGTCCATGACCGCCAGGAACTGCGCTCGGCGCTTCGTCTTCCCGTACTTCTCAAAACCCGTCAGCGTCGGCTGCTTCATCGTCTCGCTCGCATGTCCTCGAATGCTCAGTAAGACACTACCGGTAAATCAGAGTTTCCCTAAATCGTTGCAGCGCTCAGCTTTCGGGAATGAGGGAGGTTAGCCGTCGTCTGGACTTCGTCCTAGCGCACGCGGAGTCTTCTCGGGGACTGCCGTGGTCGCCGCCCGCGGCGACCACGATCAGGACGTTGCTCACCAGGTGGCGGGTGCAGGGTGCGCCATCGTAGAGCGTGACGTTGGCGAACTGCGCGCTCGTCCTCCGCCAGTTAACCGGTGATGCCCCAGCGGCCGCCCCGAAACAGGGCGGCGCAGGCATCGAGATCACCACGGTCGATGCTGTCGCAGTACTTCGCCATCAGCGTGAGGATGTGCTGCTCTGCTCTCCGCGTGGCGGCCGTCTCAATGGCTGCGTCTCCGGCCGGGCCGCCACTCATGCGTCCAGGCCCATCTTGCCCGCTTCCCGCTGCATCGGCCTGTATTCGGAGAATCGCGGCGCACCGGCGACCGAGCCGGTGGTGATACCGGCATCGACCGTCAGGGTGAGCCCACTCGTATAGCCCGACTCATCGCTGGCCAGCCAGAGCACGGCGTTCGCGACATCGTCCGCCAGACCCGGGCGCCCCTTTAGCGGCGATTCGTCGGCAAGCATTCTCACCGTTTTATCCATGTCGGTATGGTCACCTAGGTACGCCTGGGCGACCATCGGCGTGGCTACGCTGTACGGGGCCACGCAGTTCGCCCGGACTCCGTAGGGGCCGACTTCCGCGGCCAGGTTGCGCGTGAGGCCGACCACCGCGTGCTTCGCGGCACAGTAGGCGTGGGGAGCGAGACCCCCGGTGACCCCGGCCACGCTGGACATGCTGATGATGGAGCCGGAGCCGGCCTTCTTCATCACCCTCGACGCGTGCTTCATGCCGTAGAACACGCCGTTGAGGAGGATGTCGAGCGTGAGCTTCCACTCCTCGGCAGGGGTACTCTCCATCGGCCCGATCGCGCCGACGATCCCGGCGTTGTTGAACATGATGTCCAGCTTGCCGTGGCGGCGAACGGCCGTTTCCACCAGCGCCTGGACGTCGTTCTCGCGCGTGACGTCACAGATCTGGAAACTGGCTGTGGGCCCGAGGCTGGCTGCCATGGAGTCGCCAGCCTCCTGCTGGATATCGCCGAGGATGACGTAGGCGCCCTCGGCCACCATCTTCGATGCCGTCGCGGCGCCGATGCCGCTGGCGCCGCCGGTAATCACCGCTACCTTGCCCTCGAGTCTTCCGCTCACCGTCTATCCCCCTCGTCTGTGCGGCGCAGCGTCTGGCGTCGCTTTCCATCTGACCCGCCCACGCTCAGCGACGCTCTGCGAGGCGTGCCCCGGTTGGAATCGGAGCACGCCTCGCTTTTCACGATCGCCGGGAAGGCCCTGTGATCAATTGCCGCCGAACTTGTAGGTCACCTCGGCACCGAATGTGCGCGGGGCGATCGGCGATGCATAGGCCCACAGGCCGGAGACGTTCAGGCCGTGCGCCCAGGCATCTTCACCGGTCAAGTTTCGACCAAATACGCTGTAAGTCACGTCGTTGATCGAATAGTTGGCCGAAAGATCGACCAGATTCTCCGCGTTGTTGTGCAGTTCCGGCCGATTCGACTGCTCGATGAAGTGCTCGCCGATGTGGTGGTACGCGCCCCTGATCGAGGCCTCACCCGCGCCCACCGGCTGCGTGTAGGAGAAATCCAGGCTGCCGGTGAACTTGGGCGCACGGCGGAACTTCAGACCGCTGTTGTCGACGATGCCGAAGCCATTGTCGTAGGTGAACTTGTCGTACTTGGTGTCGAGAAGACCGAGATTGGCACGCAGGTTCAGGTGTTGCGTGGCCTGCGCCTGCAGTTCCAGTTCCGCCCCCTTCAAGGTGGCGCTGGCGGCGTTGAACACCGTGATCCGCTGTCCCGTCGCGCCGGTAGACCGCAGGCCGATCTCCTCCTGCTTGTCCTTGTACTTCATGTAGAACACGGACCCGTTCAGGCGCAGCCTGTGGTCCAGCCACTCGCTCTTGATGCCGGCTTCGTAGTTGTCCACGTACTCCGGGTTGTACGGATCTCGCGCGGAGTCCTGCGAATCGACGCGGCCGTTAAACCCGCCGCTTCGATAGCCCTTCGAATAGCTGGCGAACATCATGGTGTCGTCGAGGAGCTTGTAGCGCAGAGACACCTTCGGCGTGAATTCGCTCCACGCCGCAGTCGGATCATCCGGCGCGGTCGACAGGTTCCCACGCTGCCGAGACAGCTTCTCGTCCTTCGTGTAGCGGCCGCCAACATTGAGCGTCCAACGATCGTTGAACGCGTAGTCGCCGTCGAAGAAGGCCGCCTTGGAACTGGTTTCCTGATGGGTGTATTGCGGAATGTCGAGCACGACACCGGGAACGACGAACGTGATCCAGCTGCGCAGACGGATATCGTACTCCGAGTTCCACTTGTAGGCGCCGACTACGAAGTTCAGCGGGCCGCCGCCGTTGTAGCTCAAACGGAGTTCATGGCTCTTCTGATCGTACTCCGCCGGGCGATCCGTACCGAACATCATCACGGACTCTGCGGTCCAGTTGGAGACGATCGTCTCCTTCGTTTTGTAGCTGCCGAAGATGTAGTCCATGTGCACTGCGTCGCTGACCTTCCAGTGCGTTTTGAAGATGTTCGTCATCGCATTGAAAGTGGCCGGATCGAGATTGCGCGTGAGCGTATCGACCGAAGAGGTGACGATACCGTCAGGCGGCGGCGATAGCAGCCAAGTGGTGGGCTGGAAGATAAGAGTATTCGTCTTGTATCTGTCGCCCGAACTCGGCGTCGTCAGCGATTGCGCGCACAGCCCGAAAGAATCGCAGAACACGGTGCCAGGCTGGGCCATGTTCACCAGCGGGGGCGTGTCCTCGACGGTCTTCTCGTTCCGGAAGATGTACTGGAGCTCTACCGTGTCGGTGACGTTCGACAGCAGGTGGATCCCGTAGGATTCGTAATTGTTGCGTCCCTGGTCTTTACCTGTGGGGATGTTAAAGAAGTAGCCCTTGCGCTGATCGTGATTCGCGAAGCTCAACTTCACCGCGAGTTTGTCCGACACAGCGAAATTCAGGATGCCGTCGGCCCACATTGTGTCGTAGTTGCCGTACCCGACCCGGACCTTGCCGCCTGGCTTGCCGGTCGGCTTCGATGTTTCGACGTTGATCATCCCGCCGACGGTGTTGCGACCGAACAGCGTACCTTGCGGACCGCGCAGTACTTCCACCGATGCCAGATCGATGCTGCGCAGGATCGCGCCGCTGTTCGCGCCGATGAACAGCCCGTCGATCGTCACGCCTACGGCCGGCTCGAAGTTCTTCTCCACGTCGGCCACGCCGATGCCGCGAATGAAGAGCGCCGCGTTACCGCCCGGACCCTGAGAGGTGTCGTCGATGATTAGGTTCGGCGAGGCGAACGCGAGATCCTTGATGTCCCTCGCGAAGGTGTGCTCGATTTCCCCCTGGCTCAGGGCGCTGACGGAAATGGCCACCTGCTGCAGGTTCTCCTCGCGTTTGCGTGCGGTGACGGTGATCTCCTCCAGGGAGCCGACGGTCTCCGCTGCCGTCGTGATCTGAGATCCCGTTGCGCCGATCGATCCGAGCGCGATGGATATTCCCGTGCACAGGGCTTTATTTCGCAGGAAGCTAAACATGAATCATCCCCCTAGATAATGGAACGCGACAGGCTATTGCTGTTTCCGGAGCGATCTAGCCGCTCTCAATCTCCGTGTATCGATCTCTCGCTGCGTACAGGTCGAGCAAGTCATCCGCACGAATACGGCGCGCGCGCAGCGGTCTGCCGCAATCTCCGGCCAGCACCGAATACCGACGAACGCCGGAACGCTGAGTCGCAGCACGCGGGGAAGAGCCAGGCACAGGCGCGGAACAGGAAACGCTTCACGGAGGTTCGCATTTGCCACGGCGGCGCTGGGCGCGGTGCACGGTGCGGAAGTTCCGTGCGCTCGGCAGGAAGAACTACAGCCATCGGATGGTTCGCTTCAGTGAAACGCAACGACATGTCGACTAACCCACAACGGCAGAGATTTCCCGTACCGCTATGATCGTCGCCAGCGGCTCATGCAAAAGTAAGATAGCCAAGTTTCTTGTTGTTGTCTAGCAAATATAGGTATCGGTCGGTAACGGTCGACCGTGCATGTATCGGGCCGATTGCAGCGGTACCCGCGGTCTTGCTGTCATCGACAAGCTCCCTGGTCACCCGACGCTTCGGGCCTCCGATTGGCGGTCCATCAGCCGTCCGCAGCGGCGCCTCGACCTCGTCGTCCGGAACGCGCTCCGGGATCTCGTCGACGCCGAGCGCTTCCTCGAACACGTGCAGCGGCGCGCCAGGAGTCCGGCGGGCGTGATCGGCTCGATCGGACGGATGCCGAGATCGGGGTCGAGAAACGCCTCGAGCATTCAGCGCGCAATCCGGTACGTGGAGTGCGATCGCCCGCTGCCTCTTACGGGGCGGTCCAGATTTCACGGCCAATGCGCGGCAATCTACTCGGGCGCGTCGTGCCGGAGCCGTCTCGCCTGAGTGCGCACTGCGCACGGATTCATGCCGTCCGCGATAAGCTGGTGCGCGTCGTCGTGTCGCCGGCGCGCGGTGACGGGCGGTGCGCCGGGATAAGGACCGAGCGAGAGCATTGCAGGTGAGTGGCGTCTGAATTGCCTAGCCGAGCGATCTCGGCCCGCCCAAGCGGTTCGCTCGATGGGGAAGACCCTGCCGTGGGGGCACCTTTTGCGCCCCCGTTCCCCGGCGATCAAGAGATTGCGGATGTGGCGGCGCGCCTGAACATGAATACCGCGACGTAGAAGGGCTGGATCAAGCCGGCGACGTAGGCGTAGAGGCAATCGCCGCGTATCGGGGTTCCGGCGAAGGAGTGCACGTTGGCGGAGCGGTTGCTGCCACTGCAAGAGACGTGCGGCATGAGCGAGGAGTCGCCGACCGGCGGGTGCCGCGAGCGCGGGGTTTTTGCCCGCGATTTGTCGCAGTGGCGGCAGTCGATTTACTCGGGGGCAGCTCCGAGAGATGTCTGGAACCGGCGGCGGAACTGCGCCAGCTAAAGCAGGTCCATTCACTGCTGCAGCGGGAGATGAACCGCAAGGACAAGGCACTGGCGGAAGCGGCAGCGCTGCTGATTCTTCAAACAAAGTCCGTGCGCGGTGGGAGGCGGGGGACGCATGAGCTTGGTGCTGCACGCACGTCGGTGGCGAGCTGGATCGGGGATGCAGTGGCTGGCGGCGCACGGCTGGGGCCGGCCTGTGCCGTGATCGGCTTCAGCGGGCGCTCGTTGCAGAGCTGGCGCGCTGATGACGAGCGCCTGGATGGTCGGGGTCTTCGTCATGAAGCACCGATCCACAGGTTGTCCGACGTCGAGCGTACCGAACTGCTCAGCGTGGCGAACTTGGCCGAGTTCGGACGTTTGCCGCCGAGCCAGATCGTGGCGCGGCGGGCGGATCAGACCCGGTATATCGCCTGCGAATCGACGTTCTACCGCGTGCTGAGAGCTGAGGGACAACTGGCTCACGGCGTGCCGAGCGGGCGCCACAAAAGCGCGGCAAACCGCGCCCAGAACCTGCTCGATGCGTCGTTGAACTCCGAGGTCGGAAAGACGCCGTTCAGCGTGTATGGCAGGAACCTGACGAACGTCGATGCGCACCAGATCGGATTTACGGCTGGTGACATCGTTCCCGGGCAGTCGCTGTGGAGCTGCGCAGCACCGCGTGATCCGAGGACATACGGCTATTAAGTCGAGTACAAGCTCTAACCGGCCCAACGCCGCCCGGTCCCCGGTCCTAGTCGTACGAGGTACGGGTAGTGACGTCGGCGGTTACCCTGCCGGAAATGCTGCTGACCACTCGAGGTCGCAAAAAGGGCCTGCAGTCCGGTAGACTGAGTATAGTGGAATCGTCTAGTCAGCAGGGGGCTCTCGCGATGCGTCTCGCAGGAAAGGTCGCCGTCATCACCGGCGGTGCAATGGGAATCGGCGCGGCGAGCGTCCGTCGCTTCGTCGCCGAGGGCTGTCGGGTGCTGATCGGTGATCTGCAGCTCGCACCGGCGGAGGCCTCCGCCAGGCAGTTCGGTAATGCGGTTTCCGTCGCAGCCTGCGATGTAACAAGCGAGGAGCAGGTCGCGGCCCTGGTCGATCTCGCGGTGACGCGATACGGCCGCCTCGACATCATGTTCAACAACGCGGGAATCGTCGGCGCCGTCGGCCCGATCGACACGACGCCAGCCACCGAATGGAAGGCAACGACGGCGGTACTCATCGATGCGGTATTCTTCGGCATGAAGCACGCAGCGCGCGTCATGAAGCCGCAGGGCAGCGGCAGTATCATCAGTATGGCGAGCACGGCGGGCCTGATGGGCGGTCTCGGCCCTCATGCCTACGCTACCGCCAAACATGCGGTCGTGGGTCTTACGAAGAACGTCGCCGCCGAGATGTGCCACTACGGAGTCCGCGTAAACGCAATTGCCGCGGCCGGCATGGCGACGCCGATGGTCGCGAATGTCCTCACCGGTAACCCCAATTCCATCGAGGAGGCGAAAAAAATCCTCGCGGGCGCATCACCGCTGAAGGGGCGCGCCGGACTCGCCGAGGACGTCGCGAACGCCGCGCTGTGGCTGGCTAGCGACGAATCCGGTTACACGACGGGTCACACCCTGACGACGGATGCCGGAATCACGATCGGCGCGACGGTAAACAAGCCGCACTTCAGTGACTACGAGCCGATGATCAGGGAGTCGGGCCGCCGCGGCGTCTAATGTCCGAGAGGCAGTCCGGTCGAACTCGGAGTACGCGCAACTTTATTCAGGGGAAGCAGCGTGTCTGACGTCACTTTGGATGTATTGCTCGACGAGGCCCGGATCACCCGGGTACTTAGTCTCTACGCCGCATCGCTCGACGCGCATGACTGGCCGGCGCTTGACCAGGTGTTCACGGAAGACGCCGTCGCGGATTTCCAAGGCATCGGCCGTTACGACGGCCGCGCCGCGATTGTGGAACTGATCCGCTCGGTGCTATCACAGGCCGGCGCGACGCAGCACCTTCTCGGAAATCTTCGCATTTTCGTAAATGGCGACCAGGCGCATGCGAAGAGTTACCTGCAGGCGATCCACGCCGGCAAAGGTAGTTTCGTCGGCTCGAAAATGACAGTCTGGGGCGAGTACCGAGACAAGTTGGAGCGGACCGCAAGCGGTTGGCGCATTGTTTACCGCGAACTCGCTGGAATTCACGCCGAGGGCGACATCGGCATGGCAACCATCAGCAGCAAGTAGGGCTTGCGAATCGTCAATGATTCTCGGGCCTTGGTCCACATCACACGGGTCCGCTGGTTCCCGAACCCGATACCCGTATTTCGGATCAAGGCCCGTGTTCCGTAACTCGTCGCCCGGCCTTGAAAGGCGTCACACGCGACGTGCTGTGCTCGCTGGCGGCGCCGATGACGTTCGTCAATAATTATTAGCGGACAACAAGTTTATAAGCCAAACTGAAATCAATGGCCCGTTCCTGCCAGAATGAGCGCGACTGGCATTCGCAGCCGATCCGCGCTGGAGATTTCCGGCCGGCGGATACCGTACGGCTGGATTCCGGCTGCGGACCCCGTCGGTGCGATGTCTTCACGGGGAGGCGGGCGTACGGCACGACAATCGACACCGAACCGACGGTCCAGGTCCACAGCGGGGACGCTGTCGGCTGGATCACGCTGAACCGGCCGGCGACGATCAACGCGATCAACGACGCAATCCGGTCCGGCGTCCCTGCCGTCCTCGACGAGATGGATCGGGACGATGCGATCCGCGTCATTCTAATCCGCGGCAGCGGCCCGCGTAGCTTCTACGCCTGCGCGGACATCAACGTAAACAAGCCGGTTGAGGGACCGGTCGCCGCGCGGTACCGGCTCATGAAAGCGCCCTAGATCGAGTCCCTCGACCGGATCCCGAAGCAGGTGATCGCGTCGAACCATGGCTACTGCTTCGGCGGCGGCCTCGCAATCGCTCTCGCCTGTGACATTCGAATCGCGTCCCCGGACGCTATTTTCGCGCTGCCGGAGACCTGCCTCGGCCTGGTCCCCGGCGGCGGCGGCACGCAGCGGCTGCCGCGGCTCGTCGGCCTCGCCAAGGCGCTCGACCTGCTGATCACCGGCGATCGCATCGACGCCGCCGAGGCGTTGCGCTGCGGCCTCGTCAACTGGCTCGCGATCGATCGCAACAGTCTCGAGCGCGAGACGGGCGAGCTCGCGACGCGCATCGCCGCTCGCCCAGCCATCGCCATTCGCTACGTCAAGGAGGTCGCCTAGGCCGGGTTCGACCTCGACCTAAAAGCCGGCTTTCGGGTCGAGCGCGACCTGTTTGCGCTGTTGCTGTCGACCGAGGAGCGGCTCGCCGCGGCGGCCGCGTTCAAGAGCAAGTCGTCCGCCAAGGACAAGTAGCAGACCGTCGGGACACCAAGGAAGTAACACATGACTGTCGAGAACGCCGCTAAGCGCGTCGTCGTCGTGGGCAGCGGGCTGACGGGCACCGGCTGCGCGCACGGTTTCGCGGCATCCGGTTTCACGGTGACGCTCGTCGACCTCGATACGGCGGCGCTCGCGCGCGCGGTTGCGAGCATACGAAGATCTTCGCGGACGGCGTCAAGCCAGGCAAGGTGCCCGAGGCCGTCGCGAACTCGGCGCTCGCACGTCTAGAAACCGACGCGAGCCTGACGAATGCCCTGGCCGGCTGGGCCGCCGTGCTGCTCGTTGAGACCGCGACCGAGAACATGAGCGTCAAGGCTGCCATCGTCCGCGAGGCCGACCGGCTGCTGCCGCCCGATGCCGTGATCGGCACGAATACCTCGGCGCTCAGCGTGACCGAAATCGCCGGGGCGACGCAGCGCGCGGATCGCGTCCTCGGCATGCATTTCTTCAACCCGTTGCACAATATGAAGCTCCTCGAGCTCGTGCGCGGCGTCGCGACCAGCGAGGAGACGATTGTCCGCGCGCGGTCGTGGGGCGAGGCGCTCGGCAAAACTGACCTCCCGGGTGATCTTCGGACCGTCTGAAGCTTGAGATAATGGCAGCATCAGATTCGGCCGCGTCATCGAGGTGTTGACCTAGCTCGTCAGCGAGCACGGCGCACCGCAACATCTGCGATCCGATAACGGCCCGGAGTTCGTGTCGAAGGCGGTGCTGAAATAGCCGGAAGACTCTGAAGCCCGACGCTACTGAAAGCGAGGGGACGTCGCCGACGGGAAGTGGCAATTTGCCCGGAAGGACGGCTCATCCCAATAGTGTTCCTTAGACCCTGGTGCTCACCGCGTCGCCAGGATCTGCGGGTCCGCTAGAAGGTGGCGAGTCGCTCTTCAGTCAGATCAGTCGGTGCTGTTAGCGGCTTTCCTGACCCTATTGCAGCGCATCCAGCGCAGGGTCGGGATAAGGTTATCGCACGTGCGTTCGGGACCATGCAGATCGCCTCTTACTTCTAGGCGCGACTCAATAATTCGTCGAGAGCGGCAATGATTTGCTGGCTCTCGGTGCAAAGCGATCCGACAACCGGGCCAAGTTGCTCCAATGCGATGGAGACGATCTCGAGCGGGTGAAGGACGACCGACGTGCCACAGACCTTGAACGAGGGATTGAAATGCCGGAGCTCGCTCTTGCCGACGGTACTGGCTCGAACGAGCGGCACGACAACCCTGCGTCGGTAGTCATCGAACTGGGTCGACTGCACGACAACAACGAACGGTATTGCTTCTTTATGTCGCCCTAAATTCCGGTGGACGTCGAACTGTGCCATCAGAGTGTTGAGTGCTCGTCCGAGAACGAACCATGCTCAGCGGCGAATTTGTTCCATTTCGCCACCGCGGATCGAACAGCCTGTGATCTCTCGTTCCGCGCCCGGTCCTCGCGCGCGACATAATCGGCAAGCAACGATTCGACTACACCAGAGAGGTTGTCGGCGATTCCCTTGGCGCGATTCACGAGATCTTCGTTCAGGGTTAGATTCACTGGGCGCTTACGGGCTGCCAGATTGTAGAGAGCTGTCATGGCGGTACTCCTTAATGCGCATAATATGCGCATATTTGTGCATAGGCAAGAGTTGCACCAGGTTATCCACGGATTTCAATGATTACAGGGACTTATATATTCAGTGGATCGAAACGGTCAGTTAGTGAGACGTTAATCCAGTTATCGGACGAATACTTTTCGACCTCGACACTCTCCACCGCAGACTACAACTACTTGCTGTTGGCAGATACCTGCCGTGCCTGATCTAGAACGAACGCCTGAATCATTCGAGCCTGTTAAGCAGAGATGTCATTCGCGAATGACGGCATCCCGAG
This sequence comes from Pseudomonadota bacterium, assembly GCA_025356815.1. Classification (GTDB taxonomy): domain Bacteria; phylum Pseudomonadota; class Gammaproteobacteria; order Steroidobacterales; family Steroidobacteraceae; genus CAIKZZ01. The sequence goes on from JANXQL010000119.1 coordinate 11,101, forward strand.
GACTTGTCGGCCACCAGCAACAGCGCGGCGAAAGCACATAGCCACTCATCGAAACGCTGCCCGCAGGAAATCATCGGAACGCTGTAACATTTCGGCCCGCGCCGCCGAGTCCTCGAGCTGATGATCGAGATTCGGAAACGTAACGAGCTCCACGTGGGCGCCCGCCACTTTGAGTTTCTCGGCCAGTCGCTTGGACTGCTGATAAACAACATTGCGATCGAACGTCCCATGGAACAGGAGTACCGGAACCTTGAAGGCGGCCGCGTGCTCGATGGGAGATCCGTCGTGCGTGTGAGGCCCGGTGCCTACGAAGTCCTTGATGACTTCGTAGTCGGACCACTCGCGGTGCTCCTCTACGAGTGCCGAGAGGTCAGTCACCGGAGCAATGGCGACGACCGCTTTGAAAACTGATGGATCGAGGACTGCGGATTGCAAGGCCGCGTATCCACCGTACGACCAGCCCAGTACTCCGAGGTGCCTCGGATCGGCGATGCCTTCCGTAACGAGCCACCGACCCGCCGCCAGAACGTCGCCGACGGCAACGCGCCAGGACTTGAACCCGTTCTGCTTAGACCAGACGTCGCCGTATCCCGCCGATCCGCGGAACTCCGGCTGCAGAACGGCGTATCCCCGGTATGCAAAATACTGTGACAGCCAATCGAACCCCCACTCATCTCGCGCGCTCGGTCCACCGTGTGGCAGCACAATGGCGGGTAGCCGCCGAGCGTCATTCAGGCCGGACGGCAACGTCAGATAGGCAGGAATCATGACTCCATCGCTTGACGGATACGTCACCGACTTTACTTTCGCGAGTTTGATTCCTTCGAGCTCGTGTCGCACTACATTGAAAGAATCGAGGTGATGGGATTTCCGGTCGAAGAGGTAGTACACGCCCGGGTCTGAGTCGGCGCCGGCCATGACGACCAATTTGCTCTCGTCGGCACTCGCATCAGTAACGGCAATCAGCGGCTGTTCCGGCAACGCTTTCGCGAGCGAGCCAAGCAACGCTTTCATCTTCGAGTCAAACGCCTCGAACTGGGCACGGTCCGTTACGTAAGTTGCGCCGACTACACGTCGCTCGCGCCCAATTCGCAACAGCCCACCGACATCTACGTCAGGCCGAGCGTAGACAAGGTGCTCCTCGCGCGATTCGTCTAGCTTAATTTCAAATAGGGATATGTGTCCCTCGGTGCGCCGGAAGCCGTAGGCGACATTCAGGTCGTGATCGACAGCGACTGGCCGCAGCCCACTGCCGTCTCGCTGGTCATATTGGCTCAACGGGCGCCATTCGGACTTGCCCATTGGCCGATAGTAATAGCTGAGTTTCCCGGTCTGGTAGCCGCGCCCATCCGTCGCCGCAAGGCCCATGACGCGTACAGTTCCGCGGCCGTCACTGAGATACTCGAACGCATCCTTGCGCGGTGAAATGATGTTCCTGATCTTCAACGTGCGCGTATCGACCCAGTCAACACCAACACCTTCCTCGTCGCTTCCCGTGCGACTACCGAGGTGAGCGTCGGGCGTATATCGGCGGCTCATGAGAACCGCGCCGTCTTCATCTGGCAGGTAGTCGATGACGTCGCCGTCCTGCAGTAAATACCCGCGACTATAGTCGCTACGGTGAGTGGCCAGTGTCTGTTGATTGGTGCCATCGGAATTCACGGCGATCCACCGTGATACAGGCAGGACCTCCGACGATTCGGATGAGTCCTTGATTACACCGCGGATTTGGCAGACAAGGCGCTCACTGGATACCCACTGGCAATGGAGCAGTCGGAAGGGGTTTCCGTCCAGATACAGGGCTGCCTTGGGCTTGTCCTCCGTTCCGATCGGAACCGTAAGAAGCGTCGTTCCTTGCCCTTTCGCGGGCACGACGTAGGCCACCCGAGTGCCATCTGGCGACAGGCTCAGTGCCCACATGCTTTCGCGGGCGCCGAACGCCCGGGCGGCGTCGAATTCCGCCGGTGTTTCAGCTGCCGCGAGCATTCCCATTAGAAGCAGACTGATCGCGGACACAGCTTCTATCCGGCCCCGGCTGCGATTCGGTCTCCTTCCGGCGTCCAGTTCCGTAACGTGCTTCACTGGCGTGATCCTCAAAATGAGATCCAGGACGGCGTGACGCCTGGGCGCGTGTGGCCTATCGCGACGGCGGGGTAAATTGCAGTCTGCTATGAGCAGTATGAAGCTGCTGGCCGACGAATTGCTCCATCGCCTTGTAAATAACCTGGCGCTCGGATTCGGAATATTGCTCCAAGCGGTCATGGCAGAAAGGCACGTTCGGGAATGCTGGGCACTGCCCATCATCAAATGTGCCGTCAATCGATGTGCCGTCCGCAACTCGCAATACGTAGATTCGCGGGCAGTTGCAGATCGAACCCTTTTGGCGGTGTCTCGTTTGCAGATGGGTGAGGCTGGGGCCGATCATGTGGAACTGCGTATCCTTCACCGGTGACATGACTACTACGACGTCAAAGCCTAGCTCGGCGGCTCGGCGGCTCGGCGACGATGGAGCCGATGTCGGTCACGGTGGTTGCGAGGCCCGCGATGTCGCCCTTGATCCTCTCGCTGGCGGAAATCTCATCGATCATCGACTTGGTCAGAGCGGCGTCTATAGTCCTGTCTGGGGGGGTTGCCTGGGCGGACTCATTCCGAATGATGCTAATCGCGCGGATCTGCAACGTATCGCCCAGCGCGGACAGGGCTCCGAGGCACCTAATGAATGCGGCCTCCGTATCCGAAAGGCCTCGCGAGAGGCCGATAGTGGGGTACATCGCCACTGCGATGGAAATCACGACGAGCAGAGTCTTCATGATCCGCCTACCGATCCTATAGCGGTTCCAATCTATGGGTCGGTTTCATCCATTGGAGTTCGCCCGGCGTGGCGAACGCCGTACTTTGGCTATTGCGATCTTGAAAGTACCACCGGATCTCGGTCACGGTAGGGATCTGCATAAGCACCTCGTGAATCTCGGAACACATGAAGGGCATGGGTCCTCCCGATGAATCATCGCTTCCAAACAGTAGTGGACCTAAAGCGGTCTGCCGGTGCGACGGTGTGATCTCGAGAATCCAGTTGTCGACCACGAAGTTGCTGCGCCAAAACAGGACCGGGAGCGAACCTCGCTCAGCTTTCAGCAGCAGCACCCATATCCAGAAAGCCGTGAACATCGGCCACCTGGTTGCTTCGAATCGCTTTCGAAGCGCGCGCCCCAAGATCGTCTGAAAGGGCTCGGCGACGGGATCGCTGCTCGTCGGGGCGACGCGAAAGCACGCCCGGGGCGCGAGCTTCCGGGCCTGGGCGGCTTCGAGGTCGCGAAGACGCGCCTCGGCTCGCTGCTGGCGGGCCTGCAACTGCCCGAGGCTACGCTCGGCGGCGGTCGGTTCCGGGTAGGGGGAGGGCATCAGCGCTCGCCTCGTGGCAGGCGGGTTCGGATCGGCGTCGCGTCGATGCTGCTTGTTGCGGCGCGGGATTGGCGCACGTCCGCGACGGGCTTCGAGCCTTCGATCGCACTGACCAGGTGCTCATCGTGCTGGGTCGAAATCTGCGGTGCATCCGATCGCTTGACGTCCGCAATCAACATATATATTATAGATATATATTCCGGAGTTACTCAATGAAAACCGCAAAGCTTTTCAAGAACGGCGACAGTCAGGCCGTTCGATTACCTAAGGAGTTCAGATTCACCGGAAACGAGGTGCTGATCAAGCACGTCGGGGACGCTGTCGTCTTGCTGCCCAAGTCGAAGTCTTGGGATACGCTGCTCTCTAGCCTCGAGCAGTTTTCAGAAGACTTCATGCCTGAGCGTGAGCAACCTGCAGGGCAGACCCGAGAATCGTTGTCCTAGCCGGGTGGATCCACATGAAATGGATGCTCGACACCGACACTTGTATTGCGCTGATCAATCGTCAGCCTAGAGACTTGATAAAGCGACTTCAGACCAAGGCCGTTGGTGACGTCGGAATCTCATCCATTACCCTTGCGGAGCTGCGTCACGGTGTGGCGAAAAGCGCCCGCCGGGATCAGAACCGGGCGGCGTTGGATCGATTTCTGCTTCCGCTCGATATAGCGGCGTTCGATGACTTGGCCGCCGACCTGTACGGCACGGTTCGCGCAGAACTCGAAACAGCGGGCACGCCCATCGGACCGCTCGATACACTCATTGCCGGGCATGCCGTGAGTCTCAACGTCGTGCTAGTCACGCGCAACGTCGCTGAATTCCGGCGAATCACCGGTCTGCGTATCGAAGACTGGCTCAAATAGTTTGACGCGTCCGGTCAAGCTATTTGGGACGTTCTCGGCCGTGAAGGCACGATCAGGTCAGTTATCGAACAAATTTCAGCGCCTACTCTCGTCTGCACCAGGAGAGCTCGTCCGAGGTTAGAAAGCGGCGTGTGAGCGGTAAATCGGACTGAGGGCGCCTGCGTTGGCACCGACCCAGATCGGCCCGGATTCGGGTCGTGGTGTAATGATCGTGAGGGCGGAGGGGGCTGGCGGCTGGTCAGAATACACGGTAGGCTACATCAACTTAGCTAAATCGGACTAAACGTGCGCAAGATCAATATACATGAGGCAAAAACCACATTGTCTCGCCTGGTCGAGGCCGTAGAAGCGGGGGAGGAGATTGTCTTGGCACGAGCGGGCCGGCCGGTCGCCATGATCACCCGCTTGCCTGTACGCCACGGCATCCGGATCGGGACTGCCAAGGGACTGGTTCGGTCCATTGCTAAGGACTTTGATCGGCCCCTGTCTAAGAAGCAGCGCGAGGTGCTTTTCGGCGGACCCATCGAGCCGTGAGACTCCTGCTCGACACGCACGTTCTGCTGTGGGTCCTGGAAGACAGCCCGCGGCTGTCGCCCGCAACGCGGACGCTCGTTACCGATCCCGCCAATGAGTGTTGGGTGAGCGCTGTCAGCGTATGGGAAATCGCGATCAAGGTCGCAATCGGTAAGCTGACGCTGCGTGGATCACTAGAGACCCTCGAGACTGCGATCACCGGAGCCCGATTCGCAACGCTCGACATGACTATTCGGCACGCTGTGGCGATACCAAGGATTTCGACCAAGCATGCGGATCCGTTCGACCGGCTGTTGCTCGCACAGTGCGAGGTCGAGACTCTAAAGCTCCTCACTGCCGACAAGCTTCTAAAATCATCCCAGCACGCGGTTGCGGCAGACTAACCTCCAGTAGTTGAGGGCTGCGGCGACTGCCGTCGTTTAGAGCGGAAGCGCGTGAACCCTAATCCGGCAAGTGGTCTCGTTGTCGGGACTTGGTTGCCTGGATTTTACGGGCCTGACCGTGCAGACGACGTAGGCTGACCGTCGTATCAGGGATTCTCTCGAGTCTGAAGGTACGACCAGGGTCAGTTATCGAACATCAGAAATGTGATCACCTGCTCGAATATGGCGCTCGCCCTCCGAGATGCCCGGACGGCCGATCTTGGGCCGGCCACAAGGGCAACCCGCTATTAAGAACCGGTAGCGAGCCCGTTCCGGCCCGAGGGCGGCGCCCGAAGTTGGATCTGTTCTGCGAAAACGGTTCGAACGCAGCCACGCAGCCAGCGATGTGCTGGATCTCCATCCAATCGGGGATGCCAGAGCAATGCAACCGTGAACTGGGGGATCCGGAGCGGCAGAGCGAACTTATACATGCCCAAGTACAGACTTCCGGTGTGCCGCTCGTGAACCGTTGCAACCAGATCGGAGGCTCTAGCCAAAGCCAAGGCTGCTGAATAGCCGCCAACGATCGCGGCGATATCGCCGTTTGAAAGTGTTGAATGCCGGAGGATCTATCGATTTCGCAACTCGTCGACGCGCGTGTTTGGGGTGGGCAGACAGGCCGGAGTACGTTATGGCGTAAGACAGCGTCGCAGCGCTGGGACGCGGTCTTGCTTTAGGCTGCCCCACTACGGTGTCCGCTGCAGGCAGCGACTCTACCCTGGGCCCCAGCGCCGACTAATGGAGATGGCCCCACTGACGCGTGCTAGGTTGTACAGATGTTTGGAAGAGGGACTGTGGTAGCGGACGTCTACGCAGGGGATAACGCTGTACCCCGTGGTTCTTCGGGGACGTCGGTTCTATTTCTTGTCATTGCGGATCATGAGCCTGATGCTCTCCTCCGTGTCGCTACTCAGCTGCGAATAGGAAATGTGCTTCCTTCCAGCGGAACATTGGCAATGCGAGACGACGGCTTAGTGGTTATGACCTTCGAGATTAGTGGACTGTCGGAGGCGACCGTGGATTTCATTCGCAGAAAACTCCTTCAGCTCACAACTATTCACTCTGTCGACGCTCTCGCCGTGAGGCATTCTCTGGGATCGTCGTGATCTCCGCAGATTTTGTAACCCCAAGGCGGCACGTGCAGCGACTCGCGGTCGCGTTGTTCGCCGATGCGGGGCAAGTGGAAGTTGTATATCCGCGCGGCTCTTCGCAAAGACGCCCAGAGAAACGTCGTTTGAAAGTTCGGCTAAAGAGCCCCGCCGTGCTGGGTGAGTAGATGCTTCAATGTGCGGGGTATAGGAGGTGCTGCTCCGGACAGCTCGGCGAGGCCGCGGCTACCTTTCGAATCGTCGGTGATTGCACGGATACTTCGATGGCTGGTGATCGCCAACCGGTGTATTCGCTGGAGGGCCGCCATGTTCGGTGGCAATTCGACACGGGCGGCGCTTTCGACAGCCTCACCTACCGTCACCGCGACCATGTTCTCAGATGCGCACCAGGCGCTGTATTCGCCCGCACGTAGCCGTCCGGCAGTTGCGTCGTGGCTTTACTGCAGTTCATCCCGCGAAGCACTCGTTTAGTTTGCGAATCCGTGGTTGTGTGCACGACTGATGTCGCGCGATCCTCTCAGATTGTCAACGGCTTGAGGATAGATCAATGTTATTTATTGGCATTCACCTTGCGTCACTAACAACATCACGGTTCCTGGCCACGGCACGTGGCGTCAAATCTCGCTGGTTATGCATTCTGCTTGTGGCAATTTCAACCGCTGCGTCGAGCGCCAGCGTCAGCGCCAGCGCAGCTCTGGAGTTCTCGACTATTCAGGGGGCCGGCGGGGTCCCACTAACGGTCGTGCAGAGTGGGAATAGGAGCGGCCCTCAGATTATTTTTATTCATGGCTTCTCGCAAAGCTACCTTTCGTGGGTGAAGCAGCTCAATGATCGAGCGCTTCAATCGAACTTCCATTTGGTCGCGCTTGACTTACGTGGCCACGGCTCCTCCGGAAAGCCCTCTGAGGCCTCGTCGTACACAAGCGAGGCATGGGCTGGGGACATTGCTGCAGTAATCGCTGCGACCGGTAACCGGCATCCCGTGTTAGTGGGATGGTCGATGGGCGGTCCGGTTGCCATGAGCTACCTAAAGCACAATGGGGCCAGCCACATCGCGGGCGTCGCTTTTGTCGATGCTGCCCAGATGTTTTCTGCTGGTGATGGGATTGCACCAGTGGACGTTTGGCAGAAAAGCCACATCAAGATGATGTCGGAGATGTTGTCCGACGACTTGATGGTGAACTATGCCGGTACTCGGGCCTTTGTTGGGGAGCTTACCGCTCAGCCGCTTCCGTCGACGGAAGCCGAATCGCTGTTCGTATACAACATGATGACGCCGCCATACGTGCGACGCTCTGTCCTCGCGAACTTCCCTGATTGGTCGCAGTTCGACGAAATCGTGCCATCGATGACGATCCCCATACTAATTACACACGGTCGTGCGGACCGCCTCGTGGCCTATCGCCAATCACTTAATATGAAGAGGTACTTTCCCGCCGCAACGTTCTCAATCTATGAGCGAACTGGACATGCGCCGTTTCTTGAGAGACCGATCCGTTTTAATCGCGAACTCGCGCGCTTCACGCTCGCCGCCAATGGAGGGGGCTGATGTGGGTTAATCGAGGTCTATGTTGGGATTCCCAAGAACCATCGGTAATCGGAGTCCAGCGAGTTCGCCGGCAAGTGCGTGTGCGGCCGCCAAGCAATACGCACGCTAGGCGGTGCTGCATCAAGCGGACAAGAGACAGAAGGATCCAAATTACCCTTTAACCGGAGCAGATCCGGTCGGCCTCCCGCGCGACGTTCGACCTGCGGATGGCAATCGAAACGCTGTCCGCGCCACCGACCTCCGTCGGTTAGCAGGACGATGCATTTGCGGTCCCGATTTGGGCGAACCAAGGGCCGCTGCTTTGCTGATCGTATCGACTAACTATTTGCGTTTTGAATTCGAAAGTGCCGCCTGAGCGCGGCGCAGCAGGCTTGGATGAAGGACGCCAAGCTTCGGTGAGTTCCCAAACGGTCGCGCTGGTGCGACATCGAACCAGTCATCTGTGTACGGAAGGTCGACTGTCTTCAGCAAATTGAACTTTGTCGGGTAGCTCAAGCCGGCGACGTCGTACGCGGGTCCGTCGGCAGGCACGATCAGAAACTCCCCGGCAAAGAGTCGGGAGGTCTTTTGGCTCGTGCCATATGCAATGGTCACCGCCGGCTGGCCGTTCAACTCACCAACCGCGACGACAAGGCCCGGACGCGGCTTAGGCCCCGGAGCAACCGTCAAATCCTCCGGGAACCGACACCACAACAAGTCGCCCGGTGTCGGGTTTGGGAACCGTGTGGTCACACTAGAACAGGCGTTGCGTGACCGACATCTTGCCCTGCGGTACGCGCTTCCCGATTTCGCGAAGCACTTCGGAGCCGACCGCCCCGTCATCAGGTGCGTACTGGGGGAGGTGCTTGGCAGCCAACTCAGCGAGCGCGAGATGGATGACCTGTGTTTCTGAGAGGCCGAGCTGGTCGGACAGGCGGGTCGCGGTCTGGCGCGAGACTGCGAAAGGCGTATCGCGCTCGCGGTAACGCAGCAATACGTTGTCCGTGCGGCGCCGCGTGCCGGAGGAGGGGGTGGTCATGGATCCAAGCCTCCGAAATGGGGCCAATTTCTATATATCCAATAGATATCATAGCTAAAGGCCAGAAGCAATCGTAGGTGCGTATTCCGCTGATGATGAACGGCGGCGCCGGAGGATCGTGAACGGTTTGGCGGCCGTGGATGCTGGTGTTTAGTTTTTACGTCAGGTGTTCACGATCGGTCAAGTTCTTGAGGCCGTTCACGGCTTCCTGGGCGATCCGCGGTCTGACGCCGCAGGCGTCAGAACGTCGGCGTCCACTCCCCGCATCGACGGCCCCTTCAGTGCGATGCGATGGCTCTTGTGCACGAGCCGATCGAGGATCGCGTCCGCCAACGTCGGCTCCCCGAGGTACGCGTGCCACTGATCGACCGGCAGCTGGCTGATGACCACGGTGGACTTGGTTTCGACTCGATCGTCGAGGACCTCGAGCAGATGCGCCCGATCTTGCGCCGTGGTCGGCGACAGCCCCCAGTCATCGAGCGCGATCAGGTCGGTCTTGGCGGTCTTGCGCAGGAACGCCGCGTAGCTGCCCTCGGCATGTGCGATCCGCAGGTCCTCGAGCAGCCGCGGCAGTCGCCAGTATCGGACCGATCGCCCTTGCCGGCAGGCCTGTCGCGCAAGCGCGCAGAACAGCCAGCTTTTGCCGGTGCCGGTCTTGCCGGTCAGCGCCAGCCCCTGGCCGCGCTGGATCCAGTCGCCGGTCGCGAGCGTTGCGATCAGGCGCTTGTCGAGCTCGCGTACCGGCCGGTAGTCGATGTCCTCGACGCTGGCCTGTGCATGCTTGAGCTTCGCGGCGCGCAACAGCCGGGTCGTTCGACCGTTCTCACGGCTCAGCCGCTCGCGGTCGACGATCAGGCCGAGCCGCTCCTCCTGAGGTGGAGGTTGATCTCCCAGGGACTAGCGGGGCACGGACGAGCATCACTACGAGGCATTACCTTCCCGTGCTGCAGGCGCTTGGTGAATTCGCGCCGGGTAAGGTCTCTTGGCGATACGACGCACCACTCTGGATCGCGCCGTCGGTGCTGGATCCGTCCGTTTCCGTAGTCGAACTTGATGTTGACCAATGCTACGAATTCGATGACTGCCAACCGTTGGCGGTCAGGGATGGTGACGATCTGGCATATGTACAGGCGCTGCGACCGCGTGTTGTAAAACTACAGTCGCTCCCAGAGAATCAAGTTCAGGACACTTCGAATGCTCGACTCGACTGGCGGAGTCAGATCTGTACTCGAGCTAGCGGCGTTGAGGCGCTTCTTCCAAAGAATATGCCCGCAGCGGCGCTCATTCGGAAACTGCGATATCACGCGCACTCCGAGCACGCCCCAGTGCTCGTTCGACGATTTGCCGTCGCCTCAGATGCATCAATACGACGTCCTCGAACCGCAGAATCCCAAGACGTTCGGTTCGTGTTCGCTAAGGGATCCCAAAAGTGCGGGATTGGCTTTGAATTCGAGGCCGATGGCATAGCGTTCGAGATCGACCTGCCGCCATCGTTGTCGAACGAACTCACGAAGAATCCGAAGGCCGCCCGTGCGCTGAGGTCACTGCGTTTTGCGGACGAGGTTAGAAATGGACCCGCGCTGCGTATCGTCGTGGCAAATCCGTTCCAGAGAGAATGGCTTGGCGTAGTATTTCTGGCCGCCACAACGCTGGAGGCCCTCAAGGCAGCGTGTACTCTCGTCGACGCAGCGGATGCAGTTGCGGCTGGCCGATCAGGGCTCGCGGCTGTTGACGTGCTCGACACGATATTCCAGTCGCCAGCCGAGGATGAGAGTGATCATCAGGACGGAGGCGCTGCGCCAGAAGACCGTTTAAGACAGGATCTAGCGAGATCTCTGTGTGGCGCGTCGATCTGGATGAGAGCGCGCGACGATCAGGATGGGAGATCGGTGACCGTGGCGAGCTGAGCATGCCGGTCCTGTTTGTCGCTGGCAAGGACTATGTCTCAGGTTGATTGTCGTGCGCCGGTTTGAGCCGGACGTTCTTCGGTGTTGCGTGCTGAGCGGGACGTCCCTGTTTGCGCCCGATGGCGGTGCGACGGCGGTAGCTGTCGACGTTCATCTCGAAGATCGTCGCGTGGTGCACGAGGCGGTCGACCGCCGCGAGGGTCATGGCGGGGTCCGGGAAGATTTTTCCCCATTCTCCGAACGACTGGTTCGCCGTGATGAGCATCGAGCGTCGTTCATAGCGAGCGCTGATCAGCTCGAAGAGCACGGAGGTCTCCGCTTGGTCCTTGTTGACGTAGGTGATGTCGTCGAGGATCAGAAGGTCGTAGCGCTCAAGGGCGGCGATGGCCGACTCGAGTGCGAGCTCCCGCCGCGCGACCTGCAGCTTCTGCACGAGGTCGGTCGTGCGGGCGAAGTGGACCCGCCAGCCACCTGCGACCAGGGCTAAGCCGATCGCCGAGGCCAAGTGGGATTTCCCTCCGCCCGGTCCACCGAACATCAAGAGGTTGGCGCCGGCCTCGAGCCAGCCGTCACCGGCACACAGCGCCGAGACCTGGGCCTTCGAGATCATCGGCGTCTCGTCGAAGTCGAAGTTCTCGAGGGTCTTGCCCGGCAGCAGCTTCGCTTCGGTGAGGTGCCGCTCGACCCGCCGCCGGTCCCGCTCGGCGAGCTCATGCTCGGCGATCGTGGCCAGGAACCGAGCGGCCGTCCACCCCTCCTTGTCCGAGCGCTCGGCAAACTTCGCCCACACGTGCTTGATCGCCGGCAGGCGCAGTTCGTTCAGGAGGAAGCTCAGGCGCGTCGCATCGATCGCGGCGCTCATGCGGCTTCTCCGAACGTGGACTCGCACAGGGCCTCGTAGCGGCACAAAGGCATCAGCTCGACGTGCACCTGAGGGAGTCGCCCGGGATCAGGCGCGAACCGGGCCTGCAGGGCCGCGAGGTCCGGGAGCCGATCGGTGTCGAGAAGTTCGGTAAGGATCTCCGCCAACTCCGCTTCGCAGGTTCGGTCATGTGCGAGGCTAAGGAGCTCGACCAGAGTCTTGCACGCGATCTTCTCCGAGCACTCCCGCAGGCGCTCGAACGTGAGCCGGTACGCCTCGCGGGGAAAGAGCTCGTCGCGGTACACGAGGTTCAGGAGCGCCATGGGCTTGCGGCGCAGCGCGTGGATCACGTGCCGATAGTCGACGACGTGCCCGTGCTTGCCGTCCGGACCCGGCCGCCCGCGCCGCACCGTCAGCAGCGACGTGGTACCGATGAGCAGATCCAGCCGATCGTCGTAGAGCTTCACCCGTAGCCGATGACCGATCAGCCGCGAGGGCACGGTGTAGAACACCTTCTTCAGCGTGAACCCGCCGGAGCTCGTGACCACGGCAGTCGTGTCCTCGTAATCGCAGGTCCGGTTCGCCGGCAGCGGCTGCAGGACTCTGCGCTCGGCAGTAATGCGCTTCTCGTTGCGGGCGTTCTTGCGGCTCACGATCTCGTCGATGAAGCGGCGGTAGGCTCCGAGGTCAGCGAAGCGGCCACTGCCGCGTAACAGCAGCGCATCGCCGATGGCGCGCTTCAAGTGCCCGTGCGGGCTCTCGATCGAACCGTTCTCGTGCGCGACGCCGCGGTTGTTGCGGCTCGGTTCCATGCCGTAATGCCGGCACAGAGCCTCGTATCGGGTGGTCAGGTCCACCCGGGCTTCCCGATCGAGATTACGGAACGCAGCCGAGAGACTGTCGCTGCGGTGCTCACGCGGCGCTCCGCCGAGCGCCCACAGGGCGTTCTGCAGCCCCTCGGCGAGGGCGACGTAGCTCTCGCCGCCGAGGATCACGTGAGCGTGCTCAAAGCCTGAGCACGCGAGCCGGAAGTGGTAGAGCCGGTGCACGAGCGGGACGCCGGCGACGTCCACCTTGAGATCGCCCATCTCAGTGAAGTCCGACAGACCCATCTGACCGGGCTCATGCACCTGGCGGAAGACGAGGTCCCGATCTCCGCCATGGAGCGCTCGCCAGCTTCGGATCCGCCGCTCGAGCGTCCGTCGAACGTTCTCCCCGAGCGATGGATGGCGCCGCTGCATCTCCTGGAACACGCCGATGGGGCGCAGCCCCGGCGCCGCGATCAGCATCGGCACGACCTCGGAGTCGAAGAACTCCACCAGCGGATCGGGTCGCCGCCGACCCCGCGGCGGCTTCTTCTGGGACGGCAGCCGCGGATCGCTGTCGATCCGGTAGGCGCTCGCGACGCTGATCGACGCGCCGGCGGCGGCCGCCGGCGCCGGGGTGGTCGCTCGGATTTTCATATACAACCTCATCTGGTGATCGTTGATGTGGCGACCGGGCATGAGGCGTATCCCTGAAAACTGGAAAACGCCTCCTTCATACCCGATCGACCTCGATCACCGTCGACCCGACGCCCCTCCCCGGAGCCCGGATCGGCCCGGGGGTGTGGGGCTTCCGGGCTACGCCCGAAAGCCCCACACCCCCGAAAGCTCTCTCATCTTGATTGTCGCGCCACTCTCACCTTGATTGACGCGCAGCAGTCAGGTGCAGCTCGTCGTCGACGCGAAGCGTGCCGGCCTCGGCGGCGGCGGCTACGGCAGTCATCCCGGCCTCGGCGCGCTCTACGAGCGGTTCGAGGAACGCCATGGCATCGGTGGGCAGACCCAGCCGGCGAAAGTGCGCACGCCGCTGCACTTGCCAGCGTTCCGCGGGAATGAAGAGCCGATCCCGGCTGCGAAATGCGAGGCTGTGGTCAATCCAGATGGTCCCGTTGCGCAGTGCCCGGCGCAGGGCCAGCAGCGTCGCCACCTCGAAGGCGCAGAAGGCGCGATCGCGGTCGGGGCCGGTGAGCGCCTCCTGCCAGACGCGTCCCAGGAATACAGTCGTACCGGGCGGTAGCTGGCGCTGCTCGTGCGCGTAGAGATCGTGTAGGCGCTGAAGCCCCGCGAGCACAGGGTGAGCGGCGGTCGCCTGCCAAGGTAGCCGAACCAGCGCGGTCAGGAGCGAGCGCACGGGACGTACGCCGTCGATGAGGCGTTCGCGGACGAGGTGCGCGCGGCTGGCCGGTCGGCGAGCGCGGTGCTCGGCCAGCAAGCACTGTAGCTGCGCCCGGATCCCGACATCGGTGACGGCGGGATCGGCGACGATCGCGCCGACGGCGGCGAGCAGCTCCTGGTACGGCGTCGCCCAGTTGCGGTGCGCCAGGTCGGCGCCGGTGGCGGAGCGCCGCCACAGGTCGGCGACCTGCCGTCTGACCATCATGAGCAGCCGGTCCGTGGCCGTAAGCAGGCAATAGCGCATGAAGCAGGCGGTCTCGATCGTGCGCACAGGCTCGCGGATCAAG
>JANXQL010000155.1 GCA_025356815.1 Pseudomonadota bacterium
ACCCAGCTGAACATGAAGCAGAAGAATGCCGTGACGCCGACGCCAGCCTTGATCAACGGCAGGAACAGCCGCAGGAAGAAGCGCGGGAACGAGTAGCCGTCGATCCACGCTGTCTCGTCGATCTCGCGCGGGACACCCGCCATGAACCCTTCCAGGATCCACACCGCGAGCGGCACGTTGAAGACCATGTGCGCCAGTGCAACCCCGATGTGTGTGTCGGTCAGTCCCAGGGTGCTGTACAGCTCGAAGAACGGCAGCAGGAATACCGCTGGCGGGGTCATGCGATTGGTCAGCAGCCAGAAGAACACGTGCCGGTCGCCGAGAAAGCGGTAGCGCGAGAACGCATAGGCGGCCGGCAGCGCGACGCTCACCGACATCACGGTATTCATCGTCACGTACAGCAGCGAGTTCAGATAGCCGCTGTACCAGGACGGGTCGGTGAAGATCGTGCGGTAGTTGGCGAAGCTGATCGACTCCGGCAACCAGGCGAACGCGCCGAGGATAGCCTCGTTGCTGCGCACGCTCATCGTTGCCATCCAGTACAGCGGCAGCAGCGTGAAGCCGATGTACAGCACCAGAAACGCCCCAGCCAGCGTCGGGCGCGGCAGCCTCATGGCGCTTGCCTGCGACCGGCCGCTGCGGCGGGGCCGTCGGCCTGCTGCAGCAGGCCGTAAAGCACGAAGCACATCACCAGGATGATCAGGAAGTAGACAAGCGAGAAGGCTGCCGCCGGGCCGAGATCGAACTGGCCAACCGCCTTCTGCGTCAGGTACTGCGACAGGAACGTCGTGGCATTGCCGGGACCACCGCCGGTCAGCACGAACGGCTCGGTGTAGATCATGAAGCTGTCCATCAGCCTGAGCAGCACCGCGATCATCAGCACGCCGCGCAGTTTCGGCAGCTGAATGTAGCGAAACACCGCATAGCGCGACGCCCCGTCGACGGCAGCCGCGTGGTAGTAGACCTCAGGGATCGCGCGCAGGCCGGCGTAGCACAGCAGCGCGACCAGTGGCGTCCAGTGCCAGACATCCATCAGCAGCACCGTCAGCCAGGCGTCGCGGGCGACCGCCGCGTAGTTGTAGTGGATGCCGGCGCGCAGCAGCAGCTGCCCGAGCAGTCCGATGTCCTCGCGTGCGAAGACCTGCCAGACGGTGCCGACGACGTTCCACGGCACCAGCAGCGGCAGCGCCAGCAGCACCAGCGCAAGGGACGCACGCCAGCCCTGGGCGGGCATCGCCAGCGCCACGGCCATGCCCAGCGGCAGCTGGATCAGCAGCACGCAGCCGCAGAACAGCAGCTGGCGCAGTAGCGCCGCGTGCAGCTCCGGGTCGCGCAGCACCGACTGGAACCACTCGGTGCCAACGAACACCTTCTGTGTCGGGCTGATGATGTCCTGCACCGAGTAGTTCACGATCGTCATCAGCGGCAGCACCGCCGAGAACGCCACGCACAGCAGCACCGGCAGGACCAGCCACCAGGCCCGCTAGTTCACGGGCTTCATGCGACCGCCGAGGGGTCAGCGGGCATCGCGACGCGTCGCCCGGCGACGAACAGCACGAGCGCGCTCGACGGCAGCCGCAGCGGCACCCGGCCTGCCGCCGGCACAACGCCGTCCGCCGCACGCACCCACGCCGGATGGCCGCCGATCGATACTCGCAGCAGCCAGTGGGTGCCCAGCGGCTGTACCGACACGAGCGGTACCGCAAGCGCGTCGGGGTCGGTCGCGGCGCACAGCCGGGCCGCTTCCGGCCGGAAGCCGAGCGTGCAGGCGGCAGCGGGCGTCGTCGCGAGCATGCGCCGGGCCGCCGCGAGCAGTGGCGGGTCGAGGCGCAGCGTGTCGGCGCCGATGCGAACGCCGTGCTCGGCGAGCTCGCAGGGCAGCAGGTTCATGCCCGGCGAGCCGATGAAATGCCCGACGAAGGTGTGCGCAGGCGCGGCGTACAGCGCCTCGGGTGTGCCGACCTGCAGCACCCTGCCGGACTCCATCAGCACCACCAGGTCGGCGAAGGTCAGTGCCTCGACCTGGTCATGCGTCACGTAGATCAGCGACACCTTCAGCTGCGCATGCACCTGCTTGAGCTTGCGTCGCAGCAGCCACTTCAGGTGCGGGTCGATCACCGTCAGCGGCTCGTCCAGCAGCACGACCGCGACGTCGGTGCGCACCAGTCCCCGGCCGAGCGAAATCCGCTGCTGCACGTCCGCGGGCAGTCCGCGTGCCTGCAACGGCAGGTCGCCGGACAGCTCCAGGAGCTCGGCCACCTCCTGCACGCGGCGGCGTACGTCCGGCTCGGGCCAGCCGCGGTTGCGCAGCGGAAAGGCGAGGTTGTCGAACACGCTCATCGTGTCGTACAGCACCGGGAACTGGAACACCTGCGCGATGTTGCGGGCGCGCGGGCCGAGCGCGGTCACGTCGCGGCCATCGAACAGCAGCCGCCCGCGGGTCGGCGTCAGCAGGCCGGACACCAGCTTGAGCAGCGTGGTCTTGCCGCAGCCCGAGGGTCCGAGCAGCGCGTACGCGCCGCCCTCCTCCCAGGTCATGGTCAGCGGCTGCAGGGCCCACGGGGTGTCGCTGCCGCCGTAGCGATGCGCCAGGTCGACGAAGTCAATGCGGGCCATCAGGCATCCCCCGGCGCGAACAGGCGCTCACCGGTGGTCGCGAAGCCGAGCAGGCCGCGCGCATCCACCTGCAGGCGCACCGGCGCACCCAGCGTGAAGGCGTGCACGCCCGGCAACTGCGCGACCACCGTGCCATCGGTGCACGCGACGTGCAGGTAGGTGTCGGATCCGCTGATCTCGGCAAGCTCGACCTGACCTGCGAGCACGTGTGGCCCGCCCTCGCCCGGACTGAGGCGGAACTGGTGCGGCCGCACGCCGAGCAGCAGCGCGCGCGTCCCGGCCGCGCGCAGGCGCGCGACCGCCGCCGCCGGTAGCTGCAGCCAGACGCCGCCGGCCACCCGCACCCGGCCGTCGGCGGGGTCGAACACCGCCGGCAGCGCGTTCAGCGGTGGATCGCTGAAGGCCCGCGCCGCGGCCAGCGACGCCGGTCGGGCAAACACCGCGAGCGTCGGCCCGGCCTGCAGTAGCCGGCCCGCCGCCAGCACCGCCACGTGGCCGCCCAGCTGCAGCGCCTCCTGCGGCTCGGTGGTCGCGTAGACGACCGTCGTGCGCCGCGCGGCCAGCAGCTGCAGCAGTTCGGCCCTCAGCTCCTCGCGCAGCTTGTAGTCGAGGTTGCCGAGCGGCTCGTCCAGGAGCAGCAGCGACGCGTCCTTCGCCAGCGCTCGCGCCATCGCCGTGCGCTGCTGCTGGCCGCCGGACAGTTCACCCGGACGACGATCGAGGAACTCGGTCAGGTGCAGGGCGGACGCGACCTCGGCCACCCGTGCCGTCACCTCGGCCGCGGGCCGGCGCCGCAGACGCAGCGGCGAGGCGATGTTCTCGCGCACGCTCAGCGAGGGATAGTTGATGAACTGCTGGTAGACCATCGCCAGGTCGCGCTCGCGCACCGGCACGCCGGTCAGATCCCGTCCCGCGTGCAGCAGCCGGCCCTGGCTCGGCGCGTCCAGCCCGGCGATCAGCCGTAGCAGCGTCGTCTTGCCGGCGCCGGTCTCGCCCAGCAGCACGTTCAGCTCACCCGGCACCAGCGCAAGGTTCGTCGGGTGCAGGTGCAAGACCCCGTCGACCTCGCGTCCGACGCCCGCCAGCGTCAGTGCGGCGTGCGCGCCGGTCACGGCGCGTTCAGCCGGCAAGCGGCGCGCTCCGCCGTCGGTCGCGTCCATCCGTCGTTGCCTGCCCTGCCGCTGACACCGGGTCACCCCCTCGTTCGCCCCTCCATCCTAAGGGAGCGCGGGGATCGGTGCAGCACCGGCAGCGGCAAGCCCACTCGAGACAGCGGGCCGCGCGGCGCGAGTGGTCATCAGCGCAGCAGCCGCACCCGCATCCACTGCGCGGACGAGGCGAGCTTCAGATACCCCTCCAGGTCCGCCAGCTGCTCCAACTCCGCGGCCAGCAGCGCCGGCTCCACCGCGCGGTGTCGGCTGTGGCTGGTGCTGCGCTGTCCGCCGCCCCACCAGGGACCGGCGCGACTGTGGCTGACCTGCTCGCGCTCCACCTCCCGCTCACCGACCAGCCGCGCGGCGAACTGCGCGGTACCGCCGCCCTCCGACGCCGAGCAGCGCAGCAGCAGCGTGTTGGCACAGTTCTCTACGATGGTATGGGCGCCGGCGGCACCATACGTTCCGGACACCTGTGCGATCGACTGGAAGCCGAGTACGCAGCGGCCGCCGAACTTGCGCAGCCGCGCAAGGGCGTCGCTCAAACCGTCGATCGCGCCGAGCGCGTCCAGTTCGTCGACCGTGAACCAGAGCCGATGATCCGCCTCGCCCTGGCTCATGGTCTGGAAGATCGCCGTTCGCATCCAGGTCGAGATCAGAAAGCGCAGCGCCGCGATCTGGTCGGCGCGGTATGGCAGGAACAGCACGCCGCGGCCGTGCTCGATCCAGTCGCGAACCGACATCGAAGGCGCCCGCTGCGCGCGCACGTGCACGAGCGGCGCGAGCCGTGACACGGCGACCGCCCGCACCGAGCCGAACATGCGCTCGTTGCCCGACTCCAGCAGCGCGGCGGCCGAGGTCTCGCCCAGCAGCGCGCGCAGCTCGGCGATCTCCGCCGACGTCGCCAGGCGCAGCAGCGCGGCGAGCCGGTCGCCCGGCTCCTGCGCGAGCTGCTGCAACAGCGCGGCGAGCAGCGTCTGCGCATAGCCGCGCCATGCCTGTTCGCTGCCGTGCCCGTCGCCGATCAGCGAGCGCGCCAGCTGCTCGGCGTCGTACGGCGCCCGCAGCTCGCGGAACGGATCCCAGCGGGCCGAGCGCGCATCGAACGGATTGAGGATCAG
>JANXQL010000161.1 GCA_025356815.1 Pseudomonadota bacterium
GGCGTTCGCGGCCTGCCGCTACATCATCGATGAGGTGAAGCACCGCGTCCCGATCTGGAAGAAGGAACACTACGTCGACGGCGACTCCGGTTGGGTCAACTGCGAGCGCTGCGCCGCAGCGCCATCGACGACGGCCACTGCTGCACACGCCGACCACGATCACGCGCATGACGGCCCACACGTGCACGGCCGCCCGGACGAGGG
Organism: Pseudomonadota bacterium; assembly: GCA_025356815.1. GTDB lineage: Bacteria > Pseudomonadota > Gammaproteobacteria > Steroidobacterales > Steroidobacteraceae > CAIKZZ01. The sequence goes on from JANXQL010000161.1 coordinate 205, forward strand.
CGCCGCCCGCGCGCCGGTGGCGATCGGCGTGCATCCAACCGGTCTGCCGCAACCGGACTACTCGCGCCAGCAGGTGCTGCCCGAAGTGGGTGCCGCCGGCCAGGCACGCCTGCGCGCCGCGCGAGTGCTGGTGGTTGGCGCGGGCGGTCTGGGCGCCCCCGTGCTGTCCTACCTCGCCGGCGCCGGCATCGGCACGCTCGGCGTCGTTGACGACGACGTGCTCGACGCCTCGAACCTGCATCGACAGACCCTCTATGCGCTCGCAGACGTCGGCCGCCCGAAGGCACTGCTCGCGGCGCAACGGCTGCGGGCGCTGAACCCGGAAGTCGACGTGCGCGCCTACTTGCAGCGCGCAGACGCCGCACAGCTGCCGGCGCTTGCTGCCGGTTTCGACGTGCTGGTCGACTGCAGCGACAACTTCCGCACGCGCTTTCTAGTCAGCGACGTCGCCGTCGCGCTCGGCAGGCCGGCAGTGGTGGCAAGCGTCTACCAGTACGAAGGCCAGCTGCAGGTGCTGACCCCCGGCTCCGCCTGCCTGCGATGCATCTGGCCGGAGGGCGTGCGCGATGGTCTGGTCGGCAACTGCGCCGAGGCCGGCGTCCTCGGCCCGGTGCCCGGCGTCCTCGGCAGCCTGCAGGCGCTCGAGGTGCTCAAGCTGATCCTCGGCGTGGCCTCGCCGGCGGTCGGCGCGCTCGTGCTGGTGGACCTGCGTACGCTCGAGACGCGGCGACTGCACGCGCCACGCGCGCCGTCCTGCGCGGCCGGCCGCTGCACGCGCCTGCCGTCGACCGGCGTGGTGCCGGCGGACCTCGAGGTGGCACTGGACCTGACCGCGCCCGGGGCGCTGTCCGGCTGGACGGTCGTCGATCTGCGCGAGGCCGCCGAGGCGGCGCTCACGCCGCTGCCGGTCGCGCACCTGCACCTGCCCGTCGGGCGGCTGCTCGAAGATCCCGCCCAGCTGCCAGCCGGCGCGCGCTACCTGCTCGTGTGTGCCCGTGGCCAACGCTCGCAGGGCGCGGCGGAAGCGCTGCACGCGCTCGGGCGCACCGGCATCCACTCGCTGCGTGGCGGGCTCGCCGCGCAGGCCGGCGGCTGACGCGCAGGGATCAGCCGGGCCGCACCTGGCCCGTGCCGCGCACCACGTACTTGTAGCTGGTCAGCTGCTCGAGGCCGACCGGGCCGCGTGCGTGGAAGCGGTCGGTCGAGATGCCGATCTCCGCCCCCATCCCGAACTCGCCGCCGTCGGCAAACTGCGTCGAGGCGTTGTGCAGCACGATGGCGCTGTCGACACCGGCAAGGAAGCGCTCGGCCGTGGCGGCATTCTCGGTCACGATCGACTCGGTATGCGCCGAGCCGTAACGGCTGATGTGCGCGATCGCGGCCTCCACGCCCGGCACGACCCGCGCGGCGATGATCGAATCGAGGTACTCGGTCAGCCAGTCCTGCTCGGTCGCGGGCCGCACGCGCGGGTCGGCGGCCTGGCAGGCGGCATCCCCGCGCACCTCGCAGCCGGCATCCAGCAGTGCGCGCAGCAGCGGTGCGAGGTGGGTCGGCGCCGCGGCGGTGTCTATCAGCAGCGTCTCGGCCGCCCCGCAGACGCCGGTGCGTCGCAGCTTGGCGTTGAGCACGATCTCGCGCGCCATCGGCAGGTCCGCGTCGCGATCAACGTAGACGTGACAGTTGCCGTCCAGATGACCGATCACCGGCACGCGCGCCTCGCGCTGGACGCGCTCGATCAGCCCCTTGCCGCCGCGCGGCACGACCACGTCGATGTAGTCGGTCATGCCGGCCAGGAGGTAGCGCACCGCTTCGCGGTCGGTGGTCGGCACGCGCTGGATGCAGGATGCGGGCAGGCCCGCGGCCTGCAGGCCCGCCTCGAGGCAGGCATGGATCGCAGCGCTTGAGTGGAAGCTCTCCGAGCCCGGACGCAGGATCACGGCGTTGCCGGACTTCAGGCACAGCGCGCCCGCATCGGCCGTCACGTTCGGGCGACTCTCGTAGATGATTGCGATGACCCCCAGCGGCACGCGAACGCGCTGGAAGTGCAGGCCGTTCGGGCGCGTCCACTCGGCGATCACGGCGCCGATCGGATCCTCAAGCGCCGCGACCTGCTCCAGTCCCCGCGCCATCGCCTCGACGCGGGCCGCGTCCAGAGCCAGGCGGTCGAGCAGCGCACCGCTCAGGCCCCGGGCACGGGCAGCCTGCATGTCGCGCGCATTGGCCGCGAGCAGGTGTGGCACGTCGGCGCGGATCGCCGCGGCCGCGGCGAGCAGGGCCGCGTCCTTGAGCGCGCGCGGCGCGGCGGCGAGCACTTCGGCCGCGACCAGCGCGGCCTCGCCGAGCTGCAGCATCGTGGCGCCGAGGGCGGCGCTGGCGTCGGCCGGCGCCGGAGTCTGATCGGGTGGCATCTCATTCACCGAGCATCACCAGGTCGTCGCGATGGATCAGTTCCTCGCGGCCACTGTACCCGAGCAGCGACTCGATCTGCGCGCTGCGCTGGCCGGCGATCAGCGCCGCATCCGTCGACGAGTAGGCGGCAAGGCCGCGCGCGATCTCGCGACCGTCGGCGACCACGCTGACCGTGTCGCCTCGTTCGAACCGTCCGCTGACGCGGACCACGCCTGCCGGCAGCAGGCTCTTGCCACGACCCAGTGCCGCGGCCGCGCCGGCGTCGATCGCGAGCCGGCCACGCGGCTTGAGCGTGCCCGCGATCCACTGCTTGCGCATCGCAAGCGGCGTCGTGCCCGGCAGGAACCAGCTGCAGCGCTCGCCGTCAAGGATCGCCCGCAGGGGGTGGGGGCGCCGGCCGCTGGCGATGCACAGGCTGCTGCCTGCGGCGACCGCGATGCGCGCCGCGGCGATCTTGGTCGTCATGCCGCCGGAGCCGACCCCGGAGGTGGGTCCGCTCGCCATGGCCTCGACCGCGTCGTTGATCTCGCGGATCTCCGGCAGGAAGCGTGCGTTCGGGTCGCGACCGGGATCGGCGCTGTACAGGCCGTCGATGTCCGACAGCAGCACCACGCACTCGGCGCTCGCCATCTGCGCGACCCGTGCCGCCAGCCGGTCGTTGTCGCCGTAACGGATCTCCGCGGTCGCGACGGTGTCGTTCTCGTTGATGACCGGGACGGCGCCCAGGCCGAGCAGCGTATTGAGCGTGGCGCGGGCATTGAGGTAGCGACGGCGCACCTCGGTGTCCTCGAGGGTCAGCAGCACCTGCGCGACCGCCAGCCCCCGCTCCTCGAGGATTTCCTGCCAGGCCCGCGCGAGGCGGATCTGGCCGACCGCGGCCGCGGCCTGGCTCTCCTCCAGGCGCAGGCGCCCGGCGGCGAGCCCCAGATGCCTGCGGCCGAGCGCAATCGCGCCGCTGGACACCACGATCAGCTGCTGGCCTCGCCCGGCCGCCTCGGCGAGGTCGTCCGCCAGGGTCTCGAGCCAGGCCCGATTCAGGCGGCCGGTCTTGGCGTCCACGAGCAGGGCCGAACCGACCTTGACGATCAGGCGGCGGGCGTCGCGCAGGCGCCGTGCGCGGGCACGGAATTCACTTTGGGACATGCTATCTGGAGCGCCCGGCGACGGGCCGGGGGACATGGCGCGACTATACCGGGATTAGCCGGCGCTGCAGAACGCCGCCGCCGCCCGGGTCCTGGACAGACGCTGACCCCGGCCGGCCCGGGAACCGGCGAAAAGCAACGCCACAAAGGGAAGTAGGTCAACCCGCAGGGCATTAGCACATTTGCGTATGGGGTTCGGGGCATACCCTCCCGTAGGCTCCCCGCGCTGCAATAATCGGCCGGGACTGGCCGCCCCTACCCTCCTGCGGAACGGAACGCACATGCAAAGCACGGAAACCTACAACGATGCTGTCGTCCGACAGTTCGCCCTGATGACCGTGGTCTGGGGCATCGTCGGCATGCTGGTCGGCGTCGTCATCGCCGCCCAGTTGCTGTTCCCGGCCCTGAACTTCGACATCGCCTGGCTCAGCTACGGCCGACTGCGGCCGCTGCACACGAACGCGGTGATCTTCGCCTTTGGCGGCAGCGCCCTGTTCTCGACGTCCTACTACATCGTGCAGCGCACCTGCATGCCCGGCTGTTCGCAGGACCGCTGGCGACATTCACCTTCTGGGGCTGGCAGGCGATCATCCTCGCCGCCGCGATCACGCTGCCGCTGGGCATCACCACCGGCAAGGAATACGCCGAGCTGGAATGGCCGATCGACCTCGCGATCGCCGTCGTCTGGGTGTGCTATGCGATCGTCTTCCTGGGCACGATCGTCAAGCGCAAGGTCAAGCACATCTTCGTCGCCAACTGGTTCTTTGCGGCGTTCATCATCACCGTGGCGGTGCTGCACATCGTCAACAGCGCCGAAATCCCCGTGACCCTCTTCAAGTCCTACTCGGCCTACGCAGGCGTCGTCGATGCGATGGTGCAGTGGTGGTATGGCCACAACGCAGTCGGCTTCTTCCTGACCGCCGGCTTCCTCGGCATCATGTACTACTTCGTACCGAAGCAGGCCGGCCGGCCGGTGTACTCGTACCGCCTGTCGGTCGTGCACTTCTGGGCGCTGATCTCGGTGTACATGTGGGCCGGCCCGCACCACCTGATCTACACCTCGCTGCCGGACTGGGCGCAGTCACTGGGCATGGTGTTCTCGCTGATCCTGATCGCGCCGTCGTGGGGCGGCATGATCAACGGCATCATGACCCTCTCCGGCGCCTGGCATAAGCTGCGCACCGACCCGATCCTGAAGTTCCTGATTGTCTCGCTGTCGTTCTACGGCATGTCGACGTTCGAGGGACCGATGATGTCGATCAAGACGGTCAACGCGCTCTCCCACTACACCGACTGGACGATCGGCCACGTGCACTCCGGCGCGCTCGGCTGGGTGGCGATGGTGTCGATCGGCGCGCTCTACATCCTCATCCCGCGCCTGTACGGGCGCATTGAGATGCACAGCACCAAGCTCATCGACATCCACTTCTGGGTCATGACGATCGGCGTCGTGCTGTACGTCGCGGCGATGTGGATCTCCGGCGTCACGCAGGGCCTGATGTGGCGCGCGACCAACGCGGACGGCACGCTGACCTACACCTTCGTCGAGGCGCTCAAGGCGACCTATCCGTTCTACGCGGTGCGGCTGACGGGCGGCGTGATGGTGCTGTCGGGCATGTTCCTGATGGCCTACAACGTCTGGAAGACCGTGACCGCCCCGAACGCATCGACCGCTGCGCAGCCGGTGCCCCTGCCGGCGCACGGCTGAGCTCGGCGCTGCAACCGAATCTGGAAGCCAACTCATGAACCACGAAAAGATCGAAAAGAACGTCGGCCTGCTGGGCGTGCTGACGGCGATCGTCATCAGCGTCGGCGGACTGGTGGAGATCGTGCCGCTGTATTTCAGCAGCCAGGTCACGGACCCCGCGCCGGGCGTAGTGCCGTACACCGCGCTGCAGGTCGAGGGTCGCGACATCTACCTGCGCGAGGGCTGCTACAACTGCCACTCGCAGATGATCCGTCCGCTGCGTGCCGAGACCGAGCGCTACGGCCACTACTCGGTGGCCGGCGAGTCGGTATACGACCACCCGTTCCAGTTCGGCTCGAAGCGCACGGGGCCGGACCTCGCCCGCGTCGGCGCCCGCTACTCGGACGAGTGGCACCGCGCCCATCTCAATAACCCGCGTGACGTCGTCCCCGAGTCGAACATGCCCGGATTCCCGTGGCTCGCGACCACAAAAGTCGACTCCGACATCACGGCGCGCAAGCTGAAGGCGCTGCGCATGGTCGGCGTGCCGTACTCCGACGCCGACATCGCCGGCGCCAAGGCCGCGGTCGAGGGCAAGAGCGAGCAGGATGCGCTGATCGACTACCTGCAGCACCTCGGCCTCGCGTCCAAGAGCTGGAAGAACTGACGATGAGTCCAACCCTGTACGGATGGGTCGCCGGAATCTCGACCCTGCTGTCCATGATCGCCTTCCTCGGCGTCGTGGCCTGGAGCTACAGCCGGCGCCGCAGCAGCGCGTTTGACGCCGCTGCGCGCATGCCGCTTGAGGAAGATGCACGTCAGACGCCGGGAGCTCAGTCATGAGTGGCTTTTGGAATTTGTGGATCGCTGGCCTCGTCACCCTGAACATCGGCTTCGTCGCCTGGTTGCTGCTTGCGACAGCGCGGCGCAAGCAGGGCGACCAGCAGGCGGGCCCCGAGACCACCGGGCACGTCTGGGACGGCGACCTGCGCGAGTACAACAACCCGCTGCCACGCTGGTGGCTGGGCATTTTTTACGCGTCGATCGCGTTCGCCCTGCTCTATCTGCTGCTGTTTCCCGGCTTCGGCGCCTTCAAAGGCACGCTCGGCTGGTCACAGATCAGCCAGTGGCAGGCGCAGAAGGCGGACGCCGACGCAATCGTCGCGCGCGAGTTCGCCCGGTTCAGCGGCGTGAGCGTAGAGGACCTGGCCCGGGATCCGGCTGCGCTGAAGATTGCCAAGAACCTGTTCGCGGCGAACTGCGCGATGTGCCATGGCTCCGACGCGCACGGCGCCAAGGGCTTCCCGAACCTGACCAGCCCGAACCTGACCTGGGGACGCACGGCCGACGACATCGTCGCCACCATCAGCGCCGGACGGGCAGGCGTGATGCCGGCATGGAAGGACGCACTCGGCGCGGACGGCGTCATGCAAGTTGCCAACTACGCCTACACGCTGTCCGGGCGCGCGGCGCCGGACGCTGCGGCGGCGGCCGTCGGCAAGGAGAAGTTCGCGGCGATCTGCTCGGCATGCCACGGTCCGGACGGCAAGGGCAACAAGGCCCTTGGCGCGCCGAACCTGACCGACGACTACTGGATCTACGGCAGCGCGCTGGATACGATCAAGGAGACGGTCTCCAATGGACGTACCAACCGGATGCCGGCGTGGCTTGATACGCTCGGAGAACAGAAGGTGAAGCTGCTGGCGGCCTACGTCTACAGCCTCGCCCCGCCACCGGCGGAGGCCGTCCCGGCGACAGCACCCGCCAGCGACGCCGCGCCGGAACCAGCAGTCCACTGAAGAACCCCATGGCCGGCGACGCCAACCTCGAACCCCGGTCCGCCGCGTCGCCGCCCAGGGTCCCCGGCTGGAGCCGGATCACGCGCGACGTGGCGATCGTGCTGTGGCCATCGTTCCTCGCCGCCGCGGCACAGACGATGTTCTTCTTCGCGATCTTCGACCCGGTAGACCTCGGCGAGGGCACCTCCCTCGCCGAGTTAGTCGCCAACCACAACGCCGGCTACGCGATCGGGTTCTTCTTCTTCTGGGGATTCACAACCCTGTCGGCAACCCTGACCCTGTACCTGGCGCGCACTGAAACCGTCGCGCCGGGGCAATGCCCCGCGATCCGCGAGAGCGAGCGCCCGTGAACGCCCCCACTGATCCCCGCCCCGGCGCTGCGGAGCCGGAAGGCGGGCAGTCTTTCTACGCCAAGCACGTCAAGGTCTATCCGCGCGAAGTGGCTGGCCGATTCGACCGGCTGCGCCGCGGCGCCGTGTTCACGCTGCTGGGCCTGTTCTACCTGGTGCCCTGGTTCAAGTGGGACGGTCGCCAGGCCGTGCTGTTCGACCTGCCGGCGCGCAAGTTCTGGATCTTCGGCCTCGTGCTCTGGCCGCAGGACTTCATCTTCCTCACCTGGCTGTTGATCCTGCTCGGCCTGTCGCTGTTCTTCTTTACGGCCATGGCGGGCCGGCTGTGGTGCGGTTACGCCTGCCCGCAGACGGTCTGGACCGAGGTGTTCGTCTGGATCGAGGCGGCGATCGAGGGCGACCGCGCCAGACGCATGAAGCTCGACAAGGCCCCCTGGAGCGCCGACAAGATCGCGCGCAAGGCACTCAAGCAGCTGATCTGGATCGTATTCGCGCTGTGGACGGGCGTGTCGTTCGTCGGCTTCTTCGCGCCGATCACGCAGCTGGCGCACGACCTGCTGACCTGGACGCTCGGCGGCTGGGCACTGTTCTGGACGCTGTTCTACGCCGGCGCGACCTATGCCAACGCCGGCTACATGCGCGAGCAGGTCTGCCTGTACATGTGCCCGTACGCGCGCTTCCAGAGTGCGATGTTCGATCGCGACACGCTGATCATCACCTACGACACGCAGCGCGGCGAGTCGCGCGGACCGCGCGCGCGCGGCACCGACCATCGCGCCAAGGGCCTGGGCGACTGCATCGACTGCACCGTCTGCGTGCAGGTCTGCCCGACCGGCATCGACATCCGCAATGGACTGCAGTACGAGTGCATCGCCTGCGCCGCCTGCATCGATGCCTGCGACACGGTCATGGACCGCGTCGGCTACCCGCGCGGGCTGATCCGCTACACGACGCAGAACGCCCTCGACGGGCGCGCCTCCAAGGTGCTGCGCCCGCGCACGCTGGTCTACGCGACGCTGCTCGGCCTGATCTTCGCGGTCGGGTTCACCGCGCTGCTGATGCGCAACACCGTCGGGCTCGACGTGATCCGCGATCGCGGCGCGCTGTATCGCGAGACGGGACACGACCAGATCGAGAACGTCTACTTTCTGCGGATCATCAACAAGGATCAGCGGGCGCGCACCTATCGCCTCACGGTCGAGGGCCTCGACGGCATCCACCTCGACGGTGAGCCGCTCGCCTGGCGTGTCGACGGGGGCGAGGTCTACTCGGCTGCCGTGCGCGTCGATGTCCCGGCAGGATCCGTGCATCGCGGTCACGACATCCACTTCCTGCTGAGCGACGCCGACGACCCGTCGCGCCGGGTCCGGGAAAAAGCCCGCTTCATCGCGCCCCCTTAGCGCAAGGATCTGCCATGAGCACTCCCCACTCCGCCGGCGAGCCGATGCCGCAGCGCCCCTGGTTCCGCGAGCCGTTGCTGTGGCTGGTGATCGCGATCCCGGCCCTGACCGTCGTCGCGGGGCTGTCGACGGTGTTGATCGCCTACCGCGGCGCGGACGCGCCGGTCGCCGACGAGGTGCGCAAGGAGGGCCTTGCGATCCACCAGGACCCGACCCGCGACCGCGCGGCGAGGGCCGCCGGCGTGAGCGCGACGCTCGCGCTCGGCGACGGCCAGGTGCACGTGACGCTCGCTAGCGGCCATGCATCGCTGCCGAACAGCCTCGTCGTGCTGCTGTCGCACTCGACCCGCGCCGAGCAGGACCAGATGGTGAGCCTGAGCAGCAGCGGCGACGGCCGCTACGCGGGCTCCTTGCCGCCGCTGGCCAGCGGCCACTGGTTCGTGGAGATCACGCCCGCGAACCGCGCCTGGCGGCTGACGGGCGAGTTTGTCGGTGAGCGCGCTGCGTTGCAGCTGCGTCCCCGGACGACCTTGTGAACGGCGGCGGGCCCGGCTGCTTCCACTGCGGCGAGCCCATCCCGCCAGGCGTCGCGACCGAGGTCACGCTGGACGGTCAGTCGCGACCGGTCTGCTGCATCGGCTGTCGCGCGGCAGCCGAGATGATCCGCGATGCGGGTCTGGGTGACTACTACCGCTTCCGCACGGCTGCCGCACCGCGTCCGCAGGCGGACACGGACGACGTCTGGTCTACCTACGACCGCCCGGAGGTGCAGGCGCCGCTGGTCGGCCGGGAGGGCCCCCTGCGGGTGGTCAACCTGCTGATCGAGGGCCTGCGCTGCTCGGCCTGCAGCTGGCTGATCGGCGAGCGGCTCGACCGGCTGCCCGGCATCAGCCGCGCCAACGTCAATCCCGCCACCGCGCGCGCGCAGGTCGCCTTCGACCCGGCGCGCGTCGGGCTCGCCGAGGTGCTGCGCTCGGTCGCCACGCTCGGCTACCGGCCGCACGTGCTCGGCGCGACCGACACGCTCGCGGTGGCCACGCGTGAGCGACGCGGCGCGCTCAAGCGCCTCGCGGTCGCCGGCTTCGGCATGATGCAGGTGATGATGATCGCGACCGCGCTGTACGTCGGCGCGATCGATGGCATGGACCCGGTCATCCGCGAATACATGCGCATCATCTGCCTGGTGGTCACGACGCCAGTGCTGTTCTATTCGGGCCGGCCGTTCTTCGCAGGCGCGGCCGCTTCGCTGCGCGCGCGCCACATCGGCATGGACCTGCCGGTCGCGATCGGCATCGGGCTCGCGTTCGTGGCCAGCGCCTGGAATACGTTCCTGCACCGTGGCGATGTGTACTTCGACTCGGTGACGATGTTCATCTTCCTGCTGCTGCTCGGCCGCTACGTCGAGATGCTGGCGCGCCACCGCGCAGGCTCGACGGCCGAAGCGCTGCTGCGGCTCGTTCCCGCCACGGCCGTGCGGGTCGTCGATGGACTGCGCGAGCGCGTGCCGGTCGCGAACCTCGGCTCGGGTGAGCGCATCTGGGTGGCGGTCGGCGAGTGCTTCCCCGCCGATGGCATCGTGCACGGCATGACCGAGGCCGACGAGGCGCTGCTGACCGGAGAGTCGCTGCCGGTCGCGAAGCCGCCGGGCACCGCCGTGATCGCCGGCGCCCTCAATCGCGGCGCGCCGGTGGAGGTCGAGCTGACCGCGGTCGGCCAGTCCACGGTCCTTGCCGGCATCGTCCGCCTGCTCGAACGCGCGCAGACCGAGCGGCCCCGGATCGCACGGCTGGCGGATCGCGCGGCGGCGTGGTTCGTGACGCGGGTGCTGGTCGGCGCGCTGCTGGTCGCCGCCCTCTGGCTGTATGTCGATCCGTCACGGGCGTTCGAGGCGACGCTCGCCGTGCTGGTGGTCACCTGCCCCTGCGCGCTGTCGCTCGCGACGCCCACGGCGATCACCGCGGCCACCGCGACGCTCGCGCGGTCGGGCCTGCTGGTCACGCGGCCGGATGCGCTGGAGTCGCTGGCGACCGCGGACCGCGTGCTGTTCGACAAGACCGGTACGCTCACCCTCGGCCACCCGCGCGTGGAGCGCGTCATCAGCCGCGGCATCGCGCAGGACACGGCACTGACGATCGCCGGCGCGCTCGAGCGCGGCTCCGAGCACCCGTTGTCGCGGGCGTTCGACGCCATCGCCGCCACACCGGCCGAGATCCCCTCGATCCACCCGGGCCAGGGCATCGAGGGACGAGTGGCCGGCCGCACCTACCGGATCGGCACGGCAGCGTTCGTGGCGATCCTGGCAGGACCCGCGCCGGGCGACCTGGCCGAGGCGGCGATGCATCTGGGCGCCGAGGACGGCTGGCTGGGGGCCTGCCAGGATCGCCACGAACGCTGCCGTGCCGATCCGGTAGGTGCGGCCGGCCACTCGTCCCTCGATGCCCTGGC
>JANXQL010000182.1 GCA_025356815.1 Pseudomonadota bacterium
TTTGAACTTTGCCCTGAATAGCACTTGCGTCCACGTTGCATGCTGGGGGTTGGCGAAGATCCAGCCGCGGTAGTCCTTGGTCTCGATCACAAAGACGCCAAATCGGGAAACGAGGATGTGATCGATCTGCGTGGTGCCGTCCTCCAGCCGCAGCGTCACATTGTTGAGCAGGTGGTAGTCGGGAGATGTGAAGTGCGACTGGATGGCGTTTCTTACCGCAGCTTCGCCACGGCTTTGCGGTGAGCTGGACCGGCGCCGGCCGAAGAGAAAGCCGATGACAGCGGCGAGGAGCAGTAGAACGACCAACTTCATCGGTATTGCCTTCGGCGATCGCCGTGAGCTTGAACTCTTGCTTTGATAATTGGCTCGTCACGCCGCCTGAAACGCTTTCCCGAACCGCCCGATCACGACCTTCCTCCCCTCCTCGATCTGCGCGTCCACGAGGTCCGCCCACCACTGCAGCATCTCGCGGCGCTGCGCGAGGTACTCGGCCTTGTTGTAGACACCGCGGACGCCCTTCTGCTCGTGCGCAAGCGCCTTCTCGATCCAGTCGGAGTTGAAGCCGGCCTCGTGCAGCTGCGTCGAGGCCGTGCGGCGGAAATCGTGAATCACGAATTCCCGCACGCCGAGGTCGAGCGAGCGGATCGCCTGGTTGAGCGTGCTGTGGGCGATCGGCTCCTTCAGCGTGTTGCGGCTTGGCAGCACCCACTGCGACTTGCTGGCGAGCCCCTTCAATTCCTCGAACATCGCCACTGCTTGTTTGGACAACGGCACCAGGTGCGGCTTGTCCTTCTTCATACGCTCCGCCGGAATCAGCCATTCCGACTTTTCGAAGTTGATCTCGTCCCAGCGCGCGCCGATCAGCTCGCCCTTGCGGATCATGCACAGCACCAGCAAGTGCAGCGCGAGCTTGTACTGCCGGCGGATGGAAGACTGGTAGATGCCGCGCAGCAGCTGGCCGATCTCCTGCTGGCTCAGCGCCACATCGCGGCTGCGTGCCGTCGCGATGAACCGCGCCTCGATGGCGGCGGCCGGGTTGAAGCGCGTCTTGCCGCGAGCGATTGCGTAGGCGAAAAGGCGCTTGATGACATTCCGGGTCTGCAGCGCCATCTGGTCCGCGCCGTGAGCTTTCACAGCGTCCGTAATCGCGAGGATGTCCGGAATGGTGACGTCGGCTACGGGCTTGTCGCCGATAGCGGGCAGGACGTCCTTGTCGAGGACCCGCCGGATGTTGCGCGGCGCGCTGTTGGTGCGGCTCACGACATCGGCGTACCAGAGGTTCGCGAACGCCGCGACCGTGTCGGTGGCGCGCCCCGCCTGTGCGGCCTTCTCCACGCGCTTGGCAGCCGCCGGCGACTGCCCATGGGCGATGAGCGCCCGGCACTGCTCGCGCCACAGGCGGGCCTGGGCGAGCGTGTGCGCGGGGTATTCGCCGAGAGTCACCTTCTCCTTGGGCGAGCCGCGGCCGCCTTGCCGGTACTGCATGCGCCAGACCTTTTTTCCGCTCGGGTGCACCTCGATGTAGAGCCCACCACCGTCGGCGATCTGGTAGGCGCGCTCTTTCGCCTGCGATCGTTGGAGTTTCGTGTCATTGAGCGCCATGCGTGCCCCCTGGAAATCGACCCCGTGCCCCATGGCTATCTTCTGACCCCCTAAATGGGGCACCGAGAGACGCTACATGGGGCACCTATGGGGGCACAATAACAAGGCTGCCCATGGAGGGCAATGGACGAAGGTGGGGCAAATGGCCTTAAAAATCAGCGTTTCTCGCACACTCGGCGGTAGTCGCTGGACGTCTCCGGACGTCTCGCTATTTTCCGATGCAGAAGCTAGAAAAAATCTCGCCCAACAGATCGTCGCTCGAAAATCGACCCGTGATCTCTCCAAGACTGTCGTGGGCGAGACGCAGTTCCTCGGCGACGATTTCGGGTCCGTTGCCGTCGGCCAGCGCGCGAACGGCAATTGCGAGACGTTCACGAGAACGGGCCAGAGCGTCGAGCTGGCGGCGGCGTGCGCTCAGAGAACCGGGGCCTGCCTGCAGGACGCCCAGTGCGGTTCGCAATCTGGTCCGCAGGGCTGGCAGTCCGTCTCCTCGAGTCGCGCACACGCTCATGCCCTCGCCTGTCGGGGCACTCCTGAGGTCCGTCTTGTTGAATACCAGCGTGACGGGCAGTTCGGCTGGCAGTGCACCAAGGTCGGCAGGCGTCGCAGCGAGGGCGTCAGGGTCGGTCGCGTCGACGACATACAGAACATGATCTGCGCGTTCGAGCTCGCGGCAGGTTCGGCGGATGCCCTCTGCCTCGACCCCGTCGGCGTTGGAGCGCAGACCGGCCGTGTCTAATAGCCACACTGGCAGGCCGTCCAGGTCGATTCGCTCGCGCAGCACGTCGCGGGTCGTTCCAGGGATCGCGCTGACGATCGCGGCATCCTGCCCGGAGAGCGCGTTCAGCAGGCTCGACTTGCCCGCGTTTGGGCGTCCGGCGATCACTACCACTCGCCCTTCCTGCAGCAGCCTCCCCTGCTCTGCTCGGACTGCGAGTTCCCGATAGTCCCCATCGAGCTGTTGCAAACGCGTCACGACGCGCTCCTCGCTCAGCAGGTCGATGTCCTCCTCGCTGAAGTCGATCGCGGCCTCGACGAACACGCGTAACTCGACTAGGCGGGACTCGAGCGAGTGGACGCAGTCCGAGAACTCGCCGTCCAGGGAGCGGGCTGCAGCGCGGGCTGCGGCGGCGGTGCCCGCGTTGATCAGGTCTGCGACCGCTTCCGCCTGCGCGAGGTCCAGGCGATCGTTCAGGAATGCACGCTCGGTGAATTCCCCCGGACGTGCCATGCGCGCGCCGGCCGCAAGACAGGAGGCGACCAGCAGGTCGAGTACCACGGGGCTGCCGTGAGCGTGGAGTTCGAGCACGTCCTCGCCCGTGTACGACGCAGGCGCCGGAGACCACAGGACGAGGCCACGGTCGAGCACGTTGCCGTCCGCGTCGCGCAGCGGTCGGAGCACCGGGCAGCGGGCGGGCGGGACCGAGCCGATCACCCGCGCTGCAACGGTGGCCGCAGCAGGGCCGGACAGCCGCACGATCCCTACCCCGCCACGTCCCGGAGCAGTGGCGATCGCGACGATGGTGTCGGCTGAAGGGGCGGACGTCATGTAGCGCGGAGGCCCGGTCGCGGCAGGAGCCGCGATCCGGACGATACACCGGTGGGACGGTCGTTGCGCGCCGCGGAGGGAGCGCGCCGGCGCCGGTTCAGGCGCGCTTCTTTTCCTCGAGCGAGACCAGCTCGTTGATACGCCACTGCTGGGCGATCGACAGCACCGTGTTCGTAATCCAGTAGAGCACGAGGCCGGCCGGGAAGAACGCCATCATCGCGGTCATGACCAGTGGCATGAACGCGAACACCTTCGCCTGCACCGGGTCCGGCGGCGCAGGGTTCAGTTTGAACTGGCCGAACATCGCAACGCCCATGATCGCAGGCAACACGAAGTACGGATCGCGCAGCGACAGGTCCTGGATCCACAGCAGGAAGGGTGCCTGTCGAACCTCGACGCTCTCGAGCAGCACCCAGTAGAAGCCCATGAACACCGGGATCTGCACGAGGATCGGCAGGCAGCCGGCGAGCGGGTTCACCTTCTCGCGCTTGTACAGCTCCATCATCTGCTTGCCGAGCTGTTCGCGGTCGTCCTTGTAACGCTCCTGCATTGCCTTCATGCGCGGGGCGATCGTGCGCATGCGCGCCATCGAGCGACCGCTGGTCTGCGCCAACGGGTAGAACGCGAGCTTGATCAGGAACGTCACAATGATGATCGAGAAGCCCCAGTTGCCGATCAGGCGGTGCACCTGCGAGAGCAGCCAGAACAACGGCTGGGCGATCACGGTGAGACGGCCGTAGTCCGCCGTGAGGTCAAGCTTCGGGGCGACCGCGGAGAGCTGCTCCTGCAACTTCGGGCCGATGAACAGCGTCTGGTGGAATTCTGCCGTCGCGCCGGGCGCGATGTCCTGCCAGGGGCCGATCACTCCGAGACGGTAGTCGTTGTCCTTGACCGCTAGCGTGTAGTCGGTCGGTGCGGTCGGATCCGGCACGATTGCGGCGACGAAGTGATGCTCCAGCGCGGCGGCCCAGCCGCCGGTGAGCGGTGCCTTCGGCAGCTGCTCGGGGTCGGGCTTCTCCAGGTCAAGCTTCTGGTACTTCTTGCCGTTGTAGACGGCCGGGCCCTTGAACGAGTATGTCGACGGATCCCACATCGAACGCTCGACCTTCGCCCAGTGGTGGGTGATCTGGGAATAGGCGCGCGCGCGCCAGGGCGCGGTGCCCTGATTGACCACGCTCTGTGTCAGCTCGATCGTATAGCTTCCCCGGCGCAGGTGAATCAAGCGCGTGACGGTAAGCCCTGCACCGTCGCTCCAGGTCAGCGGCACCGTCAGATCGTCCTGATTGTCGGCGAGCTGGTAGCGCGATGCGGACGCGCTGAACACCGCCTTCTGGTTGGGTTCGGCGGCGACTCCACCCGTGGTGAGGCCCCACTGGAATACGGAGGGGCCCTCGGCGCCGTCGGCATTCATCAGGTGGATGAGATCGCTCGGCGTGTCCTTACGGCGCGGGTACTTGCGCAGCTGGGCGTCACGCAGCTCGCCGCCGAGGGTGGTGAACTCCAGTTCGAGCACATCCGTACTGACGTGGATCGTCTCGGCAGCCGGCACTGCGGCGACCGGCGGTTCAGCGCCGGCGGCGGCGAGGGCGGGCTGGGCGGCGGCGCTGGCTGGCACGGCGGTCGGCGGCGTGCCCGCGCCGGGGACCGCGTCATACAGCGAGCCGGCCGCGGGGATCGGGTTGGCGGTGGCGCGATTCTCGGATGCGGAAGTCACGACCGCGGCCGGGGTGGGTGTCGGCGGACTGAAATCGTGCTGCCAGGTCTGCAGGTTCAGGAACAGCAGGACGGCGAGCCCGGCCCACAGGAAGACGCGTTGATTATCCATGCAGCGAACTCTTCAGGTCTGGATCACGAGCGCGGCTCGGGCGCGCGGGTACCGGATCGTACCCGCCGGGGTGCCACGGATGGCAGCGACCGACGCGACGCGCGGCGAGCCAGGCTCCCCGGACGGCGCCGTGTCGGTCGATGGCCTCGAGGGCGTAGGCGGAACAGGTCGGGTAGAAACGGCAACACGGTCCGAGGATCGGGCTGAGCGTGTAGCGGTAGAACAGGATCGCGCCACGGGCGGCGTGGGCGAGCGGGCTGCGGGACTCGGCAGGCTGGTTCATGAATCCCTCCGCTCTAGGGCTGCGGCGGCGGCGCCGCTTTGCGAATCGCTTCGGCGAACAGGCGTTCCAGGCTCGTCAGCAGCACCGGCCGCTCGGCGTTGCGGGCCCCGGGTCTACTGGTGACGACAAAATCCAGTGGCGGCAGCGTCGGCTGGCGCAGGCGGAACAGCTCGCGAATCATTCGCCGGATGCGGTTGCGGCTGACGGCGTTCCCCACGGTCCGGTAGCTGACCGACATTCCTAGCCGGGCGTGACCGAGAGGATTGACGATCGCATTGACGGCGAACAGTCCATCACCCGCCCGTCTGCCCTCGCGGTAGACACGATCAAACTCTGCACCGGCATGGAGTCGGTGGCAGGGGCGAAATTGGTACGGGCCAGTCACGGCGACGCGGAACCGGGCGCCGCGCGCGGGCTAGATGCCGGCTCAGGGAATAAGGCGCTTGCGGCCCTTCGCGCGGCGACGCGCCAGGACCTGCCGGCCCTTCTTGTCTGCCATGCGCGCACGGAAGCCGTGCGTACGGGCGCGTTTGACCTTGCTCGGCTGGTAGGTGCGCTTCATGGGAAAATCGTCCAAGAACAAACAGCTGCCGAAATCGGCGCGAGCCGGCAAATTTACTTTGGAGGATGGGGGTTGTCAACTGGCTTGCGAGCAAACGCCCATTGGTCCCGGCCGGGGGTCGGTATAGACTCCCCTCCCCCTCACCCACCCTCGGCGCAAGCAAGACGCGAATGGTCACCGAGGCTACCGTGTGGAATCGCTGCCTCCGCCAGCTAGAAGCGGAGGTTCCCGAACAGCTCTTCAACGTCTGGGTCCGGCCGCTGCAGGCGGTCGAGGCTGCCGGCGAGCTGCGCCTGCTCGCGCCGAACCGCTTCGTCGTCGACTGGGTGCGACAGAATCTCTACGAGCGCATCGGCGAGCTGGTGCGCGGCCACCAGCAGGGCGGCGAGCGGCCGCTGCAGGTGCTGCTCGAGGTCGGGACCCGCCCCACGCCGCCTGCGGGCGCTCTGCCCGTCGCCGAGGCAGCGCCCGTCCGGGCTGGGCGACCGGCGCCGATCGTGATCGGCGCCCGCGTGAACCCGGAGTTCACGTTCGACAACTTCGTCGAGGGCAAGAGCAACCAGCTCGCCAAGGCCGCTGCGCGCCAAGTCGCCGACAATCCAGGCAAGGCCTATAACCCGCTCTTCGTGTATGGCGGCGTCGGGCTCGGCAAGACGCACCTGATGCACGCGGTGGCAAACGCGATCAAGGCGCGCCGCCCCGATGCGCGCGTCGCGTACGTGCATTCGGAACGCTTCGTGGGCGATATGGTGCGTGCGCTGCAGCACAATACGATCGCGGACTTCAAGCACGCTTACCGCTCGCTCGATGCATTGCTGATCGACGACATTCAGTTCTTCGCCGGCAAGGAGCGCTCGCAGGAGGAGTTCTTCCACACGTTCAACACGCTGCTGGAGGGCCAACAGCAGGTCATCCTGACCTGCGATCGCTACCCGAAGGAAGTCAATGGTCTCGAGGAACGGTTGAAGTCCCGCTTCGGTTGGGGGCTGACGATCGCGATCGAGCCGCCGGAGCTGGAGACGTGCGTCGCGATCCTGATGAGCAAGGCCCACGGCGCGCAGGTGGAGCTGCCGGAGGAAGTGGCGTTCTTCATCGCCAAACGCATCCGTTCCAACGTCCGCGAGCTGGAAGGCGCGCTGCGCCGGGTCGCAGCCAACGCGCAGTTCACCGGTCGGCCGATCACGCTGGATTTCGCGAAGGAGGCGCTGCGCGACCTGCTCGCGTTGCAGGAGAAGCTGGTCACCGTCGAGAACATCCAGAAGACGGTGGCGGAGTATTACAAGATCCGGGTCGCGGATCTGCTGTCGAAGCGGCGCAGTCGCTCGATCGCCCGACCGCGCCAGATGGCGATGGCGCTCGCGAAGGAACTGACCAACCATTCGCTGCCGGAGATCGGGGACGCGTTCGGCGGTCGCGACCATACGACGGTGATGCACGCGTGCAAGCGGATCAAGGAACTGCGTGAACTGGAGCGGAGAATGGCGGAGGATTTCTCGAACCTGTTGAGAACCCTGACCGGATGATGTGCACAACTTGTGGAGCGGCAGACCTCCCCGAAACCATGGCAAGATATCCACAAGAGTCACACAGCGTGTGCGGGGGTCTCAGGGCACTCTATTAAGAGGGTTTGACCGACCGCAAACCGGTGACGAGGCAGTAGTTTTCCGGGTTATCCAGAGAAAGGGCCGTCACTAGTTGTAATAACAACTATCTGTAATCCTAACGATCTCAGGAAAGAATTAAATCAATAGACCGACGGCACACGACGCCGCGGGGACCGCGAAGGTACAGCGATGAAATTCACGAGCGAACGCGAACGGATCCTTGAACCCCTGCAGGCGGTCATCGGCGTGGTGGAGCGCCGGCAGACGATGCCGATACTCGCGAACGTGCTGTTGTCGGCCAAGAACGGCCGGCTTGCGATTACCGCGACGGACCTTGAAGTCGAGTTGGTCGCAGGTGGCGACGTCACCGTGCAGATCGCGGGCGACATCACGGTCCCGGGCCGCAAGTTCCTGGACATCGTCCGTGCGCTGCCGGACAAGGCGGCCGTGACGTTCTCCGTCGAAGGCGAGAAGGCGATCGTGAAGGCGGGCAAGAGCCGTTTCACGCTGACGACGCTGGCGGCCCCGGACTTCCCGTCGGTCGAGGAGATCAACGCGCAGTTGAATTTCGAAGTCGAGCAGTCGGCGTTGAAGCGTCTGGTCGAGAAGACGCATTTTTCCATGGCGCAGCAGGACGTGCGTTACTACCTCAATGGCATGTTGCTTGAATCTGACGGAAAAATGCTCCGTACGGTTGCGACTGATGGCCATCGTCTTGCATTGTGCGAGATGGAACTGGTCACCAAGTCGGGCAGCCAGCAGGTGATCGTGCCACGTAAGGGGGTGCTCGAGCTTCAGCGGCTCATGGGATCGGAGGGCAACATCGCGGTGCAGGTCGGAAGCAACCACATTCGGGTCACGATCGGCGACATTCGGTTTACTTCCAAGCTGATCGATGGGCGCTTTCCCGAGTACGGGCGGGTCATTCCGGCCGCACCGCCGCGGCTGGTGCGGGCGGATCGCGAGGCCCTGCGGCGCGCGCTGCAGCGCACATCCATCCTGGCGAACGAGAAGTACCGCGGTATCCGGCTGGCACTGAAGGCGAACCTGATCCAGCTGTCGGCGCACAACCCGGAGCAGGAGGAGGCCGAGGAGGATGTCGAGGTCAGTTACGACGGCGAGGAGTTCGAGGTTGGCTTCAATGTGAACTACTTGCTGGACGCGCTGGCGGCGATCGATGGCGCGGAGGTGGAGCTTGGGATCACGGACGCCAACAGCAGTTGCCTCGTGCGCGCGCCGGGCGGCGGACCTGCGCGGTACGTTGTGATGCCGATGCGCCTCTGACCGGGGAATGACGCTCGCGCGACTCGAGGTCGACGAGTTCCGCTGCATAGAGCGTGCAGAGCTGCGGTTCGATCCGCACTACAACCTGTTCGTGGGACCCAACGCCTCCGGCAAGACCAGCTTGCTGGAGGCGATTTTCTTTCTGGGGCGCGGGCGCTCGTTCCGGACCCGTCGGCTGGATCGACTCGTGCGCCAGGGCAAGGACGGCTTCCGGGTGGTGGGGTGGGTGGAGTCGGCCGGTCGAACCAGCGTGCTCGGGATCGGTGGCAGCCGGCAGACGACCGAGATCCGCATTGGGGGCACTGCGGCGGCGGGGGCGGCGGAGCTCGCCAGCCATTTCCCACCGCAGATCATCGATCCGGAGGTTCACAAGCTGCTGGAGGAGGGTCCGCAGCGGCGGCGGCGCTTTCTCGACTGGGGGGTGTTCCACGTGGAACCCCAGTTCCTGGAGGTTTGGCAGCGGTACCACCGGGCGCTGCGGCAGCGGAACGCGGCCCTCAAGCCCGATAGCGACCCGAGGATGGCATCGGTGTGGGATTCGGAATTGCTCGCGGCAGGCGGCCGCCTGGACGAGATGCGCCGCGCCTATCTTGACCTGCTGTCCCCGACGCTTGCGGATTACGGCCGGCAGTTGCTCGGACTCGATGTGACGCTCGCGTATCAGGCAGGCTGGGCGCACGACGAGTCGTTCGAACAGGCGCTGGTTCGCAGCGCCGATCGCGATCGCCGCTTCTGCATCACGCACGTCGGCGTGCATCGGGCGGATGTCGGCGTCCGCGTGGAGGGGCAGCTGGCGCGGGAACGCGTTTCGCGTGGCCAGCAGAAGCTGCTGGCAGCCGCGCTGACACTGGCGCAACTCGCGGTCCAGGAGGCGAGGGCGCCCGGTTCCGGCGCCCTACTGCTGGACGATCCGGCAGCAGAACTGGACGGTGAGCGCCTCGGGCTGCTGCTGGAACTCGTTCGAGCTCTCAACGTGCAGTTGTTCGTCACCGCGCTGCGGCCGGACCTGCCAGGGCTGGGCCATCCGGGGGCCCTGTTTCACGTGGAACATGGTCGAATTACCCCGGTTGGATCGCCCGGCTGAGATTGTGGATAAGCCTGACGGGACGGCGCCCTTCAGCCCCCTTCCTGAACCCTCGTGCCCGATCCGGTCCACCTTCCACCCCGGCGCCGCTGCATCCCCGGACAGGCATCGGGTGCTGCGTCAGGCCAGTCGACTAAGCCCTTGAATGCTATACTCCGTCGTCCGATTGGCTAGGGTCCTTCATGTCCAACAACGACGTCTACGATTCCAGCAAAATCAAGGTCTTGAAAGGCCTTGACGCGGTCCGAAAGCGGCCTGGTATGTACATCGGCGATACCGATGACGGCACCGGTCTGCACCACATGGTCTTCGAAGTCGTCGACAACGCGATCGACGAGGCACTCGCCGGCCACTGCGACAAGATCGTCGTGACGGTGCACGCCGACGAGTCGGTCACCGTGACCGACAACGGCCGTGGAATTCCTGTGGATATCCACCCGGAAGAGGGTGTTTCGGCAGCCGAGGTCATCATGACCGTGCTGCACTCCGGCGGTAAGTTCGACGACACCTCGTACAAGGTTTCCGGCGGCCTGCACGGCGTCGGCGTCTCGGTCGTGAACGCCCTGTCAGAGAGCCTGGTCATCACCATTGCGCGCGACGGCAAACTGCATCGGCAGGAATACCGTCACGGTGAACCGCAGACCCCGCTGGCCGTCGTCGACAACACGCCAGCCCGCGGCACGACGTTGCGCTTCAAGCCCAGTGCCGAGACCTTCACGAACATCCACTTCACGTACGACATTCTCGCGCGGCGTTTACGTGAACTTTCATTCCTGAATTCCGGTATCAGAATTGAACTGATAGACGAACGCGACGAGAAGCACGACGTGTTCGAGTACGAGGGCGGCATCGGCGCCTTCGTGAAGTACATGAACCGGGGCAAGACGCCGATCCATGACACGGTGCTCTACTTCCGCACGATGGTCGGCCCGATCACGGTCGAGGTCGCGGCGCAGTGGAACGACTCCTATGCCGAGTCGATGTTCTGCTACACCAACAACATCCCGCAGAAGGACGGCGGCACGCATCTGCAGGGATTTCGCGCCGCGCTGACGCGCAAGCTCTCCGACTACATCGAGAGCGAGGCGAAGAAGGAAAAGATCGACATGACCGGCGACGATGTCCGCGAGGGCATGACCGCCATCCTGTCGGTGAAGATGCCGGACCCGAAGTTCTCTTCGCAGACCAAGGACAAGCTCGTCTCGAGCGAGATCCGCGGCATCGTCGAGAGCGCCGTGGCCGAGAAGCTCGAAGCGTTCCTGCTCGAAAAGCCCGCCGAGGCGAAGGCCATCGTCGCGAAGATCGTCGACGCGGCCCGCGCCCGCGAGGCCGCGCGCAAGGCGCGCGACATGACGCGCCGCAAGGGTGTGCTGGACATCGCGGGGCTGCCGGGCAAGCTCGCCGACTGTCAGGAAAAGGATCCGGCGCTGTGCGAGATGTTTCTCGTCGAGGGTGATTCCGCAGGCGGCTCGGCCAAGCAGGGCCGCGACCGGCGCACGCAGGCGGTGCTGCCGCTGAAGGGCAAAATCCTCAATGTCGAAAAGGCGCGCTTCGACAAGATGCTGTCGAGCGCTGAAGTCGGCACGCTGATCACCGCGCTCGGCTGTGGCATCGGTCGCAATGACTTCGATGTCGCGAAGCTGCGTTACCACCGCATCATCATCATGACCGACGCGGATGTGGACGGCTCGCACATCCGCACGCTGCTGCTGACGTTCTTCTACCGGCAGATGCTCGAGCTGATCCAGCGCGGCCACATCTACATCGCGCAGCCGCCGCTGTACAAAGTCAAGCGCGGCAAGAGCGAGTCCTACGTCAAGGATGATGCAGAGCTCAACGCAGTACTGCTGCGCACGGCCCTCGACGATGCCTCGCTGCACGTCGCGCCCGACTCCGAGGTCGGCGAAAGGGTGATCCAGGGTGCCGAGCTCGAGGCGTTGGCGCGGCAGTACATCGATGTGCAGGCGATCCTCACCAAGTGGGCGCGCCGCTACGATCAGCGGGTGCTCGAACAGTTGCTGCACGTGCCGGTCGTCCGCCACGAGGACCTCAACGATGCGACGCTGCTGACCGGCTGGGCCCGGCAGCTCGAGGAGCGACTGAACGCGGATCCGCACCAGACGCGCAGCTACCGCATCGAGCTGCAGGTCAATGCCGGCGGTGTACCGGTCCGCTTCAACGTGTTCCGCACCGAGCATGGACTCACCACCGAGAAGCACCTGCAGCGCGAATTCTTCGACTCGACGGAGTACCGGCGCATCGGCGAACTGACCCGCAAGCTCGATGGCCTGATCCGCACCGGTGGCTACGTCGCCAAGGGCGAGGACCGGCGCGAAATCTCGGGTCTGAAGGACGCCATGGTCTGGCTGATGGAGCAGGCCAAGAAGGGCCAGTCGATCCAGCGCTACAAGGGCCTGGGCGAGATGAACCCCGAGCAGCTATGGGACACGACCATCAATCCGGCGACGCGCCGCCTGATTCAGGTGCGCATCGAGGACGCGGTTGCGGCAGACGACCTGTTCACGACGCTGATGGGCGACCAGGTCGAACCGCGGCGCGAGTTCATCGAGAAGAACGCCCTGTCGGTCGCGAACCTCGACATCTGAGGCGACGGCAGAACCGGCGGGAGCCGTGCGCCGGGCGCCCGCCGGCGTTCGCGCAGCCCGATCCACGACAAAATACCTATACGCCCCTCGGCTTACCCGCTACTCTCGGGCGAGGCGGTCGGCCCTGAGCACCGATCCAGAACAACAGCACCGGTGAAGTCGGAGAGCGCGGCGTGGTCTTCAATTCGCTGACGTTCGCGCTGTTCTTCGCGACGATCCTGCTGCTTCACAACCTGCCCCTGCCGTGGTCGGTGAAGAAGTGCAACCTGCTGATCGGCAGCTACCTGTTCTACGCCGCGTGGAACCCGCCGTTCATCATCCTGCTGTGGGCTTCGACGGTCGTCGACTGGCTGGTCGCGATGCAGATCCACCGGCAGCACGATCCGCGGCGTCGCAAGGCATGGCTGGTGATCTCGCTGGTCGTGAACCTCGGCTTCCTCGGCTTCTTCAAGTACGGCCAGTTCGCACTGCAGAACTGGCAGGCACTGATGTCACTCGTCGGCGTGCATTACGAGCCGCCGCCGTGGAACATCCTGCTGCCGGTGGGTATCTCGTTCTATACGTTCCATTCGATGTCCTACACCCTCGACATCTACTTCAGGCGCGTCGCGCCGATTCCCAGGTTGTTCGACTTCGCGCTGTTCGTGACCTTCTTTACCCAGCTGGTCGCAGGGCCGATCCTGCGCACCGCGGACCTTGTGCCGCAGTTCATGACGCCGCGCACGGCCACGCGCGACCAGTTGCTGTGGGGACTTGCGCTGATGACGCTGGGGCTGTTCGAGAAGGTGGTGGTCGCCGATGGGGCGCTTGCCCACGTCGCCGATGCTGTCTACGGCGCCAAGGATCCGGTCGGCTGCCTCGACAGCTGGATGGGAACGCTCGCGTTCTCCGGGCAGATCTTCTGCGACTTCGCCGGCTACTCGACCGTCGCGGTGGGCGCTGCGATGAGCCTCGGCTTCTCGATCCCGAACAACTTCAACAACCCCTACGCCGCGCGGGGCTTCTCCGATTTCTGGCGGCGCTGGCACATCTCGCTGTCGACCTGGCTGCGCGACTACCTGTACGTGCCGCTGGGCGGCAACCGCAAGAGCGAGTGGCGCACGTACGCGAACCTGATGACGACGATGCTGATCGGTGGCCTGTGGCATGGCGCCAACTGGACGTTCGTCGTCTGGGGCGGACTGCATGGGCTATACCTGAGCGTCGAAAGGCTGCTGCGCGGGCAAGCTGCGCGGCGGCCCTGGCTCGCCCGTCTCGGCGCGCCGCTGCTGGTGATGCTGGTGACGTACCTGTTCGTGGACGTGACCTGGGTGTTCTTCCGCGCCAAGACATTCGCCGCGGCGAGTACGCTGCTCGCGGCGATGGCGGGGCTGCATCCGGCCGCGAAACCCATGCTGCCGATGGTATGGATCCTCGAGACCTGTGTCGCGATCGGCGGCATCCTCGCCGCGCAACTCTACATGCGCGACCGCACGCTCGAGCAGGTCGTCGGTCGCGCGCATCCGGCGCTGCTCGCAACGGTATGGGCCGCGATGGGGTTCCTCGTGATCATCACCCAGGGGTCGGGAGATGCCTTCATCTACTTCCAGTTCTGAGCCGCCGGTGATCGTGAGCGAGCGTGGCTATGTGCGATCGGTGCCCGCGATCCTCTGGCCGGCCGTCGCGCTCGCTGCGCTGGTGCTCGCGCTGCTCGCGATCGGCGTCTGGGAGGGGTCGATGCGCCGGCACGGGCTGAAGGCCGGCGACCTCGACGATGGCGACAGCCACTGGGTCGTCGAGCGGCGCAAGGTCGATTCCGGTCCGCGCGACCAGATCGTCCTGATCGGGGACTCGCGGATCCTGTTCGACTCGAACCTCGACGAGTGGCAGCGCCTGACCGGTCGCCGCCCGATCCAGCTCGCGATGGAGGGCACCAACGGCGCGCCAGTCCTGGAGAACCTGGCCAACGATGAGCACTTCGCCGGCCTGGCGGTCGTCGGCATGGCGCCCACGTCGTATTTCCGCGATGCGGCCGGCCTGCACGACAAGGCGCTCGCGTACCTGCGCGACGAGTCGCCCTCCCAGCGGCTCGGCCACCTGATCGACCTGCAGCTGCAGACGGTGTTTGCGTTCCTCGATCACGACTACGCGCTGTTTCCGCTGATCGAACGCCACCACTACCGGGAGCGGACTGGCTACGACGCAGGCTCCGCCCCGTACTTCGACGTATGGAAGCTGCGGGAGACCGGCCCCGCGCGGCAGTACCGGATGTGGTCGCGACTCATCACCGACCCGTACCTGCAGGAGCACGGCCGGCTCGCCTGGCACGACTTCGACGGCAAGGTCTTCGAGGACGCCCAGATCGCGAAGGTCATCGCCAAGTCCAAGGGCTGGGTCGCGAAGATCCGCGGACGCGGCGGCGAGGTCGCCTTTCTGCGCCCACCGTCGAGCGGGCGCGTGATCGTCAACGAGGACCGGCGGGTGGGGCGGGTGCGCACGTGGGACCCGCTGTTGCGGGCGACGGGAAGTTACGGATTTCATTTCCGCGACGACCCGGTCACCGCCGCGATGCAGTGCCCGGAGTGGTCGCACCTGACCGCGAGCGACGCTGCGATGTTCACCCGGATTTACGTCGCCGCCCTCAAGGCGCATGTTCCCTGGCTAGAGATCCATGCAGCCAGCGGAGCCCCGCATGAACATCCTGATCGCGGTTGATTTTTCTGCGGTGACCGACCGGATCGTCACGACCGTGCTGCGGTTCGCGACGGACCCCGCTGCGCACCGGATGTTCCTGATCCACATCGCCGCGCCCGAGCCGGACTTCGTCGGGTACGGCACCGGCCCGAAGACGGTACGTAGTCAAATCGCCCATGAACTACGCGAGCAACACGCCCAGTTGGCGGTGTATGCGGCACGGCTGCGCGCCGGCGGCTGCGAGGTCACTCCGCTGCTGTTGCAGGGACCGACCATCGAGACGGTGCTAGCCGAGGCCAGTCGCGTCGCCGCGGATCTGCTGGTCATCGGCAGTCACGGCCATGGTGCTGTTTACGACCTGCTGGTCGGCAGTGTCTCGGAGGGCTTGGTTCGTCGCTCCGACCGCCCCGTACTTGTCGTTCCGGCGCTCCGAGGCCGTGATTAAGACCACGTGTCTGTGCTTTATTACCAACCGATCGTGCTTTAGCACGGTCGGTCGTGACTTTTTTCAACCACCGAGTTCGCCGACCTTGGCGTCGATCCAGGCCTTCACCTCCTCGGTGACCGCCCGCGGCTCACGACCGGCGGGGTCGATCGGCGGCCCGATCACGACCCGAATCGTGCCGCGCCGCTTGAGCAGCCCGCGCCGACCCCAGTACCGCCCGGCGTCATGGGCAACCGGCACGATCAGCCGGCCGGTCTGGGTTGCGAGCAACGCGCCGCTGAGCCCATAGCGGCGCCGCTCGCCGACGCCGACCCGGGTGCCCTCCGGGAACACCAGAATCCACATTCCCGACTCGAGCCGCTCGCGGCCCTGGCTGACGACCTGGTTGACCGCCTGCGCGTGCGCCGACCGGTCGATCGCGATCGGCCGCATCGCCCTGGTGCCCCAGCCGATGATCGGGATCCACAGAATCTCCCGCTTGAGCACCCAGGCCTGCGGCGGGAACACCACCATTTGCGCGATGGTTTCCCAGGCGGAGGAGTGGCGCCATATCGAGATATGGCAGCCGGACGGGATGTGCTCGACGCCTTCGACGACATAGTCGAGTCCGCACAGAAGCTTCAAGGCGGCGAGCTGCACTCGCGCCCAGCTGCGCGCAAGCGCGAATCGATAGCGGTACGGCAGCACCGCCGCGCAGGTGATCAGGAAGCCGTAGACGAACGTCATCGCGAACAGGAACGTCGTGTACAGGAGCGACAGCAGCCATTGCATAGCGCCGAAGTGTAACGAAAATTCTCGACGCCGCCGCGAACGGCGCCCGTACACCGGTCCGCTCGGCGCGGCTCAGCCGGGCAGCCGCGACAGGTCCGCTATCTGCAGGAACAGTCGCTGCATCGAGGCGAGCAGGGTCAGCCGGTTCGTGCGCACGGCGGGGACATCGGCCATGACCATCACGCGCTCGAAGAACGCATCGACCGCCGGCCGCAGGGTCGCGAGTTCCCTCAGCGCGCCTGCATAGTCGCGATGCGCAAGCCTGGCTGCGACGAGCGGCGTCAGCGTCGAGACGGCCTGAGCGAGCGCGCGCTCCTCGGCGCCCTCGAACAGCTCCGCGCGCGCAGCGCCCGACGGTGTGCCGTCCGCCTTGCGCAGGATGTTGGCGATGCGCTTGTTGGCACCGGATAGTGCGGCCGCATCCGGCAATGCGAGGAACGCGCCCAGCGCGCGCAAACGCGCGTCGAAGTCCAGCGGCGAGGCGGGACGGCAGACCAGCACGGCGTCGAACATCTCCGAGCTGATGCCGTCCGTCGCTTCGAGGTAGTAGGCGCGCAGTCGCTCGAAGGCGTAGTCGTAGACCTCGCGCGCGATCGCGGTGCCGTCCGGCGTCGCGACCGGCTTGCCATCGGCGCGTGTGGCGGCCTGTGCCGCGAGGTCCGCGTCGATGGCCTCGAACGCGGCGGCGATGACGGCCGGCAGATCGAGCTCGAGCCTGCGCTCGAGCACGATCCGAACCACGCCGAGCGTTGCCCGGCGCACCGCGAACGGATCCTTCGTGCCAGTGGGCTTCTGGCCGATCGCGAACGCACCGACGATGGTGTCCAGCTTGTCGGCGAGCGCAAGCGCCGTGCCGGTGGCCGACGAAGGCAGCGCGTCGCCGGCGTAGCGCGGCAGGTACTGCTCGCCGATGGCGATCGCGACGGCGTCGGTCGCGCCGTCGTGGCGCGCGTAGTAGGCGCCCATCGTGCCCTGCAGCTCGGGGAACTCGCCGACCAGGCCGGTCAACAGATCGCACTTGGCAAGCTCCGCTGCGCGAGCTGCGTCCTGGGCGCCAGCGCCGACGACCGGTGCGAGCAGGAGCGCGAGCCGCTTGATGCGCTCGCTCCTGGCGTAGTAGGAGCCCAACTGCGCCTGGAACGTCACGGCCTTCAACTGCTCACGGCGTGCGGCGAGCGGGATGCGACAGTCCTGCTCCCAGAAGAACGCCGCGTCCGCGAGGCGCGGCCGCACCACGCGCTCGTTGCCACGCCGAACCTCGTCGGGTGCGCGGCTGACGATGTTCGCCACGGTGATGAACAGCGAGGTCAGCCGCGACTGGGCATCCTCGACCGGGAAGTAGCGCTGGTGATCCTGCAGTGTCGCGATCAGCACCTCGCGCGGCAGCGAGAGGAAGCGCTCCTCGAAGCGCCCGGCAAGCGGCACCGGCCACTCAACCAGTGCGGTGACCTCGTCGAGCAAAGCGTCGCCGATGATCGCCCGGCCGCCGTGCTCGGTCGCAAGCCGCGTGACGCCATCGAGAATCAGCTGCCGGCGACGCGCGAAGTCGGCGATGACCCGGCCCGCCTTCTCCAGGCGGCCGGCGTAGCTCGCAGGCGTCGCCAGGCGGATCTGCTTTGGCGCCATGAAGCGATGGCCGCGAGTATGGTCACCCGCCGTGATGCCGAGGATCGTCGCCGGCACCACGTCCTTGCCGTACAGCAGCACGATCCAGTGCACGGGGCGCACGAACTCCGCCGTGCCACTGCCCCAGCGCATGCGCTTGGCGATCGGCAGCTTGTCGAGCGCGGCGCCGACAATGCCCTCGAGCAGCGTGATCGTCGCCGCGCCGCGCTTCACGCCCGTGTGGAACAGGAACTCGCCCTTGGCCTCGGCGATGCGGCCGAGCGCCGAGAGCGTCGTGCCGCAGGACTCGGCGAACGCAGTCGCGGCGCGGGTGGGCTGTCCGTCGGCGCTGAACGCGGCGCTGACCGGCGGACCCTTGCGACGGATCTGCTGGTCGGGCTGGTGTTCGGCGACGCGCCGCACCAGCAGCGCGAGGCGCCGGGGCGACGCGTAGTGCTCGGCCTTGCCGTGACGGACGCCGGCGGCGGCGAGACCGGCGAGGATGCCCTCGCCGAATGCCGCCGACAGCGCCGGCAGCGACTTGGGCGGCAGCTCCTCGATGCCGATCTCGACCAGCAGGTCACGCGCGCTCATGCGTGGCTCCCGCTTCGCGTCGCTTCCGGCAACGGCGGGTCGACCAGCGGCACCAGCGAGCGCAGCATCGGGAAGCCGAGCGCCTCGCGGCTGTTGAAGTAGGCCTCGGCGACACCGCGCGCGAGCGTGCGCACCCGCAGGATGTAGCGCTGGCGCTCGGTCACGGAGATCGCACGGCGCGCGTCCAGCAGGTTGAACGTGTGCGAGCTCTTTAGCATGCGCTCGTAGGCGGGCAGGGCGAGCGGCACGGCCAGCAGCTTCTGGCACTCACGCTCGTGCGCGTCGAACTGGTGGAACAGCTCGTCCGTGTCGGCGTGCTCGAAGTTGTACTTCGACTGCTCCACCTCGTTCTGGTGGTACACGTCGCCGTAGGTGACCCGGCCAAGTGGCCCGTCGGTCCAGACGAGGTCGTAGACGCTCTCGACGCCCTGCAGGTACATCGCCAGCCGCTCGAGGCCGTAGGTGATCTCGCCCATCACCGGCCGGCAGTCGAGGCCGCCGACCTGCTGGAAGTAGGTGAACTGCGTGATTTCCATGCCGTTGAGCCAGACCTCCCAGCCGAGGCCCCACGCGCCGAGCGTCGGCGACTCCCAGTTGTCCTCGACCAGACGGATGTCGTGCGTGAGCGGATCGAAGCCGAGCGCCGCGAGCGAGCCCAGGTACAGGTCGACGAAGTTCGGCGGCGAGGGCTTGATGGCCACCTGGAACTGGTAGTAGCGCTGCAGGCGGAACGGGTTCTCGCCGTAGCGGCCATCGGTCGGCCGCCGCGACGGCTGCACGTAGGCCGCACTCCAGGGTTCCGGACCGACTGCGCGCAGGAAGGTCGCGGGGTGGAACGTGCCGGCGCCGACTTCCATGTCGTAGGGCTGCACGAGCACGCAGCCCTGCGCCGCCCAGTAGGTCTGCAGCGCGAAAATCAGGTCCTGGAAGGTACGGGGACGGGAAGTGGTCCGGGAGCGGGCCATGCGGTTGCCTCGAGCGTCGATCGCCGGCAGCCCGGCAGCGGGAAACGGCGTGATTATAGCGGAGCGCGCGGCCGCGTCCTTCCGGTATCTTGTGCCACGGACGCGGCCAGGACCGGTCGCGCCTAGGGGGAGCGACGCGTGACAGACCAGAACGACGACCTGCTCGGCGATCACATGCAGGCATGGTCCATGACCGTGGACCGTTTCATCACCCATGCGGCCCGCTGGAATGGCCAGCACGAGCTCGTCAGCCGTCAGGCCGACGGTTCGATCGCTCGCAGTACTTGGGAGGCCACTGCCCGGCGCGCGCGCCAGCTGTCGTCGGTACTGGCCGAGGCCGGCATCCGGCCCGGCGACCGCATCGCGACCATGGCGATGAACTCCGCCCGCCACGTCGAGGCCTGGTACGGAATCATGGGTTACGGCGCGGTGTGCCACACGCTCAACCCGCGGCTGTTCGAGGAGCAGCTGGTCTACATCATCAATCACGCCGCCGACCGCTGGCTGGTGGCCGATCCGCAGTTCGCACCGCTGATCGAGAAGTTGCGACCCCGCTGCCCGACGCTGGAGCGCGTGGTCTACCTGTGCGGTCCGGCTGGACTGCCGGCCGCTGCGGGCGCGGCCGACTACGAGAGCCTGATCGAAGGCCGCCCGGTCGACGTGCCGTGGGGCACCGTCGGTGAGCACGCGCCGGCCGCGCTGTGCTACACCTCCGGCACCACCGGTCACCCGAAGGGCGTGCTGTACTCGCATCGCTCGCAGGTACTGCACGCGCTGATATGCGCGCAGCGCGACACGATGGGCATGTCGGTGACCGACTCGGTGCTCGCGGTCGTGCCGATGTTCCATGCCAACGCCTGGGCACTGCCGTTCACCGCGGCCGCGACCGGCGCCAAGTTCGTGCTGCCCGGCGCGCGACTCGACGGCGCCTCGCTGTACGAGCTGCTAGAGACCGAGGGCGTGACATTGTCCGCCGCCGTGCCGACCGTCTGGCAGGGGCTGCTCGACTACCTGACGACGAATGGTCTGCGGCTCAAGACGCTGCGCCGGGTGATCATCGGCGGCAGCGCCGTGACCGAAGGCCTTATCCGCGGCTTTCGCGACGGCCATGGGGTCGAGGTACTGCACGCCTGGGGCATGACCGAGATGTCGCCGATCGGCACGATTTCCGGCGCGCCGCCACCGGCGGTCGGGGCGATGGACGACGACACGCGCCTCGCGTTCAACCTCAAGCAGGGCCGCACACCGTTCGGCATCGACATGAAGATCACCGATGACGACGGCGTGCGCCTCGCGCAGGACGGCGTTGCGCAGGGCCACGTGCGCGTGCAGGGACCGGCGATCATCGCGCGCTACTTCCGCGAGGCAGAGCAGGTGCTCGATGCGGAAGGCTACTTCGACACCGGCGACATCGCGACCATCGACCCGCACGGCTACATGCAGATCACCGATCGCGCCAAGGACGTGATCAAGTCCGGCGGCGAGTGGATCAGTTCGGTGGAGATCGAGAACGTCGCCGCGAGCCATCCGAAGGCGCTGATGGCGGCGGTGATCGGCGTCCCGCACCCGCGCTGGCGCGAGCGGCCGCATTTGATCGTGCAGTTGCGCCCCGGGCAGCAGGCGACGCCTGCCGAGTTCCTCGACTGGCTCGACGGCAAGATCGCCAAGTGGTGGATGCCGGATGGCGTGCTGTTCGTTGACGAGATGCCGCTCGGGGCGACCGGCAAGCTCGACAAAAAGGTGCTGCGGGCCCGCTACGCCGAAGCAGCTACGGTTCGCGACTAGAGCGCACTATTTCGGTGCATTTAACGGGTCGAGTGCACTATAGTAGTGCGCCTGGGCCTTCCTTGCTGGCGATTCAGGCAGCTAACTGCCTGATTTTGCGTCAAAAGGGTGCATGGGCACGAATCCTGCACTGAACTCTGTCTCGACTACATGACCCTGCCCGCCCTCTGGAGGTTTGCGATGACGACTCCCGCTGATGTGGTGAAGATGATCAAGGATAAGGAACTGCGCTACGCGGACCTGCGCTTTACGGACACTCGCGGCAAAGAGCACCACGTCACGATCCCGACCAAGTACGTGACCGAGGAATTCTTCGTCGACGGCAAGATGTTCGACGGCTCCTCGATCTCCGGCTGGAAGGGCATCAACGAGTCGGACATGATCCTCATGCCGGACGCCTCGACCGTGGTCGTCGACCCGTTCTTCGAGGAGGCGACGCTCAACATCCGCTGCGACATCATCGAACCGGCGACGATGCAGGGCTATGAGCGCGACCCGCGCTCGCTCGCCAAGCGCGCCGAGGCCTACCTCAAGAGCACCGGCATCGCCGACCGCGCGCTGTTCGGACCGGAGAACGAGTTCTTCGTCTTCGACGATGTGAAGTGGAAGTCGGAGATGCACACGGCCTCCTACGCGATCAATTCCGGCCAGGGCGCCTGGAACAGCAACAGCGACTTCGCCGACGGCAACCGCGGCCACCGGCCGGGCGTCAAGGGCGGCTACTTCCCGGTCCCGCCGGTCGACCAGCTGCACGACATTCGCGGCGCGATGTGCGGCGCGCTCGAGGAGATGGGCCTGGACGTCGAGGTGCATCACCACGAGGTGGCCACGGGCGGGCAGTGCGAGATCGGCGTCGGCGCCAACACGCTGACCAAGAAGGCCGACGAGGTGCAGATCCTCAAGTACGCGATCCTCAACGTCGCGCATGGCTACGGCAAGACGGCGACGTTCATGCCTAAGCCGCTGGTTGGCGACAATGGTAGCGGCATGCACGTGCACCAGTCGCTGTCGAAGGACGGAAAGAACATCTTCGCGGGCGACAAGTACGCCGGCCTGTCCGAGACGTGCCTGTATTACATCGGCGGCATCATCAAGCATGCCAAGGCGGTCAATGCGTTCACGAACGCGTCGACCAACAGCTACAAGCGCCTGGTGCCTGGGTTCGAGGCGCCGGTCATGCTCGCGTACTCCGCGCGCAACCGCTCGGCGTCGATCCGCATCCCGTTCGTGTCCAGCCCGAAGGCGCGCCGCATCGAGGTCCGCTTCCCGGACTCGACCGCGAACCCGTACTTCGCGTTCGCTGCGATGATGATGGCAGGCCTTGACGGCATCCAGAACAAGATCCACCCGGGCGACCCGGCCGACAAGGATCTGTACGACCTCGAGCCGGAAGAGGCCAAGCACATCCCGACCGTGTGCCACTCGCTGGACATGGCCCTCGAGGCGCTCGACAAGGACCGCGAGTTCCTGAAGAAGGGCGGCGTGTTCACCGACGACCTGATCGACGCCTACATCGGCTTGAAGATGCAGGAAGTCACCCGGCTGCGGATGACCACGCATCCGGTCGAGTTCGACATGTACTACAGCCTGTGACCGCCCTCCGGGCCCAGTGCAGGCACTGCACCGGGCCCGGAACCGTGATCCGCTACCCGAATCCGCACGGCCAGGAGTCGCCACGGCGACAGGTTCTTTGTCACACCGGAGGCGAAGGACTATGCTGACCTCATGCGCTCGCGGCTCCCACGACCCTGTCGGCTCCTGCTCGCCGTCGCCCTCGTCGGCGTCGCCTTTGCCGCACACGGCGGCACACAACTTTATAAATGGGTCGACGCCAATGGCGTTACCCACTACTCGGACGTGCCTGAACCCGGCGCCGTCTCCGTCGAGGTCGGTAGCGCCCAGGGCTACGGCGCGCCCGCGCATCCGACCTTCGCCCGTAGCGGCGTCGCGCGCAGCGACGCCAGTGCGCCCGGCGTCTCCTACACCGCCCTCACGATCAGCGCGCCCGCGGACGGCGCGGTGGTATGGGGTGCCGACGGTCGCGTCGGCGTCAGTGCGGCCGTAGAGCCCGGCCTCGCGAGCGGTCACCACCTATGGTTCGTCCTCGACGGTCAGCGCCAACCGGAACCCGCCAACGGACTGTCCGCACAGCTGCCGGTGCCGCGTGGCACGCACACGATCGCAGCGACGATCACCGATGCGAACGGCACCGAGCTGATTTCCGCCGCCGGTGTCTCTTTCGCGGTGCGTCAGAACTCGGTGATCACGCCGCCGATCGGTCCCGCACTGCCGAAGAAACGCCACGGCTGACGGCACGCCGCGCGCGCGCGGGAGTCCGTCATGGCGCGTGAAGCGATTGCGCTTGCGGACGAGGCGCACGGCGCGCTGCTCGACTCGCTCGCCACGGCGCTGCTGATCCTTGGCCCGCGCGGTGACATCGAATACCTGAACGCCGCTGCGCAAACGCTGATCGCGGTCGGCATCAACCAGGCCCGCGGCCGCCGGCTGGTCGAACTGCTGCGCGACGCCGAACCCCTGCAGGCGATCGTCGAGCGGGCCCGCGATGGCGGCGAACCGATCGCCCACCGCCAGCTGCGCGTCGTGCCGGTCGCACGCGCCGACAGCCAGTTCGTGGTCGACTGCACCGCCTCGATGCTCGATGCCGAGCGCGTGCTGCTCGAGATCTCTGACACGACCCGCCAGCAGCGCATCAGCCGCGACACGGCGCTGCTGACGCAGCTCGACGGCAACCGCCTGATGGTCCGACAGCTCGCCCATGAGATCAAGAACCCGCTCGGTGGGCTGCGCGGCGCGGCGCAGTTGCTCGAGCGCGAGCTACCCTCCGAGCCGTTGAAGGAATACACGCGCCTGATCATCCGCGAGGCCGACCGGCTGCGCGCGCTGGTTGACAATCTGCTCGGGCCGGGCGGCGTGCCGCACAAGGCCGATGTCAATCCGCACGAGATGCTCCAGCACGTGTTCCAGCTGCTGCGCAACGAAGCCCCGGCCGGCGTGCAGATCGTGCGCGATTACGACCCGAGCCTGCCGAGCGTGCATGTCGACCGTGACCAGATCATCCAGGCGATGCTGAACCTCGGGCGCAACGCCGTGCAGGCTCTGGACGGGCATGGGCGCCTGACGCTGCGCACGCGCGCGATCGTCAACGCGACCATCGGCGCGCGACGCCATCGCGTGGTCGCCTCCATTCAGTTCGAGGACGACGGGCCGGGCGTGCCGCCCGAGCTTGCCGACACGATCTTCTATCCGCTCGTGACCAGCCGGGCCGATGGCACGGGCCTCGGACTTGCGGTCGCGCAGGACCTCGTGACCCGCCACGGCGGCCTGATTGAGTTCGACAGTAGACGCGGATACACGCTGTTCACGCTGCTGCTGCCCTTCGATGGAGTATCCAATGGCTGATTCCCTCAGAGTCTGGCTCGTCGACGACGATGCCTCGATCCGCTGGGTGCTGGAGCGAGCCCTGAAGGCCAGCGGCATGACGGCGCGCGTGTTCGAGGACGCGCAGAGCGCCCTCGAGGCGCTCGACGAGCAGGAACCGGACGTGCTGATCACGGACATCCGCATGCCGGGCAAGAGCGGACTGAAGCTGCTCGAGGAGGTGCAGGTGGCGCACCCGCGGCTGCCGGTGATCGTGATGACCGCGCACACCGACCTCGACGCCGCCGTCGCCGCCTACCAGGGCGGCGCGTTCGAGTATCTGCCCAAGCCCTTCGACATTGACGAGGCGGTCGCGCTCGTGCGCCGCGCCGCGCACCAGGCGCCGCCTGCCGGTGCCGGTCGGGTCGACACGACCGAGATCCCCGAGCTGCTCGGCCACGCGCCCGCGATGCAGGAGGTGTTCCGTTCGATCGGCCGCCTGTCGCGCTCGAGCATGACGGTGCTGATCAACGGCGAGTCCGGTACCGGCAAGGAACTGGTCGCGCACGCGCTGCACCGACACAGCCCGCGAGCCGGCAAGCCATTCATTGCGCTGAACACGTCGGCGTTCACGCCCGACCTGCTCGAGTCAGAGCTGTTTGGCCACGAGAAGGGGGCGTTCACCGGCGCCGACGCGCTGCGCCGCGGGCGCTTCGAGCAGGCGGATGGCGGCGCGCTGTTCCTCGATGAGATCGGCGACATGTCCAAGGCACTGCAGACACGACTGCTGCGCGTGCTGGCCGAGAGCGAGTTCTACCGGGTAGGCGGCAATACCGCGATCCGCGTCGACGTGCGCGTGATCGCCGCCACCCATCAGGACCTCGAGGCTCGCGTGGCGAGCGGCCTGTTCCGCGAGGACCTGCTGCACCGGCTCAACGTCATCCGCATCACGCTGCCGCCGTTGCGCGCTCGGCGCGAGGACATCCCGGTGCTGCTGCGCCACTACCTCGCCGCAGCCGCCCGCGAGCTCGGCGTCGACCCCAAGCAGCTGACGCCCGCCGCCGAGCGGCTACTGGTCGCTTCCGACTGGGCCGGCAACGTCCGCCAGCTGGTCAACATCTGCAGAAGGCTCACCGTCGCGGCGCCCGGCAGCGAGATCCGTCCGGAGGACGTTCCGGTCGAGATCGGCGGCGGTGGCGGCGCCACCGTGCAGGACGACTGGGCGCGTGCGCTGGAGCAGTGGGCGAGAGGCCGGGCCGAGGCGGGCGGCGAGCCGCTGCTGGATGCTGCACTGCCGGAATTCGAACGCACGCTGATCCGGGTCGCCCTTGCGCGATCCGAAGGCCGGCGCCAGGACGCGGCCAAGGTACTCGGCTGGGGTCGCAACACGCTCACTCGCAAGATGCGTGAACTGGGCATGGAGCGCGGCACGCTGGACGAGGCAGTGACCGCCGCGTGAGCCTGGGGCGTCGCCTATAATGGCGCCGATGGACGCACTTCTGCACCTCGTCGGCCTGCAACCGAACCGCCTGCTGATCGGCAACCCGCTGTCCGACTGGGCGTACGCGCTCGGCCTCGGACTTGCGACGTTCTGCGTGCTGCTGTTCATGCGCCGCCAGCTGGCCATGCGTACCCGCGGGCTGGACGCTCGCGAACTCCGGCCCGGCCTGAGGCTGCTGCTGGCGCTGGTACGGCGCACCAAGCTGTTCCCGCTGCTCGCCGCCTCGCTCGGCGCAGGTTCGAAGTACCTCGAGCTGCCACCGCGCGCCGAGAGGGCGACCACCGCCGTCATCGTCATCATGATCGTGGTACAGCTCGGCCTGTGGGCATCCGCGGCGGTGCGCTTTTACCTCGAGGAGCAGTCGTCCCACTCGAACGATCGCCGCTCGCAGACGATGGTGACGATCCTGCAGTTCGTTGCAAACCTCTCGATCTGGTCGGTCGTGCTGCTGCTCGCACTGGACAACCTCGGGTTCCAGGTCAAGGCCCTGCTGACCGGGCTCGGCATCGGCGGCATCGCCGTCGCACTCGCCGTGCAGAACGTGCTCGGCGACCTGCTCGCCTCCGTGTCGATTGCGCTCGACAAGCCATTCGAGGTCGGCGACACGCTGGTGCTCGAGGGCGGCTACACCGGCGCCGTTGAGGCGATCGGAATCAAGAGCACGCGCCTGCGCAGCATCAGCGGCGAGCAGATCGTCGTCTCCAATGCGGAGCTGACGCGCGCGCGAATCCGCAACTATGGGCGCATCAGCGAGCGCCGGCTCGTGTTCCACCTGCAGCTCGCCTACGGCACGCCGGCCGCCCTGCTCGCCGAGGTTCCGGAACTGGTCCGCGCCGCGGTGGCAGCGCGGCCGGAAGCACGCTTCGAGCGCGCGCACCTGGTGGCGCTGGGGCCCGCGGGATTCGACGTCGAGGCGGTGTACTCAGTGCCCGGCACGGACTACGCGGTCTACCTTGCCGCGGTGCAGGCCATCAACGTCGGCATCGTCACGGCATTGGAGCAGCGCGGCATCGCATTCTCGACGCTGCCGCCGCGCTAGCCGCGGCGCGTCGCGTCGAGCGTACCGACCAGTTCCGAGACGTTCGCGAAGCCGTGCTCGGTCAGGTATGCGGCAATGCCTGCGTTGATCTTCGCGCACACATGCGGATCGTAGAACAGCGCCGTGCCGATGCCGACCGCGCTCGCCCCGGCGACGATGAACTCCAGCGCGTCGGTCGCGTTGCTGATGCCGCCCTGGCCGATGATCGGCACGCCGTGGCGACGCGCGACCTCGTACACCTGGTGGACCTTCAGCAGTGCGATCGGCTTGATCGCGGGACCGGACAGCCCGCCCTGGATGTTGCCGATCACCGGCCGGCGCGTCTTCACGTCGATCGCCATGCCCATCACGGTGTTGATGACCGCCAGCGCATCGCTGCCGGCCTCGATGCAGGCACGCGCGCTCTCCCGGATGTCCGTCTGGTTCGGCGAGAGCTTGGTGATCAGCGGCTTCGCCGTCGCCGCACGGCAGGCGGCGACCACCCGACCGCTCATGTCCGGGTAGTTGCCGAACTGCACGCCGCCTTCCTTGACGTTCGGGCAGGAGATGTTGATCTCCATCGCGTCGATCGGGGAGTCGTCGAAGCGGCGAACGACCTCGACGTATTCGTCGATGGTGCTGCCGGAGACATTGGCGATGAAGCGCGTCTCGGTGAAATCCAGCGTCGGCAGGATGCTGTCCACGACCCGAACGGCGCCCGGATTCTGCAGCCCGATCGCATTAAGCATGCCCATCGGCGTCTCGTAGACGCGGTGCGCGGGATTGCCGAGGCGGGCACTGCCGGTCGTACCCTTGAGCACGACCGCGCCGCAGTCACGGTTCGAGAATCCCTCGATGCGGGTGTATTCCTCGCCGAAGCCCACGCAGCCGGACAGCAACACGATCGGCGAGGCGAAGCCGAGCCCGCAGAACGTCGTGGCGAGCGAGGCGGGCAGGGGTACACGGCTGTCGGACATGCGATGATTATAGCCGCGCCCACGGCCCCGGACCCATGTTCGACATTATCCTCCTCGAGCCCGAGATCCCGCCGAACACCGGCAATGTCATCCGGCTGACCGCCAATACCGGCTGCCGGCTGCACCTGGTGCATCCGCTGGGGTTCTGCCTGTCGGACGCGCAGCTGCGCCGGGCCGGGCTCGACTACCACCAGATGGCGCGCGTGCAGGAGCACGCAAACCTCGACGCCTGCCTCGCCGCGGTGCACCCGGCTCGTCTGTACGCGGTCGAGACTGGCGGCACCGTGCGCTACAGTGATGTCCGCTACCGACCCGGGGACGCGTTCCTGTTCGGTCGCGAGACGAGCGGCCTGCCCACGGACGTGCTGGGACGACTGCCACCGGCGCGGGTGGTCAACATCCCGATGCGTCCGGGCAACCGCAGCGTCAACCTGTCCAATTCAGTGGCCCTGGTCGTCTACGAGGCCTGGCGCCAGAACGACTTCGCCATGGAGAGCCCCTAGATGCTGCTGCCCAAAGACGGTTCCGGCCTGCCCGCGTGGCGGGAGCAGGTCATGCCCTGGATCATGGCGGCCGTGCGGCTTGGCGTGGGCTGGCTGATCACGCGCGCGCCGCTGGGGACCCTGCTCTCCCACGACTCGTTCCTGCGGCCGCTGGCATCGGCCGTCGAGCGCGACGCGGTTGGTGGCGCGTTTGTGCTCGGGCTTGCGCTGTTCACGTGGCCGGCGACCTGCCTTGGCGGCTACGGCCTGCTGCTTGCGGCGCTCGGCGGGTTCGAATGGCTGTGGCACCGCACGGGCTTCCACGGCAGTTCGCTGCCGCTGTGGTCGGCGGCAATCCTGACCGTGCTCGCGCTCGGCGAGTGGCTCAGCCGCCGGGTGCGGCGCCGCCTGTATCGGCGCTGAACGCCGCTCGGTCGGCGGCCCGCAGCACCGCCTTTTGGATCTTGCCCGTCGAGGTCTTGGGCAAGGTCGCGAACTCGACGTGGCGCGGCGCCTTGAAGTGCGCCAGCTGCGAGCGGCAGTGCGCGATCAGCTCCTGCGCGCTCACCTCCGCCCCCGCCTTGAGCTCGACGTACGCGCAAGGTGTCTCGCCCCAGCGCGCGTCCGCGCGCGCGATGACCGCGCAGGCGAGCACCGCCGGGTGGCGGTACAGCACGTCCTCGACCTCGAGCGAGGAGATGTTCTCGCCGCCGGAGATGATGATGTCCTTCGAACGGTCCTTGATCTTGACGTAGCCGTCGGGTTCCACGACCGCGAGGTCACCACTGTGGAACCAGCCACCCTTGAACGCCTGCTCGGTCGCGCGCGGGTTCTTGAGGTAGCCCTTCATTGCAAGGTTGCCGCGAAACATGATCTCGCCCATCGTCGTGCCGTCCGCCGGCACCGGCCGCATCGTCTGCGGGTCCATGACCGTCATCGCTTCCTGCAGCGGGTAGGCCACCCCCTGACGACCGTGACGCTGCGCACGCGTGACGATGTCCAGCGACGCCCAGTCGACCTGCGGTGCGCAGACCGCGGCAGGTCCGTAGGTCTCGGTCAGGCCGTACACGTGGGTCAGCTCGAAGCCGATCCGCTCCATGCCTTCGATCATCGCAGCGGGTGGCGCGGCGCCCGCGACCATCGCGTGCACGCGATGCGCGATGCCCTCGCGCAGCGAGGCCGGTGCGCCGATCAGCAGCATGTGCACGATCGGCGCGGCGCAGTAGTGGCTCACCTGCTCAACGCGGATCAGCCTGAATATCGCCTCGGCGTCGATGCGACGCAGGCAAATGCTGGTGCCTGCGTTGGCGGCCAGCGTCCACGCGAAGCACCAGCCGTTGCAGTGAAACATCGGCACCGTCCACAGATAGGTCACGTGCGGCGGCAGCGCCCAGGCGACCAGGTTGCAGACGGCGCCCAGGTACGCGCCACGGTGGTGATAGACCACGCCCTTCGGGTTGCCGGTCGTGCCGGAGGTGTAGTTGAGCGCGATCGCATCCCACTCATCGGGTGGCCGCGGCCACTGGAAGCCGGGATCGCCTTCCGCCAGCAGGGCCTCGTAGTCGAGCAGGCCCAGTCGCTCGCCGGGACCCGTGTACTCCGGATCATCGACATCGATGACGACGAGTTCGCGCGACAGCAGCCGCAGCGTCTGGCGAATCACCGGAGCGAACTCGCGGTCGGTGATCAGCAGCCGCGCATCGCCGAACTCGAGCATGAACGCGAGCGACTCTGCGTCGAGCCGGGTGTTGAGCGCGTTCAGCACCGCGCCCGCCATCGGCACGCCGAAGTGGGCCTCGAACATCTCCGGCGTGTTCGCGAGCATCACCGCGACCGTGTCGCCGCGAACGATCCCCCGCTTCGCAAGCGCCGAGGCGAGCCGTCGGCAGCGCGTGTAGGTCAGCGCCCAGCTGTGCCGCCGCGCGCCGTGCACGACCGCCAGCCGCTCGGGGTACACGCCTGCTGCGCGCTCGAGGAACGACAGCGGTGTCAACGCCACGAAGTTCGCGTCGTTGCGGTCCAGTCCATGGTCGTAGGGGCTCGAGGCGCCGATCTGCATGGCAATCGCTCCTATTCGGGCTTCAGCGCCCGTGTCATCAGCGTACGGACGGCCGTGGCGACATCCAGGCCCTCGTGCAAGACCGCGTACACCTGTTCGGCGATCGGCATCTCGACGCCGACGCGACGAGCCACCTCGCACACGGCGCGAGCGGCGGCAATGCCTTCGACGACCTGACCGATCGCGGCCGCTGCCTGCGCCGGCGTCTGTCCACGCGCGATCGCAAGCCCGAGCCGGCGGTTGCGGGACTGGTCATCGGTACACGTCAGCACTAGGTCGCCCAGGGCGGCGAGCCCCATGAACGTCTCCGCTCGGGCACCGAGCGCGACGCCCAGGCGGGTCATCTCGGCGAGTCCCCGCGTGATCAGCGCGATGCGGGTATTGGCGCCATAGCCCATGCCGTCGGCGATACCGGCGCCGATCGCGAGCACGTTCTTGACCGCGCCGCCGACCTCGACGCCGACGATGTCGGGCGAGGTGTAGGCGCGGAAGTTCTTGCCCGACAGCGAGTGCATCAGCGCCGTCGCGAAGCGCTCGTCGGGGGAGGCGATCGTCATCGCGGTCGGCAGGCCGCGGCCGACCTCGCTCGCGAAGGTAGGCCCCGAGAGCACGGCGACCGGCACGTCGGCGCCTAGTACTTCGCGCGCGACTTCGTGTGGCATTCGGCCGGTCGAAAGTTCGAAACCCTTGGTCGCCCACGCGACCCGCTGGCCCGGCTTGAGCAGTGGCCTGAGGCGTTCGAGCGTCGCGCGGAACGCGTGACTCGGCACGGCGATCAGGATGTCGATCGCGTCGTTGACCGCGCGGCCGAGGTCCGGCTCGATCGACAGGCGCTCCGGGAACGGCGTGTCGGGGAGGTAGCGGCTGTTGCGGCGTTGCGCCGCCAGCGTGGCGAGGTGGGCGGGATCGCGGCCCCACAGCAGGGTGGCGCGCCCCGAGCGCGCGAACTGGATCGCGAGCGCGCTTCCCCACGAGCCGGCGCCGAGCACGGCGATCGGCGCGCTGGACGCCGGGTCGCCGTGACGGTGCGGCATGAGTGGGGCGACCCGTCCTAGTTGATCGCCGACTGCGGCTGTGTCCGCGCCTGCTCGACCGACTGCTGGAACAGTGCGTCGAAGTTCACCGGCGGCAGCAGGAACGGCGGGAAGCCGCCCTTGAGGATCAGATCCGAGATCGCCTGGCGCACGTAGGGGAACAGCA
This sequence comes from Pseudomonadota bacterium, assembly GCA_025356815.1. GTDB lineage: Bacteria > Pseudomonadota > Gammaproteobacteria > Steroidobacterales > Steroidobacteraceae > CAIKZZ01. The sequence goes on from JANXQL010000182.1 coordinate 31,853, forward strand.
CACCCGGGCAGAACGCACCGATGATGCGACGGGTCTCATCCTCGGAGTAGCCGCGGATCAGGAACACGCCAGCCTGCTTGACCTCGACCAGGTACGCGATCTTCTCGGCGATCTTCGCCTCGAGCGTGATTGTCAGCACCACCTCATGCAGGTTCTCGGCAACCGTCGCACCGCTGGTGTTCATGTTCATGCCGAACTGAGGGTTCCACTCGGCGACCTGCAGGTTCGGGCCGTTCGGGGCCTCGAACGATGCGTCCTTGATGTAGATGCTCTGCAGCATCAGTTCCTGCGCAGTCGGATCAGCGGCCGGCACCGTGCCGGTCGGAGTTTCGTCAGCCATGTCGGAATCCTATGTGTGAATCGTCAGTTAGATGAAAAGGGTCGGTCGCGCGCCAGATTGAGTCAGGTGGCCAGCAGGCGGTCGAGATCGCCCGCAGCGTCAAGCGCATACAGGTCGTCGCAACCTCCCACGTGGCGGTCGCCGATGAAGATCTGCGGCACGGTACGCCGTCCGCTGCGCTCGATCATCTCGGCGCGTCGCGGTGAGTCGTCGGTGTCGAACTCGACCCAGGCAACTCCCTTGCGCTCCAGCAGTGCACGCGCTTGCGAGCAGTACGGGCACCACGCGGTCGCGTACATCGTGACTGCCACCGCCATCGCTGTGCCTCAGCCCTTCTTCTCGACCGGCAGGTTCTCCGCACGCCACGCGGCGAGACCGCCGCGCAGGTTGTAGACCTGCTTGAATCCGAGGCGGCCGAGATGGCGCGCCGCGGCACCGGCGCTCTGGCCGCTGTCGCAATAGGCGATGACCGGCTTGTCCTTGAAGCGCTCGAGCGCCGCGGCACCGTCGGCGATCGTCACGCCAGGCACGCTGCGGGAGTTCGGGATGTGGCCAGCGGCGAACGCATCATTGGCGCGGATGTCGATGAGCAGAGCGCCGCTGTTCATCATCCGAACGGCTTCGCTGGGGCTGATCGAGCCGAAACTGGCCGTCCGGGCGCGGAACTCGTGCACGAGCACGACCAGCGCCATGATTACGGTGGCAGCGACGAGGATCGCGTGGTTCGAGGCGTATGATAAAAACTGCTGCATTTTCAGATACTTCTGCAGCCATGACGGCGGCGGGAGCGGGATTATAGCAGCCAGCCGCCGCCGCCGGCCTCCGTTACAGTAGCGCCCGTGATGCGACTGCCCTTCCGCCCGCTCCGGATTCTCGCCTGCCTGCTGCTGGCGCTGCCTGCCGCGACCGGTGCGGGTGCCGCCAGAACCCCGGCCGACACCGAGGCGCAGCTGGGTCGCATTCAGGCGAAGATCCGCGAGGTCACCGAGGCGGTGCAGGGGGACGTCGCCCGGCGCGACAGCGTCGCAGCCGAGCTGCGCAGCGCCGACCAGGCGCTGGCGGAGGCGCGCCGCCGACTGGAGGACGCGCGCGGCCGGCAGGCCGCGAGCCAGCAGCGCCAGGCGCAGCTGCGAGCCGAGCAGGCACGCACCGCGCGGGCGCTGGCCGACGAACGGGCCGCCCTCGCAGGCCAGCTGCGCGCGGCCTACCTCGGCGGTCATGAGCAGGAGCTGCGAGTACTGCTCAACGATGCCGATCCCGGCCGCCTGGGTCGCATGCTCGCCTACTACGGCTACCTGGGACGCGCTCGCGCGGCGCGCATCGCCGCGATCCACCAGCATGTCGCCGAGCTGGAGGCGGTGGACGAGGCGCTGGCCACCGAGACCGCGAAGCTGGCGGCGCTGGCCCGCGAGCAGCAGCGGGAGGCGCAGGCGCTGGATGCCGCCCGCGCCGAACGCCAGCGCGCGCTTGGTGCACTGCAGGCGCGCATCGCCGGGCGTACCTTCGAACTCAAGGACCTGCGCGCGAACGCCGCCTCGCTCGAGGACCTGCTCGCGCGACTGCGCGCCGCGATCGAGCAGGAGGCCGCCCTAGAGGCGCCCGGGCCGGGCTCGCCGCGGCGACCGTTCGCTGACCTGCGCGGCAAGCTCGGCTGGCCCGCGCAGGGTCGGCTCGCGGCGCAGTTCGGCGAGGCGCGTGCCGGCGGGCTGCGCTGGAATGGCCTGCTGTTGGACACCCACGCGGGCGGGGAGGTGCGCGCACCGTACTTCGGCCGCGTCGTGTACGCCGACTGGTTGCCGGGGCTCGGCCTGCTGCTGATCCTCGATCATGGCGGCGGTTACCTGAGCCTGTATGGCTACAACGAACGACTGCACCGCAGCGTGGGCGAGCGGGTCCGGCCGGGCGACCTGCTGGCGCAGAGCTATGCCGCCGGCGATGGCGCCGGCAAGTCCCAGCTGTACCTCGAGATCCGCCAAGGCGCCCGGCCGCTGGATCCGCGCCAGTGGCTGCGCGGCGCGCCCCGACCCTGAAGTCCAGGGGGAGCGGTCCGGCGCACATCGGCGGCGGACCGAAGCGCCGAAATGGGCAGTGATTCAAGGATTTTCGATCGGCATTAGGTCAACTTGGCTGCGCGAAGGACCGCCCCTTCGCGCGGGACCAGCGCCCGTCCGATCCGGAGATCATGGAAGATGGTTGCCGTAGCCCAAACACCGATACCCGGCATCCCGAGCCTCGACCCCTACGGGCAGCTCATCAAGATGATGCTGCCGCGGGCGCAGACCATCGCGGTGTATGCCGGCGGCGGCGCGCCGCTGTGGGTCTCCGGCGGTCAGGACGACCCCGACCTGCATCGCTTCGCCGCCGAGGTCCTGGGCGCCCCACCGGGCCTCCCCAACGACATCGAAGGCAACACCCAGCAGTTCGGCGGCGAGACCGCCTACGCGTTCCTGCTGCGTGACCTGCAGGGTATCGCCCTCGCGGTCGTCGCCCTGCTCGCGCGCGAGACCGGCACGGCGCGCCCGACTTCGCTGGTGCTGGGCCTGCTGCGCCCGGCGCTCGAGTGCCTGCAGCGGGACCTCGCACTGCGCGCCTCGCTCGGCGCCATGACGCGCGACCTGTCCTCGCGCGATCGCGACCTGGAACTGCTGCTCGACGCCTCGGTGGAGCGGGCGGACACGCCGCGTGACGCGGACGAACTCGGCCGCCTCGTGCAGGCCGCCGTCGACCACCTCGGCTGCCGCGTCGGCACCCTGATCATCCCCGAGCGTTCGGTGGCCGTCGTGCGCACCCAGCGTGGCCTGCCGCTGGGCGCGGAGGCGGCGATCGTCACGAGTACCCACCGGCATCTGCTGGCCTGGGCCCAGCTGCAACGCCGCACCATGATCGTCAACCGCGTGGCCGCGGCGCCCGACAAGGTGCCGCCGCTGAAGATCCTGTCGGTTCCGGTACGGCACCTGTCGAACCGGGTCATCGGCTTCCTCGCGCTGTTCAATCGCGCCGACGCACCCGACTTCGAGCTGCGCGAGACGCGCCTGGCGGAGCTGCTCGCGCGCAAGGTGACCTCGATCCTGCTGACCAGCTACGACGCAGGCACCGGGCTGCTGACCCGCGCCGCGTTCGAGCAACAGGTGGACGCGCTGATCGCCGGTCGCGCCGCCGCGGAAGACGACTCGGTCGTGTACCTGGACATCGACCAGATGCACGTCATCAATGAAAACTTCGGCATGCATGTCGGCGACGAGACCATCTGCAAGGTCGCGGAAATTGTCCGTCGCCGGGCGCCGCCCGGCGCGCTGTGCGCGCGCATCTCCGGCGATCGCTTCGCGATCTTCATGGCCGCGACTGGCACCGCCGCGGCCGCCGCAGCCGCCGAGGCGATCCGCCACAGCGTCGCCGATCTCAGCGGCAGCCGGCCGGAGGGCGTGCTGCGCGTCAGTCTCAGTGCTGGTGTCGCAACCCTGCCGGTCAGCTCCCGCCATCCGCTGTCGCACGCGCTGGCCACCGCCGAGATCGCCACCAAGGCCGCCAAGGATCACGGGCGCGACCGCGTCGAGACCTTCGACAACGGCGACATGAGCATGGTACGCCGCCACGGTGAGGTGCAGATCATCGGCAGCCTGCGCGAGGCGATCGCGACCAACCGCTTCCGCCTGTACGCACAACCGATCCTGCCGTTGTCGGCCGACCACGCCGAGCCGCGCTTCGAGATCCTGATCCGCATGCTCAGCGAGACCGGCGAGATCCTGCCGCCCTCGAAGTTCCTGCCGGCCGCCGAGAGCTACCAGCTGATGCCGGCGATCGACCGCTGGGTCGTCGAACATTCGCTGAAGACGATCAGCGCCCATGCCGCGAGCCTCACCGGCAACATCGCGCGCTTTGCAATCAACCTGTCGGGCCAGTCGGTCACGGATCCGACCTTCGCCGAGTTCATCGAGGGCAGCCTCAAGCAGAGCGGGCTTCCGGGCGAGCTGCTCTGTTTCGAGCTGACCGAGACCGCCGCGGTCACCCATCTCGAGCGCGCCGAGGCGTTCATGAACCGCCTGCGCAACCACGGCTGCCAGTTCGCGCTGGACGACTTCGGCACCGGCGCGTCGTCGCTGTCGTACCTCAAGAACCTGCCCGTCTCCGTGCTCAAGATCGACGGCTCGTTCGTACGCGATGTGCTGACAAACGTGCGCTCCGACTCGATGGTCAAGGCTCTCGCACAACTCGCGCGCAGCATGGGCATCACGACCGTGGCGGAGTTCGTCGAAACCGACGAGCTGCGCATCCGCATGGCCAACCTCGGCGTGGACTACGGCCAGGGCTTCGCGATCGGCAAGCCCCAGCCGCTCGAGGAGATACTGCAGGAGCTGTCGCTGTACGAACTGGTGGCCGCGGGCGCCACGTCCGAGAATGAAGTCATCGTGGTCGGCGACGATCGGCCGATGATGACCGGTTGATGCCGATCGCGCCGCCTGTGACCACCGTCCGTCGCACTGCCGCCATCGTCGAATTGGAACTCGACGGCCTGGTGCGCCACGTCACGCTCGCCGACTGGCTCGTGCTGCTGATCGGCCTGCTGTACGCGACCGCGACGCAGGTGGATGCGCGACCGGTATGGCTCGCCGCTATGGCGTTCGCCGCCGCCGGTGTCACGCTGCGCCTGCCCAAGGTTTTGGCTGCGCGCACGGCGTTGCGCATCGAGTTGCAGTCGTGGTTGATGGTGATCTTCATCGGCTACGTCGTCTGGACGACCGGCGGTGATGCAAGTCCGCTGCAGAGCCTCTACCTGCTGCCGGTGGTGCTCGCAGGTCTGGTGCTGTCACCGTCACGGCTGGCGCCGCTGGTGGTCGCGATCGGTGCGATCAGCATCGGCGCCCTGCTCGCCGACAGCGACGTGGCGCCGCGCTCGGCGGCATTTGTCGGTCGTGCGCTGCTCGCGGTGGCGCCGCTTGCGGTCGTCGCGTGGCTCACCTCCGAACTCGGTGGCGCGTTGTCTTCCGCGCGCCGCCGCGCCGCGGCACTCGCCGAGGGCGATGCGCTCACCGGTCTTGCCGGTCGGCGCGCGTTCATCGATGCGCTGCACGAAGAAGTCACGATGGCGGCGAGCCGGGATCAGCCGACCGCGCTGCTGGTCCTGGACCTCACCGGCACGCGCCGGCTCAATGAGCTGCATGGGCAGGAGGCGGGCAACTCCGCCCTGCGCCTGATCGCCGATGTGCTGCGCCGCGTGCTGCGCCAGTCCGATCGCGCGGCGCGCATCGGCGGGGATGAATTTGCGGTGCTGCTCAGCGGCGCGGACGCGACCGCGGCACAGGTCGCCGCGCAGCGCATCCGGCATGCGATCCACGCGGCGACCCTCGAGGTCGGCGCGCGTCACGTACGCTGTACGGTCAGCGTTGGCATTGCCTGCGCGCCGCGCGACGGGCGCGATGCGGCGGCGCTGCTGGCCGCCGCCGAACGACGCCTGGAGAGCGACCGCGGCCTGCGCGCCGGCGCGTCCGGCGCGGGCGCGCCCGGCGCCCAGGGCTAATCAACCACGGAACTGGGCGACGATGGCGGCGCCAAGGCCGCCAAGCAGCAGGATCGCGACCGGCAGGAACGACAGGCCGTAGCCGGGGCCGCGCTTCTTGGGGTCCTTCACGTAGCTGAAGAAATAGAGGAACCGACCGACGATGTAGATCGCGCCCAGCGCAGCCGCCCACCTCGAGCTGATGTAGTACGCGAACAGCGGCAGCGCCGGCACTAGCACGACCAGCAGTTCCAGCGTGTTCATGTGTACGCGGAAGTAGCGATCGAACATCTCGTGGCCGGTGGTAGCGGGCGCCGAGACGCCGTAGCGGCCCCGGGCACCGCCGACCGCGAAGCCGAAGTACAGGTACTGGAGGAGCGCGAGCCCCATCACGATGTAGACCAGATTCATTTTCCATCCCCCTCGGTGATCCTATGAATTCAACGCTACCCTTTCGGGGCGCAAGAGCAGCGGGCAGAATACACCGCCCCAACACCGGACGCCCCATGCCCAGCGCCGCGCGCGGCTACCTGCAGTCGATCGAGATCGCCCAGTCGCCGGCGCGCGTCTTCACGGCCTGCACCGAGCCACTGCTGGTGACCCGCTGGTATGGGACCGAGGCCACGATCGATGCCCGCGCCGGCGGTACCTACCGCGTGCGTCTGCGTGACGGTCGCCTGCGTGACGCGTCGATCGACATCTGGGAACCGGGCCGCCGGCTGCGCCTGATCTACATGTCCGATCCGGGCCTGCCGCCCGGCGGCCCGCTGGTCGAGGATTTCGTCTTCGACATCAAGGACACCCACACGGTCGTGCGCGTCCTCGGCAGTGGCATACCCGCCTCGCACGACTGGGATGCGGAGTTCATGTGGCTGCGGCGCGGCTGGGCCTATTGGCTTGACGGCCTGAAGAAGCTGCTCGAGCATCCGCCGGCGCTACCGATCCGATGACCCGTGCCACGCGGCGACTGACGGTCCTGCTCTGCTTGTGGCTGCTCGCGCCGATGGCCGGCGCCGCGCCCCGCGCACTGGTCGGCGCGACCCTGCTCGATGGCAGCGGCGGTGCCGCGATTGCTGACAGCGTGATAGTCATCGACGGCGAGCGTATCGTCGCCGTCGGTCGGCGCGGCTCGGTCGCGATACCCGCCGACGCCGAGGTCGTGCCGCTGGATGGCATGACCGTGCTGCCGGGCCTGATCGACCTTCAGGTACGCCTGACCGAACTCGGCCACGCGAGCCGCACGCGCTGGCTGGAGGCGTACCTGTCGCTGGCCGATCGGGTCGTGATGCCGGCGGCGGCCGAGGCACTGCTGCGCGCGGGGGTCACCTCGGCGCGCGATGTCGCCTCGCCGCTGGAGGCCGCCGTCGCGGTCCGCGAGCGCATCGCGACGCAGCGTATCCCGGGCCCCACGCTGCATGTCGCGGGGCCTACGCTTGAGCATGACCCGCCGGCGAATGACCGGGCCCGTCACTGGCCCGTCGAGGGACCCGCCGACGCGCGCGCGCGCGTCGAGCGTCTGGTCCGCGCCGGCGTGGACCTCGTGGTCGTCGCCGGCGCCGCGAGCCTGACCGATCCGGAACTCGCCGCGATCGATCAGGCGACCCGCGCGGCCGGCCTGCGCTGGTATGGCGAGGTGCGCGTGGATGCGGACATCGCCCGTGCGCTTGATGCTGGCGCGGCCGGCCTGATCGGGCTCGGCTCGGGCACCACCGAGGCGCTGCCCGAAGCGGCTCTCGCCGCGCTGCGCGCACGTGCCGCACGCGGTACGCCCGTCGCCTGGAGCGTCGGCGCCTCCGTGCTCACCAACTACGAATGGCTGCGTCTGGACGCGGGCCCCATCGCCGATCCGCAGCTGTATCAGACCATGCCGCCGATCGTCGCCGAGGACGTCCGCCGCTCACTGGCCGATCTTGTGACCCACATCGATCTGGAGACGCCGGCGCTGCGCCGGGCAGTGCTCGCGCAGCGACTGCAGGCGGCACGGGCCGCAGGCGCGGTGCTCGTGCTCGGCTCCGACGCGGGCGAGCCGGCCCAGCTGCCGGCACGTGCCAGCTGGCAGGAAGTCGAGGCGCTGGTGCTGCAGGCGCACCTGACCCCGGCCGAGGCGATTCGCGCCGCCACCCTGGACGCCGCCACCGCGCTGGGCATCGATATCGACACCGGCAGCATCACGCCGGGCAAGATCGCGGATATCATCGCGGTTCGGGGCGACCTGCTCAGGCACATCGAGCGTCTGCAGGACGTCGAACTCGTGATCCACCGCGGTCTGCGCCTGCGCTAGCCCGCGACGCCAGGGAGATCCATCGATGAACGCCATCCTGATGCGCGGCGCATTCGCCGCGATAGGCTTCTGGGTCGCGACCTACTTCATTGGCGGGCTGCGCTTCGACAACGCGACCACGCTGATCCTTGCCGGCGTCGCGCTGGGACTGATCAACGCGTTCGTGCGACCGCTGTTCATCCTGCTGACGCTGCCGATCACGGTTGTGACGCTCGGCCTGTTCCTGCTGGTCATCAATGCCGCGATGGTGGGCCTGGTGGCCTGGCTGCTGCCGGGCATGCGGCTCGAGGGGTTCTGGGCGGCGCTCGCCACCTCGCTGGTCGTCAGCGTGGTGTCGTGGATCGGGGGCGCGCTGGCGCGCGCTTGATCCTGAGAGGTCCGCCCGGGCGTGCCGGGCCTCAGTCGGTGACGCGGGTCGCGCTGCGGTAGAGCCACCACGCGATCAGCGCGAGCCCGCCGAGCCCCAGCCACTGGCCGAAGTGCAGCGCGGCCGGCAGCGCCAGCACGTCGACGTTACCGGTCGCGACGATCGGGATTGCGATCAATACGCCGACGATCGCCTCGCCCGCGATCAGCCCTGAGGCGAACAACAGACCCGAGCGGCGTGTCTTCTCCAGGTCGCCCCCGGCGCCGCGCCGCGCGTGCCACAGTTCCGCGAGCTCCGCGAGCAGGCCGCCCAGGAAGATGGGGCTAGTGTACTCCAGCGGCAGGTAGATGCCGACCGCCACCGCCAGCACCGGCGTGCGCCAGCGGACGCCGCGGCGGGCGAGGACAAGATCGAGCACGATCACGAGGGCGCCGACCAGCCCGCCGAGGATGATCATGTCCCACGGCAAGCCGCCCCCGAAGATGCCCTTGGCGACGGCCGCCATCAGCGTCGCCTGCGGCGCGGTCAGCGCGCGTACGCCTGCGTGCGCGGGCGTGCCGATGCCGTAGGCCTCGAGCAGCAGGTTCAGTACCGGCGCCATGATCGCGGCGCCGGACACCGCGCCGATCGCGAGCATCACCTGCTGGCGCCACGGCGTCGCACCGATCAGCCGGCCGGCCTTCAGGTCCTGCAGGTTGTCGCCGGCCACCGCCGCGGCGCTGCAGGTGACCGCGCCGATCAGGATCGCGGCCACGGGACCGACCGTGCTGCCGGCGCCGAGGAAGCCAAGCAGCACCAGCGAGGCGAACAGGATCGTCGAGATCGTGATCCCCGACACCGGGTTGTTGGATGAACCCACCAGGCCCGCCATGTAGCCGCTGACCGAGGAGAATACGAAGCCCGCGACGATCATGATCAGCGCCATCGCCGCGGCGATGCCGAAGCTGCCGACCACGGCGTAGTAGAGCGCGAACAGCGGCAGTACGAACAGCACGATGCCCACCAGGATCGCCGCCATCGGCAGGTCGCGCTCGGTGTCGGCGACCGGCCCGCGCGCGCCGCCGATGGCGAGGCCGCTCTTGATTCCGGACAGCAACGAAGAGCGCAGGGTCCACAGTGCCCAAAGGCCACCGATCAGCATCGCGCCGACACCGATGTAGCGCACCTTGGTGGTCCAGATCAGGCCCGCGGCGGTCTCGGCGTCGGCACCAACGAGGCGCGCGAGCAGCGCCGGGTCGTGCTCGAACAGGAACGTGTTGTAGATCGGGATGAACAGCCACCACGCGAGCAGGCCGCCGCCGACCATGACCAGTCCGACGTTGAGTCCGACGATGTAGCCGACGCCGAGCAGCGCGGGCGAGAGGTTGATGCCGAGGTAGGCGATGGTGCGCGAGCCCAGGTAGCGGGCGAGCGTGAATGACTCCGGCACGAAGCGCAGGGCCGACATCACCAGTTTGAAAAGGGCGCCGGCAAGCGCGGCGAGGCCCAGCAGCCGCGCGCCGCCGGCGCTGTTGCTGTCGCTGCCAGCGCGCAGCAGTTCCGCGGTCGCGACGCCTTCCGGAAACTGCAGGTCCTGGTCGATGATCAGCGTGCGGCGCAGGGGCACCGAGAACAGCACGCCGAGCAGTCCACCGAGGCCGATGATCGTGAAAACCCACCAGTAGTCGAAGCGCGTCCAGTGGCCGAGGATGATCAGCGCCGGCAGCGTGAATACCGTTCCCGCGGCGATCGAGGAGCCGGCCGAGGCGCCGGTCGCGACGATGTTGTTCTCGAGGATGCTGCTGCGCCCGAGCAGGCGCAGCACGCCCATCGACACCACCGCCGCCGGGATCGCGGTGGCGACGGTGAGGCCCGCGAACAGACCCAGGTAGGCGTTCGCCGCGGCGAGCACGACCGTCAGGGCGATCGACAGCAGGACCGCGCGAACCGACAGCTGTGGAACGTCATTCATCGGGGTTCTCCGGCGAGGTCTGGGATCAGCGGATGCCACCCATCCAGCGGCGCAGCAGGGGCGACAGCACGAGCATCAGCAGCCCGAGGCCCGCGGCGTACATCGTCATCTGCAGGAACTCGGCGGGCATCGTCGACACGTCGCTGCCGATGCGTCCGCCGATCTGGCCGGCGGCGAGGTTGCCCAGCGCCGTGCCGAGGAACCACATGCCCATCATTTGGCTCGCGAAGCGCGGCGGGGCGAGCTTGGTCACGTTGGACAGCCCGATCGGGCTCAGGCACAGCTCGCCGCAGGTGTGCAGGAAGTAGGTCGCGATCAGCCACTGTGGGCCGACCTTGCCGCCGCCGTGCGCGATGATCAGTTTTGCAGCGAAGATCAGCACCGCGAAGCCGAGGCCGAGCTGGATCAGGCCGAGGCCGAACTTCACCGGCGCCGACGGGTCGAGATTGCGCCGGCCCAGCGCGATCCAGATCCACGCGAAGAACGGCGACAGCAGGATGATGAAGACCGAATTGACCGACTGGTACCAGGTCGCCGGGTGCTCGTGCGCGACGAACAGACCGCCGGCAAACGAGCGGTCGGTCAGGTCACGTGCGAACAGGTTGAACGTGGAGCCGGCCTGCTCGAAGCCCGCCCAGAACAGCGCGCCGCAGACGATGAACGCGATGATCACCAGCACGCGCTTGATCGCGGTCGCGTCCAGCTTGCCGAACAGCAGCACGCCGCCGAAGAACGCCACCGCGAGCGCGACCATGAACCAGCGCGCGGCATCGGCCAGCTGCACGGCGGTAACGACGATGGCGCCGCTTGCGACCAGTGCAATCAGTGCGGCGACCACGATGATCCCGACCAGCAGCAGGCGCGAGCTGCGCGTGCGTTCCGCAGGCGTCGTGCCGTGCGGGGTGAGTCCTGCCTGGCCGAGATGGCGGGCGGTCGCGCGGTACTGCAGCACGCCGATCGTCATCGCGACGCCGACCGTGAAGAACCCCCAGCGGTAGCTCAGCGTCTCGCCGATCGTTCCGGACAGCAGCGGCGAGACCCACGCACCGAGGTTGATGCCCATGTAGAAGATCGAAAAGCCCGCGTCGCGGCGGGTGCCCGGCTGGCCGGTGTACAACTCGCCGACGATCGCGCTGACGTTCGGCTTGAGCAGGCCCGTGCCTAGCGCGGTGACGATGAGCCCGAAGTAGAAGAAATTGCCGGCTGGCACCGCCAGCATGAAGTTGCCGATCGCGATGAGGATGCCGCCGTAGAGCACGCTCTTCTGCTGGCCGATCAGCCGGTCCGCGATCCAGCCGCCGGGCACGGCGCACAGGTAGGCGCTGCTCGTGTACAACCCGTAGATGGCGCCGGCCGTCAGCATGTCGACGCCGAGGCCGCCATCAGCGACCGCCGCGGTCAGGAACAGCACCAGGAGCGCTCGCATGCCGTAGTAGCTGTAGCGCTCGAAGAACTCGGTCAGGAAGAGGGTCGCGAGGCCGCGCGGATGCCCGAAGAAGGTCCCGGAAGCCGATGAGAGGGTCATTCTGCTGCGACCTTGGGCCCGTCGAGGGCTCTCGTGGAGTTGGCCGAGTGTGACCCATGCCGCGCCGCGCTGGCAACGCCGCGGGCGCCGTCGAGCCTAGCTGGCGCCGTGGCTCTCGGCCTCGGCCTCCGCGGCCGCGGCCGCAGCGCGTTCCTCCAGCTTCCTCTTGGCAAGGATGCCCGCCATCACGATGCCGACCTCATACAGCGCATACATCGGCAGCGCCATCATCGTCTGCGAGATCACGTCCGGCGGAGTGATGACCGCCGCCTGCACGAACACCGCGATCAGCACATAGCCGCGGTTCTTGCGCAGCGTCTCGAGCTTGACCAATCCGGTCCAGACCAGCAGTACGATTGCGACCGGAATCTCGAAGGCGAGTCCGAACGCGACGAACAGCACCAGCACGAAGTCCAGATACTGCGTCATGTCCGCCATCATCTGCACGCCGGGCGGCGTGGTCGCGGTGAAGAACGCGAACATCAGCGGGAAGACGATGAAGTAGGCGAACGCGACGCCGGCGTAGAACAGCACGATGCTCGATACGAGCAGGGGCACGGCGAAGCGTCTCTCGTGACGGTACAGCCCGGGCGCGACGAACGCCCACAGCTGGTACAGCACGTATGGCATCGCCAGGATCAGCGCGACGTAGAAGGCGAGCTTGAACGGAGTCAGCAGCGGCGCCGTTACGCTGGTGGAGATCAGCGAGGCGCCCTTTGGCAGCACCTTCAACAGCGGCCGGGCGATGAATGCGAACAGTTCGTTCGCGTACGCCATGCACGGTAGCGCGACCACGATCACCGCGAACAGCGCGCGCATCAGGCGCGTCCGCAGTTCGAGCAGGTGCGAGATCAGCGTGCCTTCGGCCAGCGATTCCTGCGCAGGGTCAGGGTTTGCCATCGGCTCTTGGCGCATTCGGGTCGGCCGCGGGACCGGCCGCGTGCTGGTGGAGCTCGTCGCTGGGGGCGCCGGCGGCCGGCGCATCGGGACCCGCAGCCGGCGGGTTCGGGGGCGAGGCTTCGGGGTGCAGCATGTCCGGCGGCGGCGCGGCCGCGGGTTCCGCCGCCGGCGCGGCGGGGCGCGCGCGCTGCTCGCGGGAGATCTCGTCGAGCCGTACTTCCTGCTCGAGCTGGCTGCTCAGCTGGCGCGCCATGGCTCGCGCGCGACCCACCCAGCGGCCGATGTCGGCGGCGAGCTTGGGCAGCTTGTCGGGCCCGAGCACGACAAGCGCGATCACCATGACCAGCAGGATTTCGCTGAAGCCCACGTCGAACATGAGTTACGCAGCCCGGGTCGTGCGGGACGGTCGCCGGATCAGGATTTGCTGTTCTGCTCGGGCTTGGTGCCCTGCTTGTCGGCGGCGTGGAAGTCGGCGTCCTGGGCGCCGAGCTGCTTGAGAGGCTTCTGCTCCGCCTCGCTCTCGCCGGTGTCCATGGCCTTCTTGAAGTCGCGCACGGCGGCGCCAAGGTCGGAACCGATCGTCCGCAGCTTCTTGCCGCCGAAGATCAGCAGCGCAATGACGAGGATGACCAGCAGCTCGCGAAAACCGATACCCATTTGGAGTCTCCAGGGCCACCCGTACGGGGCGACGGATGATACCGCAAAGCGGCACGCCCCTGATCGGCACGGATCACGGTTTCAGGCGTGATCAGGCCGGCCGCGCGGCGGCACCTCCAGCCAGAAAGTCACCGGCCCGTCGTTGACCAGGGAGACCTGCATGCGGGCCCCGAACTGCCCGGTGGCGACCCGGCCCACCCGGCCACGGGCATGGGCGACCACGTATTCGTACAGGCGTTCGCCTTCGGCGGGGGGCGCCGCGGTGCTGAAACCCGGGCGGGTGCCCTTGCGCGTCTCGGCGGCGAGCGTGAACTGCGAAACCAACAGCAGGCCGCCCCCAGTATCCAGCAGGCTGCGGTTCATGCGTCCGTCGCCATCGTCGAACACCCGGTAGGTGAGCAGCCGCTCCAGCAGCCGGTCGGCCTCGGCCTCGGTGTCGCCCGCCTGGACGCCCAGCAACACGAGTAGCCCTGGCCCGATCTCGCCAACGGGCTCG
>JANXQL010000185.1 GCA_025356815.1 Pseudomonadota bacterium
CGGCAAAAAGGGGCGCCTCGGCGCCCCTTCGTTGCGCTCCAGGGCGCGCCGCTGGCGCCGCCGCCGCGGGGCTTCAGCCCAGGGCCTTCTGCATCTCCGGCACGGCCTGGAACAGGTCGGCCACCAGGCCGAAATCCGCGACCTCGAAGATCGGCGCTTCCGGATCCTTGTTGATCGCGACGATGGTCTTCGCGTCCTTGATTCCGGTCAGGTGCTGGATCGCGCCCGAGATGCCGACCGCGATGTACAGCTCCGGCGCGATGATCTTGCCGGTCTGGCCGACCTGCAGCTCGTTCGAGGCGTAGCCGGCGTCGACCGCGGCGCGCGAGGCGCCGACCGCCGCGCCGATCTTGCCGGCGAGGCTGAAGATCAACTCGAAGTTCTCCTTGCTCGCGAGCGCGCGGCCGCCCGAGACGACCTTGGCCGCCGAGGTCAGCTCCGGCCGATCGGTGGTCGCCTGGGCACTGATCGAGACGAAGCGGGTGTGGCCGGGGAGCGCGGCGTCGATGCTCGCGGCGCGGATCGTTGCGCTGCCGCCGCCGGCGGCCGCCTCGAACGAGGCGGTGCGCACGGTCGCGACCAGGATCCGGTCGGCCGGCGCCTCGAGCGTCACGATCGCATTGCCCGCGTAGGTCGGGCGCTTGAATCTGTACGCGCCCTCGACCGCCATCGCGTCGGAGATCTGGGCCACGCCGAGCAGCGCGGCGACGCGCGGCATCAGGTCCTTGCCGAAGGACGTCGAGGCGCCGAACACGTGCGTGTAGCCAGCGGCGAGCTTGACCACCTGCGGGGCGAGCACCGCGGCGAGCGGGTGTGCGTTGTGGGCCGCAGCGACGGTCACCACGCTTGCGACGCCTGCGAGGGCGGCGGCCTGGGCGGCGACGGCGGCGGGATCGGCGGCGAAGACCGCCACGGTGATGTCGGCGCCTTCGACCTGCGAGGCGCAGGTGACGCAGCGTGCCGTCGCCTGGCTGAGCCTGCTGCCGTCGTGCTCCGCAATGACGAGAATCTTACTCATCAGACCAGCCCCCTCTTCTGCAGTGCGTCGATCAGTTCGGCGACGTCCTTGACCATGATGCCCTTCGCCCGCGGCTTCGGCGGCTCCACCAGCACGCACTTCAGGGTCGCCTCGGCGCTCACGCCCAGCGCGGCAAGCTCGATCACATCCAGCGGTTTCTTCTTCGCCTTCATGATGTCCGGCAGCTTGACGTAGCGCGGCTCGTTCAGGCGCAGGTCGGCGCTGATCACGGCGGGCAGGTCGACCTCGATCGTCTCGAGGCCCGCGTCCACCTCGCGGGTGACCAGCGCGGTGGCGCCCTTGATCTCGACCTTCGAGGCAAAGGTCGCCTGCGGCCGTTCCCACAGCGCCGCGATCATCGGGCCGGTCTGCGCGGCGTCGTCGTCGATCGCCTGCTTGCCGACGATCACGAGGTCCGGGTTCTCCCTGGCGATCACCGCGAGGAACGCCTTCGCGGCGCCCAGCGGCTCGAGGGCGGCGTCGGTCTTGACCAGGATCGCGCGGTCGGCGCCCATCGCAAGCGCGGTGCGCAGCTGCTGCTGGGCCTCGTCCGGCCCGATGCCGACGGCGACGACCTCGGCGGCCTCGCCGCGCTCGCGAATACGCAGCGCTTCCTCGAGCGCGATCTCGTCGAACGGGTTGACGCTCATCTTGACGCCGTCGGTGACGACCCCCGAACCGTCCGGCTTGACCCGGACCCGGACGTTGTAATCGACAACTCGTTTGATACCCACCAGGATCTTGCGCATGAGGTGCTCCGCGAACGCCATTTTTTTGCGTCGCGGCACGCTATTCAAAAGCCCTCGTGGTGTCAATCCACGGATTTCCCCCAGCCCGCCGGCGGTGGCCACTGGTCCGGGAGCGTCGCCCACGGGTCCGCGTGCGACACGCACGGGCGTCTTCGCCGTGACGGCGGCGGCGCCGTCAGTTTTGCACTGCATCTTTACCGTGGGGTGACCGCGGTGCTAGCGTCGCCGCCAGACGACAACGTCCCGCCGCCAATGAGAACCAGAAGGCGGGGCGCGAGGGGAGCACCGGTCGCGCCGCAATGGCGTCGATAGGTGTGTGAACAAGCGGCGCCTTCCGGCCGCTTTCTTTTTTCCGGCAGCCGCAAGGCCCTCCGACCCCGCCGGCCGCTTTGCTATCCTTGCGGCCATGACCCACCCGACCCTGCGCGCGGCCAGCGCGCTCGCCGACGTGCGCTACGAGATTCGTGGCCAGATTGCCCGCCGCGCCCACGAGATGGAGCGCCTCGGCTACGACATTATCTCGCTGAACATCGGCAACCCCGGAGCGTTCGGCTTTCGCACGCCCGAGACGATGCGCCTGGCGATGATCGAGAACCTGCGCGCGGCCGAGGGCTACGTGCACCAGCAGGGCATCTTCCCGGCCCGCGAGGCGGTGGTGATGCAGCAGCAGGAGCGGGGCCTGCGCGATGTCACGGTCGATGACGTGTTCATCGGCAACGGCGTCTCGGAGCTGATCGACCTCGTGCTGCGGGCGCTGCTCAACGACGGCGACGAGGTGCTGGTCCCCAGCCCCGACTACCCGCTGTGGACCGCGGCGACCATCCTCAACCGCGGTCGCGCCGTGCATTACCCCTGCCACGCCAGCAACGGCTTCATGCCGGACCCCGACGAGGTGGAGCGGCTGATCACCCGCCGCACGCGGGCGATCGTGGTCATCAACCCCAACAACCCGACCGGCGCGGTCTACAGCCGCGAGGTGCTCGAGCGCCTGGCGCGCATCGCCGAGCGGCACCGGCTGCTGGTGCTGTCGGACGAGATCTACGACCAGATGACCTACGACGGCGCCGAGTTCGTGCCGATGGCGACGCTGGTGCACGACACTCTGTGCGCGACGCTCTCGGGACTGTCGAAGGTCTACCGCGCCTGCGGCTTTCGCATCGGCTGGGCGTCGTTTTCCGGCCAGCGCGAGGGGGCCGAGGAGTATCTCAGGGCGCTCGAGCTGCTCAGCTCGCTGCGCCTGTGCGCCAACGTGCCGGGCCAGTGGGCGGTACAGACGGCGCTCGGCGGCTACCAGAGCATCAAGGACCTGGTCGCGCCGGGCGGACGCCTGCACGCCTCCCGCCAGGCGATCCAGGACGCGGTCGCGGCCAGCCGCTACCTGGCGCTGGTGAGGCCGATGGGCGCGATGTACGCGTTCATCGGCGTGCGCCGCGACGCGCTGCCGGACTTCGACGACCAGACCTTCGCCATGGACCTGCTCGAGCACAAGCATGTTGTGGTCGCACCCGGGGTGAGCTTCAACGCCCCGTACAAGACCCACTTTCGCGTCACGATGCTGCCCGAGCCGCCGGTGCTTGCGGACGTCTTCGGCCGGATCGAGGCGCAGCTCGATGTCTACGCCGCCGGGGGCACTGCCGTCGCGAGCGACACACCGCTCAGGATCGTCAAGCACACCTAAGTGCAGGGACTCCACTCCCACGCGGCGATCCTCGAGGCGGGCGGCGAGATCGTCACCGCGACGCCGCGCCAGGCGCGCTGGCTGCAGGCCGCGGCCGGCCGGGCGGCGGCGGCGGCGGGCCAGGCGGTGTGGCCGACGCCGCAGATCCTGCCGTACGGCGCCTGGCTTGCAAGTCACGCGCGCGGCCTCGACGAACGGCCGCAGCTGCTCGACCCCTACCTGACCCGGCGCCTGTGGGCCGCAGTGGTCGCCGACAGTCCCGCCGGTTCGCAGCTGATGAGCGTGCGCACGACCGCCGAGGAGGCAGCCCGCGCCTGGGCGCTGGCCGAGGACTGGCACCTGCCCAAGGGCGGCGCCGGCAGCGCCGACGAGCTCGCCTTCGCCGGCTGGGCCGAGGACTTTCGCGCCCGCACGGCCGCGCTGGATGCGCTCGATGCCGCGCGCCTCGCCGCGCTCATCGCCGCCCGGCCACCGGCCGCGGTCGGCACGCCGCTGGGCTTTCATGGCTTCGCATCGCTCAGTCCCGCGCGCCGCGCGCTGGGCGAGGCGCTGCAGCGCGCCGGCCGGTCGGTCAGCGAGCTTCACCTGGAGGCGGCCGCGGCGACCCCCACGCCGCTCGCGGCAGCGAGCGCCGAGGGCGAGTGCGAGGCGATCGCCGGGTGGCTCGCCCAGCGCCTGCGCGCCGATCCCGGGGCGCGGCTGATCGTGCTCCTGCCCGAACTCGGCGCGCGTGCGGCCGCGTTCGCCCGACTGCTCGACGACCATCTCGCGCCAGCGCTGCTGGTCCCCGGGGCGGCCGAGGCGCGCCCGTACGCGTTCGGGCCGGCGCCGCCGCTGGCCGCACAGCCGGTCGTCGAGACCGCGCTCGGCCTGCTCGCGCTCGGCGCCGAGTCGATCGAGCTGCTCGCGTTCGGCCGGCTGATGCGCTCGCCGTATCTGGCGGAGGGCACCGCCGGCGTCGTGCGACGCGCGCGCCTCGACGCTGCGCTGCGGGCCGAGCAGCTGCCGCGGCTGCCGCTGGCGAGCCTGCCGCGTCGCCTGCGGGCGATGTCGCCGGCGGAGCCCACGGTCGCCGCGCTGATCGAGGCGGTGCGCGCCGAGCTCGATCCTGGGCGCGCGCGCGGGCCGGCCGAGTGGGCCGATGCCTTCCAGCGCGCGCTGCGCGCCGCCGCCTGGCCCAAGGGCCGCGCGCTCGGCGTGCTTGAGTACGAAGCGGCGCGTGCGCTGAGCGACGCGCTGGCGAGTCTCGCGGCCCTGGCGCCGCTGTTGCCGCGACTGTCGTTCGACGCGGCCCGCGGCGAGCTGGTGGCGCTGGTCGGCGCGACCGCGCTGCAGGTGCCCGACGCCGATCCGCCGGTGCTGGTGCTCGAGGGCCTCGAGGATCCGGCGCTGCCCTGCAGCGGCCTGTGGGTGGCGGGCCTGACCGCGGAGCGCTTTCCGGGCATGGCCAGGCCCACGCCGTTCCTGCCGCTGTCGCTGCAGCGCGCACGCGGCGTCCCCGGCGCCACCTCCGCGGTGGTCCTGCAGGCAGCGCGGGCGACGCTGGCCGGCTGGTGCCGCGCGGCGCCCGAGCTCGTGCTGTCGGCACCGCAGCAGGCGGGCGAGGCGCGCCTGCTGCGCTCCGCGCTGGTGCCGACGGCGACGGGCGCGCCCGCCACGCCGCCCCGGCCGTCGCGCGCGCTGCCGCTGCGCGCGGCGGCGCGGCTCGAGGCCTGGGCGGAGCCGGGGCTGCCGCCGGTCACCGGCGCACACCTGCACGGCGGCGTGCGGGTGCTGGAGCTGCAGTCACAGTGCCCGTTCCGCGCCGGCGCCGAACTGCGCCTGGGCGCGCGCGCGCTGCAAAACCCCACGGCCGGCGTGCCGGCGCGCGTGCGCGGCGAGCTTGCGCATCTGGCACTGCGCGAGTTGTGGGGCGACATCGGCTCGCACACGCAGCTGTGCGGCCTCGATACCGACGCACGCCGCGCCGCCGTGCAGCAGGCGGTCGAGCGCGCCGTGCGCGGCTATCGGCGGCCGCTGCCGGCCGGGCGGGTGCTCGCGCTGGAGCACGACTGGCTGGTCGAGGCGATTGCCCGGCTCGTTGCGCTCGAGGCCGAGCGCGAGCCGTTCGAGGTCGCAGGCCGTGAGGTCGCAGCCCAGGTGCTGCTCGCCGGGCGCTCGCTGTCGATCCGGCTGGACCGGATCGATCGGCTCGCCGACGGTCGCGAGGTGCTGCTCGACTACAAGACCGGCCGCACCACGCCGCGGCGCTGGGTCGGCCCGCGGCCGGACGCGATGCAGCTGGCGGTCTACGCCCTGTCGCGCCCGGTGCCGCCGTCGGCGGTCGCGCTGGCGCTGCTGCCGCTGGGCGCGACCGGCTTTGCGGGACTGGCCGATCATGACGGCGCCCTGCCGCGGGTCCCGACACTGTCGCGGGCGCGCCCAGCCGAGCTGCGCGAGCTTGACTGGGCGGGGCTGCTGGCGAGCTGGCAGGCGCTCGCGACGGCGCTGGTGCAAGCGCATGTCGACGGGATCGCCGCAGTCGACCCGGCGCCGCGCGCCTGCGATCACTGCGAGCTTGGCGCGCTGTGCCGGATCGGCGCGGCGCCCGCCGCCGCCGCCGAGGCCGCGGAGGGCGACGATGAGTGAGCCGCACGCCATCGCGCCCGACCAGGCGGCGCGCGAGCGGGCGCTCGATCCGCACGCCTCGTTCATCGTCCAGGCGCCGGCGGGCTCCGGCAAGACGACGCTGCTGACGCAGCGTTACCTGGCGCTGCTGGCGCGGGTCGAGCGGCCCGAGGCGATCATCGCGATCACCTTCACGCAGAAGGCGGCCGCCGAGATGCGCGAGCGCGTGCTCGAGGCACTGGCGCGCGCAGGCGAAGGCGCCGCGCCGACGAACCCCGCGGACGCTCGGACGCTCGCCTGCGCGGCGGCGGCGCTGGCGCACGCCGCGGCCGCCGGCTGGAGCCTGCTCGAGCAGCCGGCGCGGCTGCGCATCCAGACCATCGACTCGCTCAGCCACTGGCTGGCCGGTCGGCTGCCGATCCTGTCGCGCGCCGGCGGCAGCCTCAGCGTCGAGCCGCGCGCCGCGCCGCTGTACCGCCGCGCCGCCGAGCGCACGCTGGCTGAGCTTGACGCTGCGGGTACGCTGGGGCCGGCGCTCGGGATCGTCCTTGGACACCTCGGCAACGAGGCCGAACGGTTGTGCGAGCTGATCGCCCAGATGCTGCAGGGACGCGATCGTTGGTTGCGCATCGTGCTTGCCGCGCACGGCGCGACCGACACGGACGAGCTGCGTGCTGTGCTCGAGGACGCGCTCGGCAGCCTCGTCTCGAGCACGCTTGCGCGCGCCGCCGCGCGCCTGCCCGCGGCGACGGCCGTGCCGCTGGTGCCGCTGCTGGGCGCCGCGGCGGGACGGCTGGTCGCGTCGCGGCCGGAGTTCGCGGGGCTCGCGCAGGCCCCCCCGTGGCCGCTGCCGACGCACGCGGGGGCGCTGGGCCTGTGGCAGGCGCTGGCCGAGCTGCTGCTGACCGCCAAGGGGCAGTGGCGCAAGACGCTCACCGTCGCGCAGGGCGTGCCGCCGACGGTGCCCGACGACAAGCGAGCGCTGCTGGCGCGGCTCGAGGAGTGCCGCGCCGCGGCCGGCCTCGAGCGGGCGCTCGCCGAGGTCGCGGCGCTGCCGAAGGCCCGCTACGCCGACGGCGACTGGCAGGTCGTCTGCGCGCTGACCGCGGTGCTGCTGGCGGGGGCGACGCACCTTGCCATGGTGTTCGCCGAGGAGGGGGTGGTGGACTTCACCGCCGTCTCGCGCGCGGCGCTCGAGGCGCTCGGCACGTCGGCCGAGCCCACCGACCTCACCATTGCACTCGACGGGCGCGTCGAGCACCTGCTGGTGGACGAGTTCCAGGACACCTCCGCCGCGCAGGTGGCGCTGCTGGAGCGCCTGACGGCCGGCTGGAGTGACGGCGACGGCCGCACGCTGTTCCTGGTGGGCGATCCGATGCAGTCGATCTACGGCTTTCGCGAGGCCAACGTCGGCCTGTTCCTGCGCATCCGCCGCGAGGGGCTCGGCGCGATCGCGCTCGAGTCGCTCGCGCTCGAGGCGAACTTCCGCTCGCGTCCAGCGCTGGTCGACTGGTTCAACCGCGTATTCACGGCCGTGCTGCCGGATCGCGACGCGCCCGCCTTCGGCGCGGTCGGCTATGCCGCCTCGCGGCCGACCCGCCCGGCGCAGGCGCAGGCGCAGGTGTCGCTGCACGTGCTCGCCGCCGACGACGATGAGGCCGCAGAGGTGATTGCGCTGGTGCGCGCCGAACAGGCGGCTGCGCCTGCCGCCCGCATCGCGGTACTGGGCCGCTCGCGCGCGCACCTGACGAAGGTGGCCGGCGCGCTCGCCGCGGCGGGGATCCGCTTCCAGGGGGTCGACCTGGTGCCGCTGGCGGAGCGTGCGGCGGTGCAGGACCTGGTCGCGCTCACCCGCGCGCTGCTGCACCCGGGCGATCGCATCGCGTGGCTTGCCTGCCTGCGCGCGCCGTGGTGCGGCGTGGAACTTGCCGTGCTCGAGCGGCTCGCCGGCGACGGCGACCAGCGGCCGCTGATCGAGGCGCTCGGCGATCCGGTGCTGCTCGCGCCGCTGGACGCCGGCACGCGCGCGCGGCTCGAGCGCACGCGCGCGGTGCTGCACGCGGCGCTCGAGGAACGCGGTCGCCGGCCGCTGGCGGCCGGCGTCGAGGCCGCCTGGCTCG
>JANXQL010000188.1 GCA_025356815.1 Pseudomonadota bacterium
GACCAGTGCACTTGCCGGCGGCGTGGTCACGCGAGCAACTTTTGAACTTCTCATGACTGACATGGAGGCCCGGCTCAAGCAAGCGGGCAAGGTCGACGCGCTACTCCTCCCTCTGCACGGCGCCATGGCCGTAGAGGACGAGAACGACGCTGAGAGCGAAATCATAGAGCGCTTGTCCAGCTTGGTGCCTGACGGAACGCCGATCGGCGTCTCACTCGACCTTCACGGCCTCGTGACTGAACGGATGCTGAAGACGAACGTGTTCGTGATCGGGTACCGCGACTATCCGCACATCGACATGTTCGAAACAGGCGTTCGACTTGCGCAGACTATGCTCGAAGTGCTCAAGGGAATCATCGTACCTCGCATGGCAATCGCCAAGCTCCCGCTGATTGTCAGCCCGTCGAAGGCCCGCACGGTCGAGGATCCGCTTAAGAGCATCGTCGCAGTCGCCCGCAAGATGGAGGCGGACGGCGAGATTCTTCATGGGTCGCTGTTTCCGGTCCAACCGTGGCTCGATCTTCTGGACCTCGGATTCGGTGTGCTGGTTTGCACGAACGGTGACACGGCGGGCGCACAGCGCGCGGCCAACAAGCTGGCCGATCTGGTCTGGGAGCGACGCCACGAATTCGAGCCCGATCTGGTGGATCTGAAGCACGCGATCGACGTGGGACTCCGGGAGGACGGCACGACCATCGTCGCCGATTCCGGGGACGCACCGAGCGGCGGTTCGGCGGCCGACAACACCAGCGTCCTGAAAGCACTGCTCGATGCTGGCGCCGACCGCGCAGAGCGAAGGTCCTACCTGACGATGTGCGACGCCGATGCAGCAAGGGATTGTGCCAAGGCCGGAGTTGGGTCCATCCTCAAGCTGGACGTCGGACACAAGGTGTCTCGCAACGACGGAACGCCCCTTTCTATTGAGTGCCGGGTGCACTCTGTCAGCGACGGCACGTTCACCATGCTGGACGCCGGGTCGCGAGGCGTCACGGTCGAACTGGGACTCACCGCCGTTGTGTCGATCGGAAGCATCCGAATGGTCATTCGCTCGAATCCGTCTTTCGAATGGGACACGGGGATCTACACGGCGTTCGGGCTTCGGCTGGAGGAAGCTTCGCTGATATTCGTAAAGTCGCCATCGCACTTCAAAGTGTCGTACGAACCACACGCCACCCGCATCTTGCTTGCCGACACCCCGGGGCCTACCTGTCCAAACATGCGGCGCCTTGAATTTCGCCGTGTGCGAAGGCCGGTATTCCCGCTTGACGACGTCCAGCGGAAGGTCGCGAAGTGATCGCTTCTCTGAAATCCGAGCCGGCCAAGCCGCGAACCTGTCCGCAGAGGCTCCGAACCGATCGCGTAGGGGGAATGACTTGAAGCTGCTGCGCTGGGGTGAACGCGGCGCGGAGCGACCGGGTGTTCTCGATGCCCAGGGACGCATTCGCGACCTTTCCTCTGTTCTTGACGATATCAGCGGGAAAACGCTTGGGAGACTGGGCGAGATCGGGGACCTCGAGCGCCTGCCGATTGTGCCAGGGTCTCCTCGCATTGGTGCCTGCGTCAGCGCCGTCGGCAAGATGATCTGCATCGGCCTCAATTACGCCGATCACGCAGCGGAAGCCGGATTGGCGGTACCTGCCGAACCGATCATCTTCTTCAAGGCGACGTCCTCAATTTGTGGCCCCGACGATGATCTCGTCCTGCCCAAGGGCTCCAGCAAGGTTGATTGGGAGGTCGAACTCGGAGTCGTCATCGGAAAGTCCCTGGCGTACTGCGATGAATCGGAAGCGCGCAAGGCAATCGCCGGATACTGCGTCATCAACGACCTGTCGGAGCGCGGATGGCAACTGGAACGTGGTGGACAATGGGTCAAGGGCAAGTCGGCCGATGGCTTCGGCCCGATGGGTCCGTGGCTCGTGACCGCGGACAGCGTAATGGATGACTCTGCACTCAGGCTCTGGCTCGAGGTTGACGGCCATCGCTACCAGGACAGTTCTACCGCCCAGATGGTCTTCAAGCCCGCGTTCCTCGTGAGCTACCTGAGCCAGTTCATGTCGCTCCAGCCTGGAGACGTCATTTCCACCGGGACTCCCCCAGGCGTAGGCCTCGGCCTGAAACCGCCGGTCTACCTTCGGGCCGGCCAGGTTGTCCGGCTCGGTATCGAGGGCCTTGGGGTCCAGACCCAGCGGGTCGTGGCGCACAGCTAGGAACGGCCGGTCCTAGCGCCTTGGATCGCCGCCGCGCGCATGCTGAATGACGCGGATCAGGCCATGACAATCAGGAGCCAACGGGCTCCTGGCGTCTCAATTACGCGTTTCGGTCGACGAAGACTACGTGATTCCATCGCTCGGGAATGTGGATGTTGTCGTTCCCCATGACGCTCCATGTCCAACCCTTGGCGGTTCGCGTCGACCGATCTTGATGGCATCGATAGGCGGTCATGCGGAATGAATCACCAGGCTTCGGTGGCACCGTGCGGCCGCCGGAGATCTGCCGCAATCCGTCCCAGGGCAATGCAATCTCGACGGTCCACCTGCGGTCCTTCACGTCGGGACAGTTGATCGTGCCATCGATGTGCACGGCGTGCTTGCAACCCGGCAGCTGGTAATTCAGATCTGCGTGCCGTCCGAGGTTCTCGCCCTCCCGAGCGACGTAATAGAGCACGTCTGGCGACTTGAAGAGTTCCTCGAGCTCAGAATATCGCTGCTCCCGGACTAGCGGTTCAACCCAAGTCCAGCGAATCTGGTAGCTGGTATTGAGAGCGTTCAAGCCTAGCTCGTAGTAGTAGCCGTTCCCTTCGAAGAACAGTTCGACGTCCTCGTCATTGAAGTAGACGTGGTCGTTAAACCCGGTCATGGAGGCACGGATATCGGGATCCTCGACCTGATAGGCGGCATACAGATATTGATCGTCCCAGAGGAACGCCACCCGGGTGTCGAGCGGCGTCGCGCTGCCGTCATGAATCATCCCGAACGACTCCGACCATTTGGCACGCCTCCACACCGGCTCATCAAGTCGCCCATCGATCGTGATCGGTTCAGGCGTTCTGAGGCATTCCCACGTTCCGATCGGCGGAAGCTTCGACAGATCAACTTGACGGACCCTTGCCCAACGACCGAATTTGGTCCGCGGCGCGGGTCCCACTTCAACCGGGCCCAGTTGGGAGATGTCGCCGAAGGACATCTCGGCATTAGCAGGCGCCCCTTTCTTCTCCAATCGCATCTCCTTGAGGTTGCAGTAGCGTTAGGCGGAACTGCAGCTCGTTGCGACGATCGCAATGCACGTGCCGTCGACGCCCGGCGCGCTTGCCTTGCCGATGCAGCCTCCTACCAGATCGTCCAGCCGCCATCGACGACCATGGACTGGCCGGTGTAGAACGATGACCCAGGGGACGCCAGATACACGATGGCCGCGCGCAGGTCCGTGTCGTTCCCGACTCGCTTGACCGGGGTACGCGCCTCCACTCCCGGCACCAACGTAGCGGCGTTTGAAGCATTCTGCTCCGTATTTGGAAACATGCCCGGGCACAGCGCGTTCACGGTCACGCCCGTACTGCCCAACATCATCGCCAAATGCTTGGTCAGGCCTATGAGTCCATGCTTGCTGGCAACGTACGACGGAAGGTCCACACCCCAATCCCCGTAGAGCGCAGGATCACCGACGATGAGGCCGAAGACCGAGGAGATATTGATGACCCGCCCCCATTTCCTTTCGACCATCGGTGGAACAAACAGCTGCGACAGCGCGAACGGCGCCTCGAGGTTCAGATTCATAATTGCCCGCCACTCCTCGATGGTGACGGTTAGCCACGGCTTGCGCTCTCCCAGCGCTGCGTTGTTCACGAGGATATCGACATCCTTAACTTCGTCGAAAAGCCTTTGCCGGTCCGACGGGTTCGTCACGTCGGTAACCGTCCAGCGTAAATCGTGCCCGATAGCAGTTGCTGCCGCCGCTGCCGCAGCCAGCGGTTCAGCGCGGCGGCCACAAATAGTCACGCGCGCGCCTGCTTCCGCGAGCGCGTTGGCCATCTGACGCCCTAGTCCGGTTCCGCCGCCGGTGACCAGCGCGTGCTTGCCCGACAGATCGAGCCCGTTCTTTGGTTCACTATTCGCGACTACTTTACTCACCGTGCCCCCTCATTCTGAATGGGAAACATTGACCGACCCCACCACTACCTGTGATCGCCTGACGACTCGCCACTAGCCAGACCGGGAGGCCGCCGCACATGACTGCTGGTCGCGGCCACACTGCAACAGGGTGCCGCGCCGTCGCCATGGCGACGAAGTGCAGCCCGTCAGGGCTTGCCCTTCACCGCGGAAACTCTCCGAATTCCGTCGTGGAATGTACCGAATAGCCTGTCGACCGGAATCAGCAGGGAATCGCCGAAGTTAACGCTGAAGAATTTATGGTGCAGGAAGTGGTAGTAATTGTCAGTCGCGAGGCTACGCTCGCCGATGACAATCTTTCCAAAGCCGCAATGCCCTTCCGCAGGCGCAAGACCGACCACCGTGACGAAGTACAGTACGTGGATGGGTGTAGCCGGGACGACCCACAGCAGCAGCACGCCGGAAAAGTAAATCACGTGC
>JANXQL010000195.1 GCA_025356815.1 Pseudomonadota bacterium
CTCGCGGAACGGATCCCAGCGGGCCGAGCGCGCATCGAACGGATTGAGGATCAGGTCGCCGCGCGCGGCATCGTAGAAGCGCGCCGCGTAGCCGCCGTCCGGGTCGGCGATGACCGCCCGGTCGCCGCGTGCGAGCGCGCCACTCAGCAGCTCGCGGATCGCCGTGCTCTTGCCGGTCCCGGTGGTGCCGAGGATCTTGAAGTGCTTGGTCTCGTCGGCCGCCTCCACCGGGATGCTTGCAAGGGTGAGCGCCCCCGCCGCAGCCCGGCGCGGCCGGGGCGTCACGATCTGCGCGCCCCGTCGCAGCCGCGTAGCGGCCCCGCGCACGGCGGCCTGCCGGCCGGCAAGCAGGGCGATGGCCGCGATCAGCAGCAGCGAGGCGGCAGCGCTCGAGCTCTCGCCCGCGCCTGCGGCGCGAACGAGCCCCGCCACCAGTGCCGCGGGCAGCAGCGCGACCAGGCCGACGGGCACCGCGTACAGGGGCGCCAGCCAGTAGCGCGCGGTGGCGGCCGCGCGGCTCCTGAGTCCCAGGCAGAAACCGGCCACCACCCACAGCCAGCCGACCGCAAGCCCGGCCGACCCGTGGGTCAATGTCGCAACGCTCATCGGATCCCTCCGTGCAAACACGGAGTGTGGCGCGGATCAGGACCGGGGCCAGAGCGCCATTTCTGCTGCGTTCATGCAGAAATGCGTGGCTGGCCAGGCCGGCAATGCGCGCGCGCGAGGCGCCGGGCAGTCGAGGTCATCTCATCAGGGCACTATCCAGCCGCTGTCGGCGACTGGCTCGACGCCATCGAAGCGCACGACGTAGCCACCCTTTGAGGCGAACCGCTGGCCCTGCGCGAGCCCGAGCGACGGGTAGCGGGCGGAGTTGGTGCTGGTGGCCATCATGTCCTCGAAGCGTTCAATCAGCAGCTCGCGCGAGTAGGCATCGAACAGTGTGCCGACGATCCCGGACATCGCGACGCAGGCGATGTAGGTGTCGATCTGCACGCGCTCATCGACGAGGCGGATACCGTGACGATTCAGCCAGGCGCGCGGCATCGCGGTGCGCGCTTGGCGGCGCGTGGGCAGGTCGAACGGATAGGTCATCCGCGCGCGCGCGCCAGGGCCCCGGCAACGCCGCTGCGTCGAGCCCCGCCATCAGGCCCGACAGCAGCACGCTGCCGGCGGCAGGGGCCTGATGGGACAGCGCGGCGAGGTCGCCGGCGCGCGCCCACAGCACCAGCGCATCGCCGGGTCCGGCCGCCGCGGTCGCCTCCCGCCAGTCACGCCCGTCCGCGGCCGGCGCCAGCGCCCGCTCGACCACCGCTATGCCGCCGGCCGACAGCTGCGCGTGCAGCGCGCGTGCCGCCGACGCGCCGATGTCGTCGCGCCGGTAGACCTGGACGACGCGCGCCGGGGCCGTGCCACGCGGTGGTGCGGTAAGCCAGTGCGCGGCGAGCTCCGCCTCGAGCAGCACGCCGCGGGAGAAGTAGATCGAGTAGAAGTCGCCCTGCGCGACCCCCGGCAGGTCGACGTTGGGAAGCACGCACGGCAGCGCGGCGTGTTCGCAGAAGCGCTGCACCGGCGCCCAGTCGCCGGCGCCGAGCCCGGAAAGAACCGCGAACACGGGCTCGGCAGCGAAGTGCTCGCGCAGTTGCCGTTCCCAGTCCGCCGCCGGACCCGCCAGCCGCCAGACGTGCAGCGCCCATTTCGGGCCGCTGGCGCGATAGCCGACCATACGGTTCGGATGCAGCATCTTGCGGGGCGCGCCGAACAGCGGATCGGGCGCCGCAAAATACTGCTCCAGCACTTCGAGCATTCCCCGCTCAGTGGCGGGATCGGTGTCGGGGGCGAGGATGGTCGCAAAGTGCAGCGTGTCGCTGTCGACCCCGCTCACTGCGTTGGCGCCGAGGGTCTGCAGGTGGGCGAGCAGCGCGGCCATCGCGTCGTCGTCGAGTGGGTAGCGTGGCATCAGCTCGTTGAGCAGGCCGCCACCCGGGACGACGCCTTCGCGGATCGCCCGGGCAAGGGTCGCGTCGGTAAACGCCGCCCGCCCGACGTGGTAGCCCGCGGCCACCTGGGTGTCCTCGGACAGCCGACTCTCCTCGCGCGCCACGCCCAGGTAGCGAGCGGTGATCGGTGGCATCGAGAACGGCCCCTCGGCGGACCCCAGCCCGCTGCGCCGGTGGCATTGCACGCACGCAGCGGCGGCCCCCTCGAGCGCAGGCAGCCGCTGGCGCGTGCCGACGACGGGCCTGCCGTCGGGGAGCACGCCGTTCGCATAGATGGCGGCGCCGACCTGCGGCGCCGGTGCCGCGAGCGAGGTGATCGGCGCGAGGGCGGCGATGAACACCGTCAGCAGCGACGTATACCGGGCGAGATTCATGGACTGCACCACGTTCCCGAAAATCCCTGGGCGGCACCGCCGCCCAGATCCAGGCAGCCACGGGTTCGGACCTGGGTTGCCGTGAGCGCTGCGTCACTGCAGCTGTGTGCCGCAGCAAGTGCAGCGAGCGATTGAGGTTTCCGCCGCGCGACCGCGGTGCGCCGTGGCTCGCGGAACTGCAAATTCTCCCGCGGCCGGAGGCCGCGGGAGATTGGCGCAGCGATCAGGGCACGATGACGAGCGGCCTCATCATGTCGTGTTCCTCGTGCTCAAGGATGTGGCAGTGCCACACGTACTCGTAGCCGTCGATGTTGTACTTGGCCCGCAGGCGGGGGCTGTAGGGCACCTTGAACGGCATGCTCTTGGGCAGGTCGAACTTGATCAGGATCTCGGTCATCTCGCCCGGGTTCATCCGCACGGTCTCCTTCATGCCGCGCTCGTTCGGATCGGCTGCTCGTGGCGCGCCGTGCGTCGGCCGCATGGCGCCGTTGGACGCCACCCGATAGTTGAACGGCCGCCGCGACAGGACCCGCACGTTCACCAGGTGGAAGTGCATCGGATGCACGTCGGCGGTCGTGTTGTAGATGCGCCAGATCTCGGTACTGCCGGCCTTCACGATCTCGGTCGGCGTCGAATCGTAGTCGCGCGAGAACGTGCCCGCGGTCGGCGTCACCATCATGTCCGTGCCGAGCCGCTGGATCAGCCGCCCGTAGTCGTCGAAATCCTCGTTGAGGGTCAGGTTGCGGACCCGCGACGCCGACGACGGACTGACGGCGGCGGCCGGCGCGAGCAGCGCGTTGAACTGCTGCCTGCCCTCGTCGGCCCCCACGCGGGCGAGCCGCTCGAGCAGGCCGAGGGACGCGGCATCCGCAGCGCCGGTGCGCGCCTTGACCTGGAACTGCATCAGCGTGCGGGTGTTCGGACCCAGGCCAGGCTGCGGCGAGGGGACACCGCCGGCGCTGGAGAAGTCCGGTGCACCGGTGTAGTAGTCGTTGCGGTCATCGCCCGACGGGAACGGTGCCGGTGCGTCGTTGTAGAGGATCAGCTTCGAGCCGGCCGGCACGCCCGAGAAGTCGATGATCACGTCCGCGCGCTCGCCGGGACCCAGCAGCAGGTTGTACTTGCCGCCCAGCCAGTTGCCGGTGATCGGATCGAGGCTGATCTGGCACGGTTGCGGCGGGCTGTTGAGCAGCACCGGATAGTCGAGGAAGCCCGCTTCGGTGCCGATCTGCACGATCGCAGGGCCGGGGCTGCCGATCGGCACGATCGTGACGCTGCTATCGGCATTGGTCACGGTCCTGGTCTCGACCTCGCCCGGACTGGTCTTGCTTTCGAAGTACAGCATCAGGTTGTAGAAGCGCGCCTGCGAGCCGTTGAGCAGGCGGAACCGGTAGTGGCGCTGTTCCACCGGCAGGAACGGATACGCGACGCCGTTGATGATCGCGGTGTCGCTGTAGAACTCGGGCACCGCCGACACCGGCGGCAGGCTGCGCCAGCCGCCGGCCGGCGGGCTGGCTGCGGGCTCCAGCGACGGACCCCAGTCCCAGCGTCCCTTCGGATTGGCCGCGCCGTTCGCGCTGAAGTTGGCCTCGTACAGGTACGGATAGAACAGGTCGCCGCGCTTGCCCCAGGCGTAATTAGGATCGGTGCCGTCGACGAAGGTCTTGTCCTGAATGATGAGCGGGATGCCCAGCGAATAGCCGGGGGTGTTGGGCAGGTAGCCGTGGCTGAGCAGCCACTGTTCCTTGGCATCGGTGATCAGGAACGCCGAGGCGACGCCTGCGTACGCATTCAGACGCGTGATGCCGACCGCGTGATCGTGGTACCAGGCGAAGCGCGCGCTCTGCTCGTTGGGCTGGTAGATCTCGATCTGGTTGTTCGCCAGCGGCTTGCCGCTGGCGTCCTGGCGGATCGGCGAGCTACTCGGCAGGCTCGGACCGTAGTTGCCGTTGGGCGTGAACCAGTCGAACGGCCCGCCGTCCGAGGTCCAGTCGAGCAGGCCGCCATGCAGGTGCACGGCGGCGCGATTGTGCTGCTGGGCGCCCGGCACGTTGGCTTCGGAGGGCAGCGCGCCCACCGGCGGCGGTGCGGTGAGCGTCGTATCCACCGGCAGCGGGTGCTGGTTCGGCAGCTTGTTGGTGAAGCGCATGCGCACCGCCTGCCCCTGCGTCGCGACCACCACGCCACCGAGGTAGGACGGCGTCGCCCCTGCCGGCGTGTAGCCCCAGACCTTGCTATCGCCGATATTCGGATGGAAGGAGAAGCGCGACTCGACCAGGTCGAGGTTGTACTGGTCGTACTGCCCCGGAATGCTGACCGTCGGCGAGGCCACCGGGATCGCCGGCGCGGCGCCGAGCCCGCGCAGCGGCTGGGTGAACTTGGTCACGCCGAAGGGGCTCTGGCCGAAGGCCCAGACGTAGCGCGGGCGAAGCGACAGTGCGACGGCGCTGGCGACACCGGCCTTGAGGAATGTACGGCGATTGGTGGTCATGATGGCTGTCCCTATGCGACTCGAAATATGTCAAACGCCACTGCGTGAGACAGAGCAAATCTGTGCGACGGGGAAGCGGCGGGACCGCATGCGCACCGTGGGCTGAAAGATTTGCCGTTGCGAGTTGCACCGGCCCTCAATCCCTTCCCCGTGAACGGTATCGCCGTTCCTTTTCTCTTCGACCGCAATTTTAAGTGGGACTTGTTCGCACCCGAATCAGCAATTGACGTAAGAAATACCCCTAGTAACGCGGAGATTTGCCGGCGACTCCCTACTCGCCATTCGCGCGCAGGCAGGCACGACGCGGCAGCGACGCACGCGTTGCTTGGCCTGATGTTGGATCGGGGACTTGGCCCGCGTAGCGACAGCGCGGCGCGTCGTGCGCACGCATCGCCGCGTGTCCTCTGCGGCGCGATCACCTGCGCGAGCGAGGCACGCCGATGCGCGCCCGGCGGTTGCGCTCAGCGCTGCAGCAGCGCCGTCGCCACGGAGGTCATCGCCAGCACGCCGGTGCGCAGCGTCGGCGCCGGCAGCGGCTGGAAGCGGCTGGTGTGCAGCCCGGGACTCCTGCCGCCCGCGGCCCTGGCCGCGGCGAGTTGCTGCGGGTCCACCGCGCCGAGGAAGAACAGCACGGTCGGGATCGCGTGCCCCTCGAGTCCGAACAGCCCGAAGTCCTCGCTGAACATCGCCGGCTCCTCGTCGAACACCTTCGCCTCGCCCAGAGCGCCGACCAGCGCAGACCTGACCCGCGCGGTGAGCGCCGGGTCGTTGTAGGTGGGCGGCAGCGACTCGTACGCAAGCACCGTCACGATCGGCGCGCGATCCTCCGGCACGCCGGCCGATAGCGCGACGCCCGCGGCCGCGCGGCGCACGCCCTCGACGATGATGCCGATCGCCCGTTCGCTGAACGCCCGCGTGCTGAGTTCGAGCCTGACTTCATCGGGGATGATGTTGCGCTTGGTGCCGCCATGAAGGGTGCCGACGGTCACGACCGCCGGATCACGCGGGTTCTCCTGCCGGCTGACGATCGTCTGCAGCTGGACGATGAACTCGCCCGCCATCACCACCGGATCCTTGCCATTGTGCGGCTCGGCGCCGTGCCCACCGATGCCGCGCAGCGTGACGTCGATCGCGGTCATGCCCGCGGCGGTGGCGCCGCTTGCGACGCTGACGGTGCCGGCGGCGCGGGTGGCGGAATCATGCAGGCCGATCACGAGGTCCGGTCGCCCGAAGCGCTCGTAGAGCCGGTCGGCGAGCATCGCGCGCGCGCCGTTGGCCGTCTCCTCGGCCGGCTGGCCGATCAGCAGCAGCGTGCCGTGCCACTGCGCGCGCGTCGCGGCCAGCGCCCGCGCGGTGCCGATCAGCGTGGTCACGTGCACGTCGTGGCCGCAGGCGTGCATGACGCCGACCTCCTGGCCGGCGAGGTTCTTCGCCCGCTCGTGGCTTGCATAGGCAAGGCCGGTCTCCTCCGTCACCGGCAGCGCGTCGAGGTCGGCGCGAATGGCAAGGGTGGGGCCGGACCCGTTCTCCAGTCGCGCGACCACGCCGTAGCCCTGGCTGCCATCGGGGTAGCGACCGACCCGCTCGGTCACCGTGTAGCCCGCCTTGCGCAGTTCCCCTGCCAAGAGTGCCGCGGTGCGCTCTTCGTGCATCGACAGCTCGGGATGCGCGTGCAGGCCCTGGTACGTCGCGACCAGTGCCTCCAAGTCGCGGTCGATGAGCGCGCCCAGATCCGCCGCCCGCAACGGCGGGGCGTACAGGCAGGCGAGGCTGCACAGGCAGGTCAGGATCTTCATGGCTCTATCCCGTGGCAGTGGCACGGCGGACATTCTAGCCGTCACGGCGCTGCGCGACCTACGCGCGCGCGGCGCCTACCAGTGCACGCCGCGCAGCAGCTTCGACAGCGCCACCGCCTCCGGTGCCAGCGCCTTCACGCCGCCCTCGCCGGGCGCCGCGGGATTCTCCGGAAACATCCGGTAGGCCGAGTTCATCACCGCCTCGGCGATCGCAGGCGACAGCAGCTGCAGCCACTGCGCGAACAGCCCGAGCCGCGTCGCGAGGCGCTGCGGCCGGCGGATCACCGCCTCCACGACCATTTCTGCGGCCTCCTCCGGCGAGATCGTCGGCATTTGCTCGTAGATGCGCGTCGGCGCGATCATCGGCGTGCGCACCAGCGGCATGTTGATCACCGTGAAGGCGACGCCGGAGCCTGCATACTCCGCCGCCGCGCAGCGGCTGAACGCCTCCAGCGCCGCCTTCGAGGCGACGTAGGCCGAGAATCGCGGCGCGCTGGTGAGCACGCCGATCGAGGAGATGTTCACGACCTGGCCGGCGCGCCGTTCCGCCATCCCCGGCAGGAACGCGAGCGTCAGCTGCACGGCCGCGAGGTAGTTCAGCTGCATCAGCCGCTCGTAGTCGTGCAGCCGCCCGTAGGCCTCGCGGATGCCGCGCCGGATCGAGCGGCCGGCGTTGTTGACCAGCACATCGACCCGACCGTGCGCGGCGTGCACCGCCTCGATGAGCGCGGCGAGCCGGGCCTGGTCGGTCAGGTCGCACGGGTAGGCGTGCGCCACGCCGCCGCGGGCGCGGATGGTCGCTTCGACCTCGCCGAGCCGTGCGGGGTCGCGGGCCACCAGTAGCACCGTGGCGCCCGCCTCGGCGAGCCGCAGCGCACTTGCCCGGCCGATGCCCGACGAGGCGCCGGTGACCAGCACGATCCTGCCGCCGACCGCGCCGCCGAGGCTGCGATCGAGCGACAGGTCCGGATCGAGCTTGCGCTCCCAGTGGTCCCACAACCGCCAGGCGTAGTCCTCGAGCGGCGGCACGCGGATCCCGGCCGCGGCCAGCAGCGCGGTGGTGGGCTCGGCCGTGAAGCGCGTCGGATAGTTGATGAACGCCAGCGCCGCCGGCGGCACGCCCAGTCCGTCGAGCAGCTCGTAGCCGAGGCGCTGCACCAGCTCGAGGCCCGCGGCGGCGCCGAGCACGCTTGGGACCTGCGCGATCAGCGCGGGGTCCAGCCGCACTGCCGCCTGCGGCGCGTGCGCCGCCTTGGCGAACACGTTGAGGGTCTCGCCGAGCCGGCGCGGGCGCGGATCGGTCAGGTGGAAGCACTCGCCGTCGTGGCCGCCCAGGTGCGACAGGTGGTCCAGCGCCCGTACGACGAAATCCACTGGCACGAGATTGACCCAGCCGCCCTCGAGGCCGACCAGCGGCAGCCAGCCGGGCCACTGCGCGCGCAGCTTCTGCAGCAGCTTGAAGAAGTAGTACGGGCCGTCGATCTTGTCGATGATGCCAGTGTGCGAGTCGCCCACCACCATCGCCGGCCGGTAGATGCGCCACGGCATGCGCGTTTCGGCCCGGACCCGGCCCTCCGCCTCGTGCTTGGTACGAAAATACGGATGGTCGAGGCCGGTCGCCTCGTCGAACATGGCCTCGGTGAACGTCCCCCGATAGAGGCCCGCGGCTGCAATCGAGCTGACATGGTGGAAGCACTCACAACCGATGGCGGCGGCGAAATCGAGCGCGTGGGCGGTGCCTGCGACATTGGCGCGCGTCGTGGCTTGGTCGTCGGCGGTGATGTCGTACAGCGCCGCGAGGTGGTACACGTGCCTGATCCGGCCTCGCAGCAGCTCACTGTCCCGGGCCGAGATGCCGAGCCCCGGCAGGTCCAGGTCGCCCTCGATGGCGATCACCCGCGCCGGCGCAAGCCCGGCGGCGCTGCACCGCGCCTCCAGCGCGGCGCGCGAGCCTGCCCGTGCCAGCACGTAGACCGTGCCCCGAGCCGCGAGCAGCGGCAGCAGCCGGCTGCCGATGAAGCCCGTCCCGCCGGTCACGAAGTAGGCCATCGTCGTCGTCCTGGTACCTTGGAAGGCCCCACGCTAGCGCGCTGCGGCCCGGAAAACCACGTGGCAAGCCTCTACGGGAGGGCAGCGTGATCGGCGCTCGCAGCCCCATGGACGGGGTGGACGCCGCCTGGCTGCGCATGGACCGGCCGACCAACCCGATGATCATCAACGGCGTGTTCGTGCTCGAGACGCCCTGCCCGCTCGGCCGGCTGCGGACCCTGTTCAGCCGTCACTTCCTCGCCCATGCCCGCTTCCGCTCGGTGCCGGTACAGGAAACGATCGGCGGCAGCTGGCTGGACGACCCGTACTTCGACATCCAGGCGCACGTCGGCTACACGCCCCTGCCCAGGGGCGCCGGCCAGGCCGAGCTCGAGGCGCTGGTCGGACGGCTGTCGAACGCGACGCTCGACCCGCGCCGGCCGCTGTGGCACGTGGACC
>JANXQL010000196.1 GCA_025356815.1 Pseudomonadota bacterium
GCGGCCGCTGCCGCCGCTGCGGCCGCCGGGGCCGTCACGACGCGGTCCGCCGCGCGCTCCGCCGCGGCCGCCGCCGCCACGCGAGCCGCCCGTGCCGTAGCTGCGCTCGATGCGCGGGGCCTCGGTGATCTGTGCCACCAGTTCCGGTTCCACCGCCTCCACCGGCAGCTTGCGACCGATGAACGCCTCGATGTCCGGCAGCGACTGGACGTAGTCCTCGCAGCCGAAACTGATCGCGTCGCCCGCGGCTCCCGCGCGCGCCGTGCGGCCGATACGGTGGACGTAGTCTTCCGCGTCCTGCGGCAGGTCGTAGTTGAACACGTGCGAGACGTCCGGGATGTGCAGGCCGCGCGCCGCGACGTCGGTCGCGATCAGCACGGGCAGCCGTCCCTCGTGAAAGTCGCGCAGCATGCGCAGCCGCTTGTTCTGCGGCACGTCCCCGGACATCGCCTCGGCGTCGATGTTGTTCGCGCGTAGCGTCGCCTCGAGGCGCTCCGCCGTGCGCTTCATGTTCACGAACACCATCGTACGGGTGGCGCCGAGCTTGCGCAGCAGGCCGATCAGCAGGCCCGCCTTCTCCTCCATCGAGGGATAGTAGATGACCTGGCGGACACGGTCCGCGGTCACCTTTTCCGGCTCGATGCGGATCAGCTCCGGCTCGCTCATGTGCTCGTAGGCAAGCTCCAGCACGCGCTGCGAGAGCGTGGCCGAGAACAGCATGGACAGGCGCGCGCTGGGCTCGGGCAGGCGGCGCATCAGGTAGCGAATGTCGGCGATGAAGCCGAGGTCGAACATGCGGTCCGCCTCGTCCAGCACCATCACCTGCACGTGTCTGAGCTCGAACACGTGCTGCTTGAAGTAGTCGATGATCCGGCCCGGCGTGCCGATCAGGATGTCGACGCCTCCCTCCAGGGCGCGCCGCTGCTTCTCGTAGTCGACGCCGCCGAAGGCGAGGCCGAGCGTGATGCCGGTGTACTGGCCGAGCAGTTCCGCGTCGCGGTGGATCTGCACCGCCAGTTCGCGGGTCGGGGCGAGAATGAAGCCGCGCGGCGAGCTGATGGGCTTTTCGGGGGAGGCGGGGTGGCGCAGCAGCTGCGCGTACATCGCGACCAGGAAGGCGGCGGTCTTGCCGGTGCCGGTCTGGGCCTGACCGGCCACGTCCAGCCCCGCCAAGGCGCGCGGCAGGGTGCCGGCCTGAATCGGGGTGCAACGCTCGAAGCCGGCGTCGGCGATTCCGCGCGCGAGCGACTCTGGCAGGTTGAGGCTTGAGAAACTGATGTCTGTTACAGGTGATTGGTTCGTCACGAATACCACATTTGATTACGGTTCAGGTCCATCGAGAGGCTTGCAAAGCGGCCGTGGACCGGCTAAAACATCGGCTCATTCGGCAGCCCTGCCGCGCCCATTCGGATCCCAAGGTTCAGTAGACGGGTCTCGAATAGGGTCCAGAGATCGGGTTAAACACTTCAGGCTTTGACAGCCTTCATTCGGAGAATCAGGCTACCCGCGATCGGATTTCCCGCGGAGCACCGGGCCCCAGAAGGGGCGGTTGACTCCACCAAAGCGTGTATTTTGCCGCAACCCGGCCGCGCCGTCACGGTTGCTTGCAGAAATCGGGACAAATAGGCGGCTCCTTGGGCCCCCGCTGGAACCCGTCTCGCCTCCCGGGATCAACCCCGCTACCCTCATTCACCCCTTTTTTTTCGCAAGAAGCCAAGATTCAAAACCAACGCCCGACGTTGATCCCGTGCCCCTCGAAGGAGGATTCCCCGCGTGAGCGGCTCAAACATTATTCACACTACCGATGCCAACTTTGATCGTGACGTACTCAAGTCTGACAAGCCCGTGTTGCTCGACTTCTGGGCTGAATGGTGCGGCCCATGCAAGATGATCGCCCCGATACTGGACGAGATCGCGAACGACTACAGCGACCGCGTCCGGATAGCGAAAATCAACATCGACGAGAACCCGGGGACTCCGCCGAAGTACGGAATCCGGGGAATCCCGACGCTCATTCTGTTCAAGAACGGCGTGGTCGAGGCCCAGAAGGTCGGCGCGGTGAGCAAAGGCCAGCTCGCGGCGTTCCTGGACAGCCACCTGTGAGGGGTTACCTCGGCGGGCCCGGTCGCAACCGCAATAAAGGCGGCGGCGGCGGTGGCCAGCGTGGCGGCCAGCGCGGCGGAAACGTCGACGGCAACCGCGATCCGAACTGGCGCGGGCCGCGCGAGCAGGGGCCCCCCGAGGATTTCCCGGACAGTGACGACGTCGGCATCATTTCGATGGCCGAGCTTGAGGTCGTCCGCAAGTCGATGAGCTTGACGGACCTCAAGAAGAAGCCGATCTACGAACTGGTGCAGGTGTCCGAGAGCCTGGGCATCGAGAACGTCGCGCGCCAGCGCAAGCAGGACGTGATCTTCTCGCTGCTGAAGGCGCACGCCCGAAACGGCGAACACATCTACGGCGACGGCGTGCTGGAGATCCTGCAGGACGGCTTCGGCTTCCTGCGCTCGGCCGACGGCTCGTATCTGGCCGGTCCCGACGACATCTACGTCAGCCCCAGCCAGATTCGCCGCTTCAACCTGCGCACCGGCGATTCGATCTCCGGCCTGATCCGTCCCCCGAAGGAAGGCGAGCGCTACTTCGCCCTGCTGAAGGTCGGGCAGATCAACTTCGACGTGCCGGAGAGCTCGCGCAACAAGTCGTTGTTCGAGAATCTCACCCCCCTGCACCCGACCAAGCGACTCAAGCTTGAGCGTGGCAACGGCAGCACCGAGGACATGACGGCACGGGTCATCGACCTGTGTGCGCCGCTCGGCAAGGGCCAGCGTGGCCTGATCGTCTCGCCGCCGAAGGCCGGCAAGACGATGCTGCTGCAGAACATCGCGACCAGCATCTCGTACAACCACCCCGAGGTGTACCTGATCGTGCTGCTGATCGACGAGCGGCCCGAGGAAGTGACCGAGATGTCGCGCACGGTGAAGGGCGAGGTCGTCGCCTCCACCTTCGACGAGCCCGCCAGCCGGCACGTGCAGGTCGCCGAGATGGTCATCGAGAAGGCCAAGCGTCTGGTCGAGCACAAGAAGGACGTCGTGATCCTGCTCGACTCGATCACGCGCCTCGCGCGTGCCTACAACA
>JANXQL010000205.1 GCA_025356815.1 Pseudomonadota bacterium
AGGAACGCATCGAACGCATTGTGGTTCTCGTTCTCGTCGATCGTCGTGAAGCCGAGGCTGTTGACGACCCGCTCGACCTCGAGCTTCTTGTCCTGCAGTCGCTTCGGGTCGGTGTCCGTCAGCAGAATCGTTTGTGTGAAATACCCGAATGCCACGGCATCGCTGCCAAGAGCCTGAAGCGCAGCATCCGCGTCCTCGGCCTTGTTGATCGCATCGGTGTTCTGGATGGCTGACTCCTCACCGAACATCGCCTCCCGAAACACCGTCACGAAGCTTTTCCTGAGCGACAACCACTTCTGCTGATATCCCTTCATGACCTTCGCCGCGACCAGCTTCTCCTCGAAGACAAAGCGCGTGACCCAGCGGTACTCGAACGGCAACCGGTTCAGGCCATCGAGGAGGCCCGGCGCGCTTTCGCCCGGGAACTGCGTGACCGTCAGGAGTTGCAGGTGATGGACTCCGAGCCGCGGAGCCAGTCCCCCGATCAGGGGTGTGTCTGGCAGGAATGCGTCGAGATAGACCGGGCTTTCGGGGGTCTTCACCGGGTGGCGTTTTGGGGAGACGCAGCGCTTCAGGTACGTCAGGAGCGAATCGCGCTCAAGCGCCACGAGTTCCGGGATGACCTCCCGCAGCAGGTTGCCGATCCGGCGCCGCTCCTGGTCGAACGTTGCGAGGATCTCCCCGAACGCCTTCTTCGTCGGATCCGCGCCCTCGTAGAACCAGTCGCCGATGCGACCTGCGATATCGGCCGGCGGCAGATAGACGAGCGTGAGGTAATACTCGTTCTCGTAGTGACTCGCCTCCCGGAAGTAGGTCGCGCGCTCGGCATCGATCACATAGGTCACGGGATCCGGCCACTCCGCACTCGGATACCGATCCGCGGGCACCCGATGATCGTCGGCATACAGCGCCCAGCCGGCCCCCAGGCGTTTCAGCGCATTGTTGAACCGCGCCGACACCGCGACGAGCTCGTGTTTCGTCGCCGAGAAGAGGTCCGGTCCCCGGTACCGGAACGTCGCGAGCAGCGAGCCGTTCTTGTTGATGACGATGTGCGGCGCGGCGAGCAGCGCCCACGGCAGGTGATCCGAGAACCGGGTCGGAACCCGCTTGTGCTCGGACAAACTGAACACCGAGAACCCGGCAGCACCGAGCGCGAGCACCGCGATGATGCCGAAGACCAGGACCGCAAAGACCGTGACGAGGAGGAGTGCCATGCGTTACACCCGGTAGAAAGTGCCGTAGCGGATGGCCCGGCGGAACACGTCCCAGAACTGCGGGTCCCGCCGCGCGGCGGCATACGCAACCGCGTGGAAGAAGACGCCGAGCGGGATCGCGTACCAGGTCCGAAGCGGAAGCGAGAGCGCGACGACGAACGTCCAGAGCACCAGACACAGGGGCCGGGGGATCCCCATCATCAGATGCTCGATCGTCAGCGACTGATGGATCGGGATCCGAAAGCCTTCAGGTTCATCGGTCGCCATGTATGCGCTCCAGGAGATGTCGTGGGATCGGTCCGTCCGCGGCTAGAGCGTGAGTCCGCCGCCGAACCCAAAGAGCGGCAGGAAGAACGTCGTTGCGGCGAACGCGATCGAAAGCCCGGCCGCGACCCAGACGAGCTTGCGAAGCCCGGACCCGCCCTCCGAGAACGCAATCCCCATGCCAGCGACGACGACGGCTGCGACGCCTGCGATCTGGGCGACGGGTCCGGTCAGGGAGTTGAGGAACGCCTGCAGGGGCGCCTCCCACGGCGCGCCGGTTGCTGCCGCGAACGCAGCGCCAGGCAGCAGCGCGAGAAGCGGTACCAGAGGAGCCAGGCGCGCGGCGGTCGAGCGGACAGATACGACGTTGGTCTTAATCACGGTCAATCTCCCAGTGGTTGAAACTCGCCGCGCTTTCATTCGACGCGGCTCATGAGGTACCGGTTATCGGGATCGATGCCCTCAACCCGGACGACATCGGCCACGAACCGACCCGCTGGGTAGCGGTCCCGGTCGCGGGTGGTTTCGATAAAGACAATGGCGTGGATTGCGCGGGCGATCTGGGCGCGCGGCGGTAGCGCGCTCGGGGCCACGCCCGTCGCCAGCATTTCCTCGATGCGCACGAGCGTGTCGCGCGCGGAGTCCGCGTGGATGGTGCACAGGCCGCCGCGGTGGCCGGTGTTCCAGGCCATCAGCATGTCGCGGACTTCCGGTCCGCGGACCTCTCCAAAGATCAGCCGGTCCGGGTGCATGCGAAGCGCACAGCGCAGGCAATCCTGCATCGTCCGGATCCCGGGGAGCGCATACAGGCTCTCCTGGTCGGCGGCACTGTTCTGCAGTTCCGGCGTGTCCTCGATCGTGATGATCCGGTGGCCGGTGTCGGCCATCACCGCGAGGACGGCGTTGGCGAGCGTCGTTTTGCCACTGCCCGTCCCGCCCGAAATGATCAGGTTGAGCCGCTCGCGGCACGCGGACTCAAGGAACGCCCGATGCGACGCCGAAATGATCCGGGACGCCTCGTATTCGGCGAGCGTAATGACGCGGCTCGGTTTCTTGCGGATCGTCATCGTGGGTGCCGGCGTCAGCGGAGGGAGCGTCCCGATGAACCGATAGCCGTGCCCCGGCACGATCGCATCGAAGCTGGGGTTCCCCTCCCCGATCGTCTCGCCCTTGGCATCTGCGACGATCGCGAGGATCCGCTGCACGCTCGCCGGCGTCAGGAACTCGCCCGTGTCCCGCCGGCCGTGTCCGACGCGGTCGATCCAGACATGCCCGTCACTGTTGGCCGAGAGCTCCGTGACGGTGGGATCATCGAGCAGCGCCGTCACCGCCGGCCCCATCGCAGAGCGAAGCATCTTCAGGATCCGGTTCTGCGTCGTCGCCGTGTAGAACTGCATCTTCCCGGGCAGCACCAGACCCGTACGATCCGCGTCCGTCATGCCCTGGACGGTGGCCGATTCGTCGACGAGCAGGAGCGTCACGTCCGCGCCTCGGATGAGCCGTTCGCAGTAACGACGGCGGCGGCGGCCAGCGTTTCAGCCTTTTCGAACACCTCCTCGAGAAGTGCCGCGAAGCCCTTCTCCCGACCATCCGTCCACTCTGCAACCCGCTCGGCATAGGACGGGAACCGCCGCTCGCCCTGCGCATGCGCCGCGACCCGTTCCTCGCGGGTTGTGGCCTCCCGCATGTATGACAGCACGGTCTTCGCGAGCACCCCGATCGCCTCGAGCGTCACCCGCTGGCGCCAGGCGATCGATTCGAGATGCTGGAGGGAGGACTCGATCGCGCGCAGCCGTTCCGCGATCGCCGCATCACGGATGTCGGCGTTCATCGGGTCCACGGACTTCGAGAGGTACTCGATCAGGAGCGCGCTGGTCGCGATCCGGTTGCGGCTGGCCTGGGCTGCGAGCGCATCGAGAAGCCAGGCCGGGAGCCGCACGGTGTACTTGCGAACGGCAGCCACCGGGCGAGCGGTGGTCGTGCGGGATCCCGGCTTGGCCATGGGCAATTGCGTCCAAGAATGGACCGGGAATCCGCCCGGCACGGAGGTCACTGATTCGAATCTTCAGCGGGCTTCGGCTCCAGTGACCTTGAGTC
The DNA here is from genome assembly GCA_025356815.1 of Pseudomonadota bacterium. Lineage (GTDB taxonomy): Bacteria > Pseudomonadota > Gammaproteobacteria > Steroidobacterales > Steroidobacteraceae > CAIKZZ01. The sequence goes on from JANXQL010000205.1 coordinate 3,576, forward strand.
GCCGTCTGCCCCGCCGTGTCGAGGGGCTCCCGTCAGCCGGGAGAATCTCGACAAGTGGTATATCTGTACCACTTGCGAAAGAGCGATGCAAGCAGAGGCTCTGGACCCAGACCGGGATGACTCTTGGGAATGGCGCGCGTCAGGCCGGAAATGACGCGACTTTTGCGCGCCTGATAGCGCGCCGACGAGCGCCGGGCCGGGGCCTCAGCGCGGCTTGCGGGTCGACTTCCTGCGCTTCGGCCGCGCGGGATCCGTGGGCTCCGTCGCATGCATTGTCGGCACGTCGAATTGCCAGAACCCGACGCCGACCCCCTGCGTCGGTTCCCGTCGCTCGATCGCGCGCTCTTCGTGTTCGCGCATGAACTGGTCGATGAAGACGAGGAACGTCTGGCCGTGCTCTTCGACCATCTTCTGCAGCGCCGGCACCGAGTTCACGGGGAAATGCAGGTTCACCGCCGTTCGTTCAGGTCGCCGGTCGGCAAGCGTGCGACCGGAAACATTTCGGATGAGTGTGTTGAGGTGCGCGACGCTCGACATCCACGCGCGGGCAAGACCCTCAGGGGTTCCGGGATCGGCGATGACCGTCCGGGTGAGCAGTTTCACGACCCTGCCGTCGGACTCAGCAACTCCATGCCGGATCAGGACTTCGAGGGCCTCGGCGGTCGTCGCGAAACTGCCTTCCCGCTTCACGAGTGCCGCGAACGACGGCACGCGACCCTTCAGCGGCAGATCGAGTGACTTGCCGTCTCCATCGAGGAAATCGGCCTCGGTCGACCAGCGTTGGGCAAGATCCGCCGCCGCGTGAATGAGCCCCACAGATCCCGCTCCCGCATGGGTCGGGGCCTGTCGCCGGACCCAAGACGCGACTTCGGCGACCATCGCACTGACTTCGGTCGGCGTGACGCCGCTCGCCAGCGCCAGTGATGCGACGGACTTCAGGAGCGCCGCCAGCGGCTGCCCGGCCATTTTGGCAGCCGACGCGGGCGCTTTGCCGCGCGCACCTCGCCGCTTAACGCTTCGCACGTTGCGGCCCCTTGCGCTTCACGACCGGAGCCTTGGGAGTGTCCTGACTCGCAGCAAAGACGTGGGCCGCGACCTTGCGAATATCGCGATCGGACGGTCTCGGGCGATGTGCCTGCAGCCAGTTGTCGATACTGTCGATGAACTGCTTCCCGGCGCGTCTGGACATCCGGTGGTATTCGTCCTCGACCGCGGCCGGGATCAGGGATCCGTACGTCCCGCGGTCGAGCCTTCGCGTTTCGTCGGTGGTCGAGACCTTGGTGTTGTGCCGGATCGTCCCCTGCCATGCGGCCATGCCGATACTCAGCATGTCGAGCAGCATCGCACTTGGGCGTCTCACGATCGCTGTCCGGTCGACCGGCAGGAGACTGCCCTCGTCCGTTCGGATCAGGACGCCGACCGCAAGTCCCAGCGAGACTAGCGAGGCGGGTTCATCAGCGACGCCGAGTGCCCGACAAAGCGCCGGAAATCCGCTGCGCGCCCGTGGCTTCAGCGGCCGCGGCTGGCCGCCTTCCAGCCAGTTCGCATCCGAATACCAGAGTTCAAGCAGCTGGGCGAAAGTCTCGAGCGTCCGGAAGTGCTCGGAGTCGTTGGACTCCCCCGCCACACCCTGCTCGCCGAGGTACTGCAGCGCCTCGACCCATTCGGCGGCGGAGCCTCCCGAGGCGACATGGTCCTCAGCGATCGCGCGGAATTTGCGCAAGAGTGCCTGCACCCGGTCCTTGGGCGTGACCGGTGGCGGCGCGGGCTGAGAGCGGCGGGGGGTTCGCTTTGCCATGTCAGCCGGGCCTGTCGCCCCGCTTCTTCGGCTTCGAAGGTCCGGACTTGCCGCTGCTGCGTGATTTGCGCGCTGGAACGACGATCGGCTCCTCGAACACGAACACAGTCACGCCAAGGCGCGTTGCCGCCTGCGGCTCATCCGATGGCGTCACGTTGACGCGCTGCCAGTGCAGCAGGTTGGTCGCCGCCGAGACAAGGGACTCACCCTGTGCTTCGATGTCGCGCCGCACGCGTGGCGCTTCCCTGGGGTCGATCGTGACGCTCGCGACGGTGCGTTCGAACCGCGGATGCTCAGGATCTGCGAGGTTGTGCGCGAGCGTGGTCAGGAGGTCCCGGGCGCGTTCGCCGACCGCATCGACGGTCGCTTCCTGGAACTGACCGTTGGCGAGGCTCCGTGACACGAGCCGGACCTTGCCGTCTGGCAGCCGCTTGATCGCCTGGGCGCGTTCGAGCTCCTCGAGGATCGTGCCGGCGAGCGGATTGCCGGAATGCAGTTTGACGAGGGCGGCGAACGACTTCTTCGGACCCTTCAGCGGCAGGTCCGACGGCTTGCCGTCGGCCCCGAGGTAGGTCGGGTCGTTGCACCAGGCATGGAGCACGCGCTCGGCCCGATGGCGATCCCAGCTGTATTGCGCCGGATCCTCAGGTAACGCGGCAAGGAGTGCCCGGATCTCAGGTCTAGCGAGGCCCGTCACGACCGCGATCCGCGAGATGTTCGGCCGCTCCTGGCCGCGGCTGACACGCTCGGAGGCCACCCGGACGTAGACGCCGCGGCTCAGCCGGTTGAACTCTCCGGCCCCGACACCGACATCGAGCAGCAACCGGATCAGAGGTTCGAGAACCCGCGTCGCGAGGCGCAGGACCGCCGTGCGTAGTGCTCCGCTCACGGGGGGACACTCCCTGGCCGGTCCCTAAGGACCCGCCTGCAATGCAGTCGATTCATGATCGGTGATGGTATATCCACACCAGTGCCTTGCTACCAGCTTTTAGACATATTACCTCCGGGACTGGTGTTTCGGCATATTTAGGGCAAAAAGGCTCCTTTCCCGCCGACCCCGGGATTCCGAGGACCGCCAAGGTGGTCTATTTCAGCCACCTAGGCGGCAAAACCTGGCTCAGAGCCCGAGACCCAGCTGCCCGTGATGGTGCAGGTGATCCGTCCCGGACTCCCGATCGAGCGCCGCGCGCTGACCCAGGCGCTTCGGATCCTCGTGCAGGTCGTGCCCCGAGCCCTCCTCCAAAATGACCTCCGGCAGGAAGTCATTCGGCGGTCCGTCGTCATCAGGACGGATCCACGGCGCCTGCCGTGCACGCTCCTGAACCTCCGGCGCGGCCTGAGCGGCCGGTGGCGCCGGCGGCACCGCGATCGTCTTTCCGGCCCAGGGCGTCGATCGCGTCTTCGGGCGGTAGGGATACGGGCCCTTCGTCGACAGCTTCGGAACCGGCCGCAGTCTCTGCTTGAAATTCCGGTCCGCGAAATACCGGATTTTCCACACCCGCATCGGCGGCCGGCCGCTCAGGAACAGGATCGCCTCGTCATTCCCGAGCGTCAGGACCTCCCCTGGCGTCAGGAGCGGCCGGCCGGTCTCCTGGTCCGCGACCATCACATGCGCGAGCCACGGGGCGAGACGGTGCCCGGTGTACATCTTCTGCTGATGCACTTCCGTCTTGGTTCCGAGCATCGCGGAGATCTCATTGGCGGTTTCGATGTCATTTGGTGTGAAAAACGTCCGGACCTGGCAGTTGTCGAGAATGCTGTTGTTGCGCCCATAGACCTCCTCGAGCTGCTTCTTGCTCTGGACGATCAGGAACGCCTTGATGCCGTAGCCGGCGATGAAGGCGAGCGAGCTCTGCACGAACTCGAGCCGGCCGAGCGAGGGCAACTCGTCGATCATCAGGAGCACGCGATGTCGCCGATCCGGCAGATCCAGCCGTTCGGTCAATCGGCCACCGATCTGCGACCACAGCATCCGGATCAGCGGCAGCAGGCGTGCCTTGTCGGCCGGGGGCACAACGATGTAGAGCGAGACGGGACGCTCGGACTGCATGAGGTCGAGGATCTGAAAATCGCTGTCGGCGGTATTGGCTGCAATCAGGGGATCGCGGTAGAGCGAGAGGAACCCGAGCGCGGTCGACACGACCGCAGACAGCTCACGCACGTCCTTCTGCAGCATCTCCCGTGCCGTCGACTGGATCGTCCTCGTGACCGCGGGATCCGGGTACTCCGTCGTCAGCATCAGCTTCAGGGTCTGGTCGATGTCGCGCCGGGGATCGGCGAGAAACGTGGCGAACCCCGAAAGCGTCTTGTCGGATTCCGCGTGCAGGAGATGCAGGATCGACGCGACCAGCAGCGAAAAGCTCGTCCGGTCCCAGTGCTGCTTAAACCCCTTGCCGTCCGGATCAACGAGCAGCTGCGCGACGTTCTGCGCATCGGCGACCGTCTGATCGCCGGGCCGGATCTCGGCCAGCGGGTTGTAGTGGCAGGACGCCCGGTCGATCGGATTGAAGTAAAGGCAATGCGAGAACTGGGCGCGGGCCCCTGCGCTCGCTTTCCAGTTCTCCGCCTTGAAGTCGTGCACGACGACGGACTCGGGCCAGGTCAGGAGCGTCGGGATGATCTGGCCGACGCCTTTGCCGCTCCGGGTTGGGGCGATCGAGATCACGTGTTCTGGCCCGTCGTGCTGCAGGTACCGTCCATCCGCAGTCTGGCCGAGCACGACTCCGCGGCCGGACAGGAGCGCAGGATCGGTATCCTGTTCTTCCTCCCAGATCGCCGCGCCATGCGTGGTTGCAACGCGCGCCCGACGCGCGAGCCACACGGCATAGCCGATCACGAGGACGACACCCAGCAGGGGCCCTGCGTAGGCGATCGCCATCCCGTGCACGAAGATCCGCGGCGCGTAGACGTGGTACCAGTAGTTCCACGAGAACACTTTCCACGGCAGATAGATTCGAAAGCCAAAGAACCCGAACCAGGGCGACCCGAGACCCGCCTGGTACGCGAGCGCCCTGGCGACCCACTGGGTTGCGTACCACCAGGACGACAACGTGACCGCGGCGAAGAGTGCGAGCGGAATCAGCGAGAACGTTCCGGGCGCGCGGGATTTTCCGATGTTGGGTCGACTCATTGCTTTCTCCTGAAGATTCAGCCGGGAAACCGCCCAGCACGGATCCGATTTAACGCGAGAGACCGCGAGTCCTTGGAGCTAGCTCGAGCGAGACGAACCGCATACCGCGCTCGAGCGACGGCGATCGTCCGAGTTCGAGCTCCACCGCCCGGCCCCGTTGCTGCACGAGCGCCGGAGTTGCGCGAACAAGCACGAAGCCCGTGTCATTGCGTACAACG
>JANXQL010000010.1 GCA_025356815.1 Pseudomonadota bacterium
CCGGGTCCGTCGGCGACGGGTTGACCTCGCTGTGAAGGACCCCCGTCCCGGCCGTCATCTTCTGGACCTCTCCCGGGACGATCACCGCCGACGTCCCCAGGCTGTCCTGGTGCCGCAACGCGCCCGAGAGCACGTACGTGATGATCTCCATGTCCCGATGCGGATGCGTCGGGAACCCTTCGCCAGCGACGACGCGATCATCATTGATGACCCGCAGCGCCCGGAAGCCCATGTAGCCGGGATCGTGGTACTCGCCGAAGGAGAACGTGTGCCAGCTGTTCAGCCAGCCGGCATCGGTGTGGCCTCGTTCGGTCGCCTTGCGCGTGTAGATCATGGCGGGCTCCTGATCAGGGGATGGGTTGCCGGCAAGGATACCGGTGCGCTCGATTCGAAGGTACGAACCTCAGGTTCCGCGGTGAGAACGTCGCGCCTTGACCCTTTGTCACGGCGGTGCGCGTGCTAGCATCCGCCGCCTGTACCGGAGGGCGTCAAATGCGTGCAATGATGTTTCTATCGGCGATCCTGCTGGCGGCAGCGTTGCACGCGCAGGCGGCGGAGACCGATTACGACAAGATCGAGATTAAGGTCAGCAAGGTGGCGGGCAGCGTGTACCTGCTACAGGGCACCGGCGGCAACATGGCCGCGTCCGTCGGCGCCGATGGCGTGATCCTGGTCGACGACGAGTTTGCGCCGCTCGCGCCGAAGATCGCTGCGGCGCTGAAGTCGCTCGGCATCACCGACAAGCCGGTCAGTTACGTGATCAACACGCACTTCCACTTCGATCACACCGGCGGCAATCTGCCGATGGCCAATGGCGGCTCGACGATCATCGCGCATGACAACGTCCGTGCCCGGCTCGCCAGCGGCGGCGACATGGGAACCGGCGGCTCGATCCATCGCACCATGTCGGCCGCACTGCCCGGTGCGCTGCCCGTGATCACCTTCGACCACGACGTCTCGGTGCACCTGAACGGCGAGGACGTGCGCGCGCTGCACTACCCGGCGGGGCACACCGACGGTGACTCGATCATCTTCTTCCCAAAAGCCAACGTCGTGCACATGGGCGACGATTATGTGCGCTACGGTTTTCCGTTCATCGACGTCGAGGCCGGCGGCAGCCTGCAGGGCATGATCAACGCGTGCGAGGGCGTCATCGAGCGGGTGCCGGCGGAAGCGAAGCTGATTCCCGGCCACGGCGAGTTGTCGACCATTGCCGAGCTGCGCGAGTACGTGCAGATGCTCAAGGACACCCGCGATGTCGTCGCACGGACACTGAAAGCGGGCAAGACGCTGGAGCAGATGAAGAAGGAAAAGGTGCTGGCGCGCTGGAGCGCGCGCTATTCCGGTGACTTCATTTCCACCGATACCTATCTTGAGACGGTGGTCTACTCGCTGCAGCACTACGGGCACACGCCGTTCGTGCGCCACAACTGACACGTATCGTCAGTGCTGCCCGCTTGGGCGAGGCTCCGGCAGCGGGATGAACGTGTCGTCGCCCGCGAGGTGGCGCGTTCGGCCTGCCGCCCAGTCGTCGGCAGCTTCGGAAATGCGCTCCTTGTGGGAGGAGACGAAGTTCCACCACATATGACGGCGCCCGTCGAGCGCTTCGCCACCGAGCACGACGAGCCGCGTAGCGCGCACGACGTCGATCCTCGCGGGGCATTCGGCGTCGAGAACCGCCAGGACCTGCCGCGGCACGCTGCGGCCGTCGACGGAGATTTCCGCGTCGATCGGATAGAGCGCAATCTCGGCTGCCAGCGGCGGCAGCGTCAGTGATGCGCCGGCCGCGAACGCGAGGTCGACATACAGCGTCGGGGACGCGGTCTGGACCGGTGACTGCAGGCCAAACGCGCTGCCGACCAGCAGCCGGCCGGTGTAGCCCTCGCCCGCGAACCGTGGCAGCGCAGCGGCAGCGGTGTGCGCGAACGCGGGCTCAGCTTCCTCGAGGCCGCGCGGCAGGGCGGCCCACAGCTGCAGCCCATGCAGCGTGTAGGGATGTGACGCCAGATCGGCCGGTCGGCGCTCCGAATGGACGATGCCGCGACCTGCGGTCATCCAGTTGATGGCGCCCGGCTCGATGCGTTGCTCGGTACCTAGGCTGTCGCGATGCATCAGGGCGCCGTCGTAGAGGTAGGTGACGGTTGCAAGGCCGATGTGCGGATGGGGACGGACATCGAGGTCCATGGCCGGCGCGACGGTGACCGGCCCGAAATGATCGAAGAAGAGGAACGGACCCACCGACTGGCGCGCGAGGGCAGGCAGCAGCCGGCGTACGCGAAACCCTCCGCCAAGATCCTTTTCGTGGCCGCCGATCTCGGTGACGACGGGCATGGCCGCGCGCCTACAGGCCGAGGTCTGTCAGGCCAGGGTGGTCGGCCGGCCGCACGCCGGGGGCAACCCAGTGGAACTTGCGCTCGGCTGCGGTGATCGGCAGGTCGTTGATCGAGGCGATGCGTCGGCGCATGTAGCCCCACTCGTCGAATTCCCAGTTCTCGTTGCCATAGGAGCGGAACCAGCTACCGGAATCGTCCCGCCACTCGTAGGCGAAGCGCACGGCGATACGGTTGTCAGTGAACGCCCAAAGTTCCTTGATGAGCCGGTAGTCGAGCTCGCGCGCCCACTTGCGGGTGAGGAACGCGGCGATCGCCAGCCGGCCCTGCAGGAATTCGGCGCGATTGCGCCAGACGCTGTCCTCGCTGTACGCAAGGGCCACCTTGTCCGGGTCCCGGCGGTTCCACGCGTCCTCCGCGGCACGCACCTTGGCGGTCGCAGTCTCGCAGTTGAATGGCGGCACGGGCGGGCGTGGGGCGGGAGGGGTCATGCACGGCTCCGGCGGCGGGATCGCCGTCGGGAGCATGCCACAGACGCCGGTCCGTCAGTACAATGCCCCCGTCGGTCAGCGCCGTGCGCAGACCAGCGCGGCGCGAGCCACGGCGGCGTGGCGGCGTGCATGGGCATTCACAAATCAAGGGGATAGAGCAATGAGTCTCACGACCGAGTTCAAGGAATTCGCGATGCGCGGCAACGTCGTCGACCTGGCTGTCGGCGTCGTGATCGGCGGCGCGTTCGGCAAGATCGTGTCCTCGCTGGTCGAGGCGGTCATCATGCCGGTGATCGGCGTCCTCACCTCCGGCAACGACTTCTCGAAGCTGGCGGTACAAATCGGTACCAACGGCAAGGGCGAGGCCGTGCTTCTGCGCTACGGCGCGTTCGTGCAAGCGATCGCCGACTTCCTGATCATCGCGTTCATCATCTTTCTCGTCATTCGCGCGATCAACAAGCTGAAGCGGCCTGCCGCGAATGCGGCACCGGCGGTCCCGCCGCCGCCGTCGGCGCAGGAAGTCCTGCTGACCGAGATTCGGGATCTGCTGGCAAAGAAGTGAGTGTACGACTGCGGGCCGGCAACGGCCCGCAGTCCCGCTTCGCGATCAGGCGTCGTGCTTGACGGGGGCGGACGATCGAAGCGTGAGCCACGCTTCCATGTGCAGATTGCGGCGGATCCAGACTTCGCCGTCGTACTTCTTGGCGATCTCAAGCGCCACGTGAAATTCCCGCACCGCCCCGGCGATCGTTTCCGTCGCTGGCACGTAAACCTCATACAGGTCTTGGTTGACCATTTTCGTCCCGCCCCTGTCGCACGATGGCATCGCTGCGCTGGCAGCCGCCGCGCACTGTTTGATTTGAGCCGAGTCTAGGCCCCGCTCGTCCGGCAGTAATGAGCACTCCGTCACAGTTTTGCCTCGCCGTGTCGGCGTTTAGCGACAGCGCGGCTATTTGGCCGTAATTGGCCGCGTTATGTGAACACCGCATCGGGGGTTGCGAGGCGCCACTGAGCTGCGGTCGCGCTTAGTGGGGTCGGCGTGACGCGCGGCGGCGTTGCTGCCGCGATAGGACGGCCGCCGGGCGAATGGAGGACGGAGCGATTGGGCGACAGCGCACCGGAGAGCCCCCCGGAGGAATTTTGATGCTGCGACGCACCATTCGCACGGCCTGGGTCCTTCACCTATCCAGGACCGCTCGCGCTCGCGCTCGCGCACGATATCCACATTGCAAATCATATTGCTGTTCTCGGGCCGGTCCGCCGAATCTGGGGGGCTCAGCGTCGCCCCGTCGGGCACGCTATCCTGCGCGACCCCTCATCGCTGGTAGGCATCCATGCAGCGCATTACTCTGCTCGACGGCGGCACCGGCCGTGAACTCAAACGCATCGGCGCCCCGTTTCGCCAGCCGGAGTGGTCGGCGCTCGCGCTGATCGAAGCTCCCGAGTTCGTGACCCGTGTGCACGAGGCGTATGTCGCTGCCGGCGCGGATGTGATCACGACCAATAGTTACGCCGTCGTACCGTTTCATCTAGGCGCGCAGCGGCACGCAACGGATGGCGCGCGGCTCGCCACATTGTCCGGGAGATTGGCGCGTGACGTCGCCGACAAGGCGCCGCACCCGGTGCGCGTGGCCGGGTCGCTGCCGCCGGTCTGTGGTTCCTACCGCGCCGACCTGTTCGACGTCGCGGTCGCGCGGCCCTTGCTGCAGATGATCGTCGACGCCCTTCGGCCGAGCATCGATCACTGGCAGGGCGAGACGCTCAGCGCGATCGAGGAGGCGGACCTGATCCGTGCGGTGGTGGGCCAGGACGGCAAGCCGCTGTGGCTGTCATTCACGCTCGCGGACGGCGCGCTCGCCACGGGCGAGCCGCGGCTGCGCTCGGGCGAGCCGGTCGAGGATGCGGTGCGCGCAGCCGTGCGGCTCGGCGCGTCGGCCGTCCTGTTCAACTGCAGTCAGCCGGAGGTGATGGGCGCCGCGGTGACGATCGCCCGCGACACGCTCCACGATCTCGAGGCGCGCATGCAAATTGGCGTGTATGCCAACGCGTTTCCACCGCAGCGTGCCGACGCCGACGCGAATGCCGACCTGCTGATGATCCGGGCGGACCTCACGCCCGACGGATACCTCGGCTGGGCGAGGGACTGGGTGGCGCGCGGTGCCGACATCGTCGGCGGCTGCTGCGGCATTGGACCAGAGCACATTGCCGCATTGCGCATGGCCCTCTGAGTGAGGTAAACCGGAGGTGGGGGCTCGCGGCAATTCACGTCTGCCGGCGGCTTCGCCGGCTAGCAGATCACCCCCGTTGTCGGTGCGCATTGAGTCATCATTGACTGGCTTCAGTTCAGAGGACCCTCGTAATGATCGACCTGTTTACTGCGGCGACGCCAAATGGCTGGAAGGTGTCGATTGCCCTCGAGGAACTGGGCATCCCGTACACGGTTCACACACTCGACCTGATGAAGGGTGAACAGAAGCAGGACTGGTATCTGCGGCTGAACCCGAACGGGCGCATCCCGGCGATCGTGGATCGCGGCAACGATGACTTCGCCGTATTCGAGTCGGGCGCGATCCTGATTTATCTTGCCGAGCGCGCGGGAAGGCTGCTGCCGCACGACCCGAAAGGCCGCTCGCGTGTGATCCAGTGGCTGATGTTCCAGATGGCCGGCATCGGGCCGATGATGGGTCAGGCTAACGTGTTCCTGCGTTACGCTCCGGAAAAAATCCCCTACGCGATCGAGCGCTACCAGCGCGAGGTGCGTCGCCTGTTCGAGGTTCTCGAGCGGCAGCTGACGGTGTACGAACACATTGCCGGTAACGACTACTCGATCGCCGACATCGCGCACTGGTCGTGGATCCACGGCCATGAGTGGTCCGGCGTCAGCATCGAGGGCCTGCCGCATCTGGCGAAATGGCTGGATCGGGTCGCCGCCCGGCCGGCCGTGCAGCGCGGCAGGGCCGTGCCCCCACGGACCGACAACAAGGATCAGTCACGCACCGAAGCGGGCAGCAAGATCCTGGTCTGAGGACGGGAGGATGTGCCGCTCCCGCCGCGTGGCGGCGGGGCGACAGTACCGGGTGCCCGGCGGGTACCCGGCAGGCAGGCCTTACTGGCCGGGCGGAGCGGCCGGTGCCGCGGCCTTGACGCCGACCAACTCGACGTCGAACACGAGCAGCGAACCCGGCGGGATCGGCGCGCGCGAGTTAAGGTCATAGCCGAGCTCGGGCGGAATGTAGATCGTCCATTTCGCGCCGGGCTTCATCAAGCCCAGAGCCTCCTGCCAACCCTTGATGACGCCCCCGAGTGGGAACGTCGCCGGCTGGCCCCGTGAGTAGGAGCTGTCGAACTCGGTGCCGTCGAGCAGGCGGCCGCGGTACTGCACCGTGACCTCGTCGCTCGGCTGAGGTGACGCAGCTGCCGCGTCACCCGCTGCGGTCACCTTGTACTGCAGGCCGCTAGCCGTCGTCACGACACCCGCAGCCTTCGCATTGGTGGCCAGGAATTCCTTCGCTGCCGCGTGGTTGTGGTTGCCGATCGCGTTGTGCAGGTCGGTCATGAACTTCGCCAGGCGATCCTTGTCCTCGCTGCTCGTGCTCTTGCCGGCGAGCGCGTCCTTCAGGCCATGGCCGAACGTCTCGATGTCGATCTCGTTCGTCACGCCCGCCTTGCGCAGGCCCTCGCCGACCGAAAGACCAGCGCTGTAGCTGACCGAAGGCGCCGACGCAGGCTTGGCGGCCGTGGGCTTCGCCTTGGCGGCAGGCGCCGCGGCCTTGGCCGCGGGCTTGGCGTCCGCAGTGGTATCGGCAGCGACTGCCGACAGGGCGAACGAGAGAAGTCCTGCGGCAACGGGCAGGGACAATGCGTGCTTGAGCTTCATGGAAGGGATCCATCCGCGCTGGTGGTGTTGAAGGGCGGGCCCGGGGTGCGCCACCTTCAGGTGGCGGGCCGGAACCGCGCACTAGTGTGTCACATCCCGGATCGCGCGCGGATGGGTGCAGTTCGCGTCTAGGGTGTCTTGCCCATGCAGTCCCGATGACAACGGGGTCGGTTCCCCGTCACCGTCATAATGCATGCGGCGCATGGTCATTGCGTACACTGGCTGGGTAGGCGCCCTCGCCGGCGCGCCCCGCAGGTCCCCAGTGACGATCCCGTATCAGGCGCTGCAGTCGTTCCGTTCCCGCGATGTGTTCAACCCCTGGGCTGAACCTGATTCGCTCGACCTCGAGGGCTCGCCCGGGGCGGGTCCCGCCGCCCGACTGCGCCGCCTACGCAAGCACTTCGACGTCGATGCGCGCCTCGTGCTGATCGGCGAGGCCGCCGGTTACCAGGGTTGCCACTTCTCGGGCCTGGCCTTCACCAACGAACGGCTGATGCTCGAGGGCCGGATCCCGCGGATCACGGTGTCCGGCCGCTTCACGTCCCGGCCGCGGCCGTGGTGCGAGCCCTCCGCAACGGTCGTCTGGGGCGCGCTGCATGGGCTGGGACTCGCGGCGAGCACCGTGCTGTGGAACTCGTTCGCATGGCACCCATACAAGGCCGGTAGCCACTACTCTAACCGTGCCCCGACTCGCGATGAACTCGAGGCCGGCCGCGACGTACTGGACGGCGTGCTGGGGACTTTCGGGCAGGCGCACATCGTTGCCGTAGGTCAGGTGGCCGGCCGCTCGCTGCGTGCCCTCGGGCGGGAGCCCGCCGCCGTGCTGCGTCATCCGTCGATGGGGGGGGCCAACGAGTTTCGCGAGGGCCTGCGTCGGTTCGCGGCCCAGCTCGGGCTCTAGCGCGGCACAGGCGCAAGAGCCGGTTGCGTCGTCCGCTGGCAACTGCTCCAATCGGTGCCCGGCGTGTGCCGTACACAACTTCTGGGAGCGACCGATGAAGCATCTCCTGATGGTGGCCTTGTTGTGCGTGTGTGGGGCCGTGAGCGTTGCGCAGGCTGCGGATTCGGACTGTGCCGCCCGCGCCACTGAAAAGAAACTCGCCGGTGCCGCGAAGAACAGCTTCATGAAGAAATGCGAGAGGGACGCCGCGGCGAAGTCCGCTGCCGAGGCGTGCACCACAAAGGCCGCCGAGAAGCAGCTCGCCGGTGCCGCGAAGAACAGCTTCGTGAAGAAATGTGAGAAGGACGCGGCCGCCGCCAAGTAGCGGTCAGGAGGCTGCCGCCCGCCCGACGGCGCGGGCGACAGCCACGCCGATAATCCGCCCACGCAGTGCTGCGCGGGCCTACGATCGCGCCATCGGCGGGGCTGCCTTTCGGTTGTCCCCGGGAGGCGGCTTCCGCGGGGGACTTCATGAAGATCCTCTCCAGTGCTGCCCTCGCCGCTTCGCTGCTGCTCGCGGGCCCCGCAGGCAGTGCGTCAACGCCTACGAGCGCGACACCACCAGCGGTCGAGTTGCCCGCGGGTGCCGAGGCCGACAGGACCGACGCCGGTCGGTTCCAACCGTTTCGGGTCGAGGCCCGCACCAGCAGCGGCTCGGTCACGGTGGGTGGCCAGGCGATTGCGTACCAGGCCGTGGCCGGCACCCTGGTCGTCCATCCGAAAGGATGGGACGACGTGCCAAAAGATCCCAAGGCGGCCGAAGCGCCGGCGGGCGCCGACCCGGACGGTCGCAATGCCTCGGCCGAGGCATCGATGTTTTACGTCGCGTACTTCAGGACCGGCGGCGGTCCGCGCCCGCTGACGTTCCTGTTCAATGGCGGGCCGGGCTCGGCAACGATGTGGCTGCACATGGGTGCGTTCGGGCCCCGTCGGGTGGTGACGACGACCGATTCGCACACGCCCGCCGCGCCGTATGCGCTGGTCCCCAACACCGCGAGCCTGCTGGATGTCAGCGACCTTGTGTTCATCGACGCCCCGGGCACGGGGTTCAGCCGTATCGCGGGCCGCGACGCCGAGAAGGCGTTCTACGGCGTTGATCAGGACGCCTACGCGTTTGCCGAGTTCATCTCGCAGTTCCTGACGCGCTACGGCCGCTGGAATGCGCCCAAGTACATATTTGGCGAAAGCTACGGCACGCCGCGCGCGGCCGTGCTCGTGAACATGCTGCAGGCGGATCGCTCGGTCGACATCAACGGCGTGATCCTACTATCGCAGATTCTTAACTTCGACCTCAGTCCGGACCGACCGACCGGCAACCCGGGGATTGATGCGCCGTACCAGACGGTGCTACCGACCTACGCGGCGACCGCCTGGTATCACCACAAGCTGCCTGCCGAGCACAAGGACCTCGAGCCGTTCCTCGCCGAGGTCGAGCGTTTTGCGATCGGCGAATACGGCGCCGCGCTAGGCGCGGGCACCGCTCTCAAAACCGCGGATCGCGCGCGGATCGCCGAGCAACTGCGCCAGTACACGGGCCTTTCGGTCGACTACATCCTGAAGGCAGACCTGCGCATCGACGGTGGCGAATTCCGCCAGGCGCTGCAGTTGGACGCGGGACTCGCGACCGGCCGGCTCGATTCACGCTTTTCAGGGCCAACGCTGGATCCCTTGAGTCAGCGGGCGGACTACGACCCGCAATCCGCGGCGATCAGCTCGGCCTATGTCTCGCTGTTCAACGAGTACGCCCGCAAGGAGTTGCACTACGGCGATGGTCGGGCATTCAAGCCCAGTATCGGCACGTACCGTACGTGGAACTTCCAACACCAGCAGCCCGGATCGTCGCAGCCTGTCAACGCGCGCCAGGGGGCGAACGTGCTGCCGGACCTCGCCAACGCGATGAAGACCAACCCCAGCCTCAAGGTCCAGACCCACGCCGGCTACTTCGATCTCGCGACGCCGTTCTTCCAGGCCGTATACGAAATGCAGCACCTGCCGATTCCTTTGGCATTGCAGTCGAACATCGAGTATCAGTTCTATGACTCCGGGCACATGGTCTACGCGAAGGACTCGTCCCTGAAGCAGCTACACGACAGCGTCGCTTCATTCATCCGCCGCACGTCGGCACCATCGAACTGACCGCATAGCTCCAGGAGCCCGCCGTGTCGCGCACCCTGATCAGTTCCGGCTCCAGCTTCGAGCGTGAGATCGGCTATTCCCGCGCGGTCGTCGATGGTGACTGGATCTTCGTCTCGGGCACGACGGGGTTCGACTACGCGACGATGACGCTGCACGACGGCCTGCGCGAGCAGACTGAGCAGTGTTTTCGGAATATCGAAACCGCGCTTGCTCAGGCGGGCGCCACCCTCGCCGACGTCGTGCGTGTGCACTACATCCTGCCGAACGCGGCCGAGTTCGCCGAATGCTGGCCGGTGCTGCGGCGACACTTTGGCGATATCCGCCCGGCTGCGACGATGTACGCGGCGGGACTGGCCGATCCGCGAATGCGAATCGAGATCGAAGTAACCGCTCGTCGATCGCGTGGTTAGGAGGCGCGCGTCCGCTGCGATTGCAGCACCACGATGCCTGCGAGGATCAGCAGTGCACCGGACCACTGCGGCGGCGTCAATCGTTCGCCCAGAAACAGCGCACCCATCAGCAGCGTCGCCGGCGGTCCGATCGTGGAGACGATCGCCGAGCGCTGCGCGCCCAGGCGCCGCACGCCCTCGGTCATCAGTAGCATCGGCATGACGGTTGCGAACAGCACCAGCCCTGCCATCAGCAGCGCCTCCGCGCCTCCACCCTTGAGTGTCGCAACGTCTCCGTGGCGGATGGCCGCGACCAGAAGCAGCATGACGGTGGCCGAGGTCAGCGCGATGACCGTGAACGGGGCACTGCCGGCTAAGGCTGTCCAGCGGTCGCTCGCGAGATAATACAGCGCAAAGGTGAGTGCACACAGAAGCACGAGCCCGGCGCCGAAGGCGTTGTCGCGAAGTGTCGCCAGATCGGAGCCGCCGACCACCATCAAGATGCCGGCGTAGGTGAGCGCGACGGCAGCGAGCACCCGTCGCGTCGGTGCGCGCCGATTGAGGAGTGCATGCAGCATCACCACCATCGACGGGTAGGAAAACAGAAGGACGCGCTCGACGCCCGCCGCGATAAGCGTCAGCGCGTAGAAGTTCAGCAGTGCACCGACGCAATAGCACAGTGCGCCCGCTGCGGCCACGCCGGCCGCGGCCGTGAGTGGCACACGGCGGATGGAGGTCAGACCGTCCCGCCAAAGCGCCCAGGCCCAGACGATTGGCAGTGCGACGATCGCTCGCACCGTCAGCACCGACTCGAAGTCCCAGCCGCGCGCGTACAGCAGCTTGGCGAAGATGCCCTTGCTGGCGAAGCCTACCGCGGCGGCGGCGGCGATCAGCAGGTCCGCGTGCCGCGAAGGGGTGTTCGGCGCCACGCGGGTCAGGGTGGCGGCGCGATGTCGTCGAGGTAACGGGCGACGATCTCGAGGCTCACGACCTCCGCGTACTTCGCCTGCAGGTCGAACAGGTTGGCATCGTGCGGCTCGCGGGCGCGGTCGCCGACAGCCTCCCGTACCACCGCCGGTACGAAGCCGTGCTGGCAGGCGTCGACCGCGGTTGCACGCACGCAGCCGCTGGTGGAGACGCCTGCGATCAGCAGCGTGTCGACTCCGAGCGCGGTCAGCGTCGAGGCGAGCGAAGTGCCGAAGAATGCGCTGGCGTACTGCTTGGTGATCACCGTCTCGTCGGCGCCGGGTTCGAGCCCGTGCGCGAACGCAGCGTACTCGGGGTTTCGACCGATCTCGAAGTGGCGCAATGCGGGGATCTTCTTGATGAACACACCGCCATCGCGACCTCCCGGCTGGTAGGCAACATTGGTGTGTATCACCGGGATGCCGGCGCGGCGCGCGAGTGCGAGCAGCGCGATTGCGCCTACGTGCGCGGCCTCACATCCCGGGCCGCCGTAGAGCGGCGAACCCTCAAGCAGGTACGCGCGCACAAGGTCGATGATGATCAGCGCCGGGCGCTGTCCCAGTGGCAGCTGCTGCGTGAAGCCGCCCCGCGCGTAGTTTTCCGTCAGCGAGGCGTCGCTCATGTCGGATCCCTTCAGATGACGCCGGCGGCCCTCAGGGCTGCGTAGCGCTCGGGCGTAAGGCCCAGCAGGTCGGAGTATATCTCGTCGTTGTGCTGGCCCAGTTCGGGCGCGGCGGCACGGATGCCGCCGGGGGTCGCCGAGAGCTTCGGTGCGACGTTCTGCATCTTCAACTCGCCGAAGACAGGGTGCGGCGTGCTGACGATCGCCTCGCGCGCCTTGAAGTGCGGATCTTCGAGCATGTCCGGGGCGCGGTAGATGAGTCCCGATGGTACGGCGGTCTCGGGTTTCTCCAGGATCGCGAGCACCTCGCGCGTCGTCAGGCTCGCGGTCCATCGACCGACGCGCTCGTCCAGCTCCGCCTGACGCGCGCCACGCGCCTGGTGCGTCGAGTAGGCAGGGTCGGTGGCGAGTTCCGGCTGGCCCATGGCGAGCGCCAGGCGGCCGAAGACGGTGTCCTGGTTCGCCGCGATCAGCACCAACCCGTCCCGCGTCGGATAGACGTTCGAGGGGGCGACGTTCGGCAGGATTGCGCCGGTGCGCTCCCGGATGAATTCGCGCTTGTCGAAGTCAGTGATCAGTGATTCCATCATGTTGAGCACGGCCTCGTAGATCGCCGAGTCGACGACCTGGCCGCGCCCCGTCTTTTCCCGATAGTGCAGGGCCGACAGCGCGCCAACGCAGGCGAAGGTCGCCGCCAGGGAGTCGCCGATGCTGATGCCCATCCTCGACGGGGGCGTCGACGGATCGCCGACGACGTAGCGCAGTCCGCCCATCGCCTCGCCGATCGCGCCGAAGCCCGGGTCCTTGGCACGCGGACCGGTCTGCCCGAAGCCCGAGACACGGATCATGATCAGCCCGGGGTTGATCGCCGACAGCTCCTCCCAGCCAAGGCCCCACTTCTCCAATGTGCCCGGACGGAAGTTTTCCAGCAGGAAGTCTGCCTTCCGGACGAGTTCGCGGACCAGCTCCTGCCCGGCCGCCTGACGCAGGTCGAGCGTGATCGCTTTCTTGTTGCGACCCACGACCGGCCACCACAGCGACGGCTCGCCTTCCTTTTGACGGCCCCAGACTCGCATCGGGTCACCCTGGTTCGGGGCCTCGATCTTGATGACCTCTGCGCCGAGGTCCCCGAGCAGCTGACCGCAGAAGGGACCTGCGAGCAGCGTGCCGAGTTCGAGCACGCGCAGGTCGGTCAGCGGGCCATTCTTGAAAGTCGGATCGCTCATTGCTGGTCCTGGGGCGGAGTCGTGGAGTGTTTGTGCACCGGCCCTTGGATTGTATACAATCGACACGCGAGAGCGTCAAGAATCCCCCGCAGGCGGACTTGGGGTCGTCAAAAATTCGTGTATACAATCGGGTCACCGCCGAAGCGACGGGATCTGCGAGGCACGCATCAAGTGAGCGAGCGTCTACCGAAATCCGTCGAGATCGTCGAGGTCGGGCCGCGTGACGGCTTGCAGAACGAACCGACGGTCGTCGGCACGGCGACCAAGCTCAAGTTCATCAACGACGCGCTCGACGCGGGCATCCGCCGGATCGAGGTCGCTAGCTTCGTCAATCCCAAGCGCGTCCCGCAGATGGCGGATGCCGAGGATGTGCTGCGCGCGCTACTGCCTCGCGAGGGCGTCCAATTCGTGGGGTTGGTGCTCAACCGCAAGGGCTTCGAGCGTGCGCGGGCGGCCGGTTGTACAGAGATCGGCATGGCGGTCGTCGCGAGCGACACGTTCAACCAGCGCAACCAGGGTGCGACCACGGCGGAGTCGATCACCGCCTGGTCCGGCATCGCCCGTGCCGCGCACGCTGCCGGCATCCGCGCCCAGATCACCGTGTCCGCCGCGTTTGGCTGCCCGTTCGAGGGTGACGTGCCGGTCGCGCGGGTTGTCGAGATCGCCGAGCGCGTTGCTGACGCCGGTCCCTTCGAGATCGCGATCGCAGACACCATCGGCGTCGGCGTACCCAGCCAGGTCAGCGAAATCGTCGGGCGCGTGCGCGAGCGGCTGCCGTCGATGCCGCTGCGCTTCCACTTCCACAACACGCGTAATACCGGCCTCGCGAATGCCTATGCAGCGGTCGAGGCGGGCGTCCGAGTCCTGGATGCAAGTATCGGTGGCATCGGCGGCTGCCCGTTCGCGCCCGCGGCCACGGGCAACATCCCGACCGAAGACCTCGTCTTCATGCTGAATCGCATGGGAGTCGCGACCGGCATCGACCTCGAGGCGCTGATCAGGACCGGCCGATGGCTGCAGGACCAGCTCGGTCGAACGATCCCGGGAATGCTAATCAAGGCCGGCAACTTCCATCCGCGCGCAGCAAACGCTTGAAACCTCCGCCAGCTACCGGCGGAGCGGATTCATTGGACAACGACTAATGCAGGTGCACGCATGAGCTATCGATTGGGCGTCGACGTAGGCGGTACCTTTACCGACCTGCTGCTTGTCAATGAGTCCACCGGCCAGACCTGGACGGCGAAGGTGCCCAGCACCCCCGCCGACCAGTCGATCGGCGTATTGAACGGGATCGCCCGTGTCTGCGAGCGTGCCGGCATCGAGGCCGACAAGATCGAGCACGTGATGCACGGTACGACGGTCGCGACGAACACCGTCCTGACCGGCACCGGCGCGCGCTGCGGTCTGGTGACAACGAAGGGCTACCGGCAGGTCATGCAGATCGCCCGCAGCTTCGTGCCGGGAGGCCTCGGCGGCTGGGTCATCTACAACAAGTCGCTGCCGATGGCCCCGCTGTCGTGCACGATTGAGGCCGACGAGCGCGTTGGGGCGAAAGGCGAAATCGTGCGCGCCCTCGACGAGCAGCACCTCAGGGTTCAACTGCAGAGCCTGAAGGCGCGCAACATCGAGGCGCTGACGGTGTCGCTGATCAATGCCTACGCCAACGACACCCACGAGCGTCGCATCAGGGCGATCGCTGCGGTGGAGTTGCCGGGCATCCCCGTGTCGCTGTCGTCCGAGGTCGTGCCGGAAATGCAGGAGTACGAGCGTACCGTCACGACGGTCGCCAATTCCTACGTACGTCCGAAGGTGCAGAAGTACGTCCACAACCTGCAGACCAAGCTTGGCCAGAAGAGCAAGAACGTCAAGCTGCACATCCTGCGTTCCGACGGCGGACTGGCCTCCGCGAAGTCCTCGGAGGAATACCCGGTCAATCTGCTGATGTCGGGCCCTGCAGGAGGCGTGACCGGCGCATTGTGGGTCGCCGTGCAGGCCGGGTTCCCCAACCTGCTCACGGTCGACGTCGGCGGCACCTCGACCGATGTCGCGCTGATCATGAACGGCGAGCCACGGCTGCGTCGCGAGACGACCATCGGCGACGTTACGGTGCGCGCCTCCTCGGTCGACATCCGCACGGTTGGTGCCGGCGGCGGATCGATCGCCCACGTCCCGGAGCTCACCAAGGCGCTGCGCGTCGGCCCGCAGTCGGCGGGCGCAGACCCGGGCCCCGCGGCCTACGGTCGGGGGGGCTGCGAGCCCACGGTCACCGACGCCAACGTCGTGCTCGGCTACTTGCCCGAGATGCAGCGCCTCGGCGGCGACATGGAACTGAACCGGACGCTCGCCAACACGGCGGTGAAGAAGGTTGGCGATGCTCTGGGGAAGAACGTCAAGGATGCCGCGCTCGGCATCTACAACATCGTCAACGAGAACATGGTCGGCGCCCTGCGCCTAGTGTCGGTGGAGCAAGGGCACGATCCGCGCGACTACGCGCTGATTGCCTTCGGCGGCGCGGGCCCGCTGCACGCCAACGCCCTGTCGCGGCTGCTCGGCTCGTGGCCGTCGATCATCCCGCCGGGACCCGGCGTGCTGTGCGCGCTCGGCGACGCCACGACTGCTGTGCGCGACGAATCCTCGCGCACGTTCATTCGCAAGTTCGCCGACACCTCGGCGAAGGAAGTCCACGACATTCTCTCCGCGCTGGCCGATGACGCGGCGCGTGCGCTTGAGCGCGAAAAGGTGCCTCGCGCACAGATGCGCATTGGTTATCAGGTCGACATTCGCTACCACGGTCAGGGTCTGCAGCTGACCGTCGCGGTCGACCTTAAGGAGCTCGCGAAGAACGGGCTGGCAGCCGTTTCAGGCCCGTTCGACGCCGAACACAAGCGACTGTTCACGTTCGTGCTGCCGCTGGAGCACGAGGTCGTCAACCTGCGCGCGGTCGTGCAGGGACGTGGCATCACGATCGATCGTCCGGCGCTTGCCAGAGGTGGACCGGACCCGAAAGCCGCCGCGGTCGGCAAGCAGAAAACGTACATGGACGGCAGAGACTACATGGCCACCGTCTACGACCGCGCCAAGCTGAAGGCGGGCAACCGGGTGGCCGGTCCCGCGATCGTCATGGAGATGGACTCCACGACGGTGATCCTGCCCCGGCATCACGGCATCGTGGACAAGGCTGGCAATATCCTGATCTACCCGGACGGCAACAAGGGCAGGGGAGCGGCCAGTGCCGCGCCGCGCGCCAAGCCGAAGGCAAGCCCCAAGGCAGCGGCGAAGACGAAGGCCAAGCCCAAGTCCAAGCCGACGCCGAAGGCGAAAGTCCGTTCCAAGGGTCGCAAGTAAGAGCTGCCGGGAGTCATAGCAATGTCAGCCAAGATCATTCAGCGCAACACCAAGCGGATGAAGAAGGTGAAGGTCGATTCCGTCACGATCGACATCATCGAGAGCGCCCTGCGCAGCGCCCGCTACGAAATGGACACCGTTCTGTTCCGCACGGCGATGTCGCCGGGCATCCGTGAGCAGCATGACGAGTTTCCAATGATCGCGAACCTCGAAGGCAAAATGGTCGTCGGGCAGTTCGGATCGTTCATCAACAGCTTCATTGAGGGCTACGATGGGACGATCGAGGAGGGCGACATCTTCATGACGTCCGACCCTTACTCCGTCAACGGCGCCGTCAGCCATGCCAACGACTGGCTGCTGCTGATGCCCGTGTATAAGGGCGGTCGCCTGATCGCGTGGTCGGCGATGTTCGGCCACATGACCGACATTGGCGGCAAGGTACCTGGGTCCCTGCCGACCGATGCCCGCCAGATCTACGAAGAAGGCATCTGCGTGCCGCCGATCAAGATCTACAAGGGTGGCCAGCTGCAGGAAGACGTGCTCAAGGTCATCCTGCACAACTGCCGGCTGCCGATGTGGAATCTGTCTGACTTCAATGCGATCGTCGCGGCCCTAAAGACGGCGGGCATTCGCTGCGTCGAGCTGTCGACGCGTTTTGGCGACGACGTTTTCTACTCGGCGATGGACGCGATGTTGGAGCGCAACAAGCGCGCGATGCGCGAGCTGATCCTGCGCACGGTCCCGGAGAAGAAGCAGTACTTCGAGGACTACGTCTGCGACGACGGTATGGGTATGGGGCCGTACAAGATAGCCTGCACGATGTGGCGCGAGGGTGAGAAGTGCATCTTCGACTTCGCGGGCACCGATCCGCAGTCGGTCGGAGCGATCAACTTCCTCTTGAACGACGAGATGTTCAAGATGTTCGCCGGCGTCTATATGATCATGGTCTTCGACCCGCAGATCCTGTTCAACGACGGTTTCTACGACCTCATGGACGTGCGCATCCCCGCCGGCACGCTGCTCAAGCCGCTGAAGCCGGCGGCGCTGTCCTGCCGCACGCACGCGCTCGGCCGGATCTTCGACATCCTGGGCGGCCTGCTCGGCCAGGGAAACCCTGCGTTCATGTGTGCGGCCGGCTTTTCCGACAGTCCGCACATCATGTACTCGGGCTACCGCTCGACCGGCGAGTGGTACCAGCTGTTCCAGATCGGCTTCGGCGGTATTCCCGGCAAGCCGTTTGGCGATGGCCCCGACGGTCACTCGCTCTGGCCGTCCTTCACCAACGTGCCGAACGAATTCCTGGAAAGCTACTTTCCGCTTCGGATCGAGACCTACGAGACGATTGCGGACAGCGGCGGTCCGGGCAAGAACCGCGGAGGCAACGCGCTACGCGTCGGCTACCGATTCCTGGAGCCCGGCGAGATCTCGATCCACGATGATCGATGGCTGACCTACCCCTGGGGCGTCAACGGCGGCCTGCCCGGCACCAGAAGCCGCAAGCTGCTGACTCGCGCAGACGGAAGCGAGGAGCAGATCCCGGCAAAGTGTGATCGCATCAAGGTCGAGGCCGGCGACCTGCTGTACTTCGACACGTGGGGCGGCGGCGGCTGCGGTGATCCGCTCGAGCGCGAACCGGAGCGTGTTGCGTTCGACGTCGACGCTGGACTCGTCACGGTCGATGGCGCGCGTCGTTACGGGGTCGTTGTCGGTTTAGACGCAGTGGTCGACTTGGCGGCCACCACGGCGCTGCGAGCGAAGATGGCGAAGGAGCGCGGCGCGGTGAAGCTTTTCGATCGCGGCTTCGAATCGATCGACGAGCTTAAGGGGCGTTGTCTGGCGGAGACGGCCCTGCCGGCGCCCCGGCAGCCGAAGTTCAATCGGCGCGGCAAAGCCGCCTGAGCGAGCCCTTCTGGGCGCCAGTCAGGCCGCCGGTGCGCCTTGCGCCGGCGGTGCCGGGGGCGCGCCGCCGGTCGAGCGGCGCTTAGGGAGTTGCAGGGTGCGCGCAGTCGATAAAGCCTATACGGCGGTCAAGGATCGCATCATTGCTGGCCGCTTTCCGCCCGGCAGCCGAATTACCGAGCACGAGGTCGTCGCCGCGGCCGGCGTGAGCCGCACGCCGGCGCGGGAGGCCTTGCGCCGCCTGCACGCCGAAGGATTGGTCGAGCTGACGCCTAACCAGGGCGCCGTCGTCATTGACTGGACGCCGGCCGATACCGACGAGATCTTCGACCTGCGCGCGGTTCTGGAGGCCTACGGCGCCACCCGCGCGGCGACCCTCGCAACCCCCGTGCAGCTCGCCGCGCTAGAGTCGCTCGCTCTGCAGCAGCAGCACGAGGCCCGCGAGCGGCGTGAAGGGCACCTCGAGCGGATCGCCAGCCTCAACAGCCGCTTCCATCATCAGCTTCAGGAGGCGTCGGCGAGCCCACGGCTGAGCCGGATCCTCGCGGCGCTGCTTGACGCGTCGCTGATCATGAAGACGTTCAGCCACTACACGTCGGACGACCTCGAGCGCAGCGCGGCGCACCACCTGGAACTCGTGCAGGCGTTGGGTAAGCATGACGCGGAGTGGGCTGCCTCCGTGATGCGCTCGCACGTGCTCGCGGCCAAGCGTTCCCTGCGGCGCGCTTAGACCTCGTCCTCGCTCTTCTCGCTTTCCTCAGCCCCGTCCGGGTCTGGCGATGCTGTCGCTACGCCGAGATGGCATGCCGCAGATAGTGCGACCTCGGTCGGGGGGGGATGCGTCCCTGGATCGGCGCCGACGCGACGATCCAGGGAGCCAGCCGGTCGATTACTTGCCGAAGCGGTAGCCAACGTCCATCCCGAACGCTCGGCCGGTGCCGGAGTGCAGGAACGAACCGCCGAACTCAGGTGCCGGAATGACCTCCGCTAGGTACTGCTTGTTTGACAGATTGCGGCCCCACGCTGTCACGTCCCAGCGCTCGCCGTGCAGGCCGACGCGTGCATTGACGAGCTCGAAGGCGTCACGATATGTCTTCGAGTAGTCTGCGGGTACGGCGAACACCGATCCCACCGAGTTGTTCTGCACCGGGCTGAACCAAGTCTTGCCGAGCGCGCTCATGTCTACGCGCGCGGTCAACGTGATTCCGTTGGTTACCGGAACCGTAAAGTCGACGCCGGCGTCGCCTGTGTACTTCGGTGCATACGGAACGGCGTTGCCCTCGGTGTAGGCGCGGCCGGTATACGTGTCGATCTTGCTGTCCACGGTGCCGAAGCCTGCGAACACCGAGACGTACCTGTTGGCGCGCCAGCGGATATCGCCCTCCACACCCTTGATCGTGGCGTTGTCGACGTTGGTCACCACACGCAACAGGCCGAAGGGGCCAGCGAAGAAATTGAAGATCTGCATGTTCTCGATCTTGGTCTGATAGACCGAGCCGTTGATGAACAGATGCCGATCGAGCAGCTCCGCCTTGAAGCCAAGTTCCCCGGCCTTCGAGACTTCCTTCTTGTAGCTGTCGCTAACGCCATTAGCGAAGGTCGGCGTGCCACCGCACGTCGGCGTGCCCACGCCCGCGGCGTCGTACACAACGGCGTTGTTCTGGCCGTTCGCGCACGTGCCGAGCGAGGCGACCGGCAGCGAGGGCTGGCCGGCGACCGGGGCGCCGTCGACAAACTCGCGCAAGCCACCGAAGTACTGCAGCACGGTGGCAGCGCTGCCGGTGGAGTTGAAGCCGCCGCTACGGAAGCCGTAGCCGTACGAGGCGAACACCGACACATGGTCCGTCGCCTTCCAGTTCAGGGACAGCTTCGGCTGCAGCTGGCTGAAGGTCTGGTCGCGACCGGGAATGCCCGTCGTCGCGAGCGTCGGATCCACCGCGTAGGCCGGGTTGATATACGGCTGCTCGGCGCTGCCGATCGTGCACCCTCCGCCCTGCGCGAAGCACGGCGTCTGCGCCAGCGAATTGGCACCGGTACCGACGTTGTTGCTGACACTGCGCTTCTCGTTGTCGTAACGCAGCGCTAGCGCAACTTCAAGGTTCGGCAGCACATCGTAGGCGATCTGGCCGAACGCGGCCGCAACCTTGCTGTGGAAGTCGTCGTCGTACAGCAGGTCGGTCGGGTTCGGGCCGGAGCTGGGCACGAACGCCTGGGCGAGGAAGCCGTTGCCGAGGTCCGAGCCCTGCGCGACGACCACGTGGCGCTTAATGTCGCCGTAGTACACGCCGCCCTGCCAACGCAACGCCTGACCGCTCGGCGAGGAGAGGCGCACTTCGAACGAGGCGTCCTTCTGGTCGCGCTGCTGATACTGGTAGCCATCACAGGTGGTCGGGCTGTAGGCGGGCAGCAGGTTGAAGCCGGGGATGGGGTTGCCGTTCGCGTCGTGGCCGTATTGGTCCGCGTAGAACGTCGGTGAGGGCAGCGACCCGCCGGGCTTTGCGGCGACCGACACCGAACAGGTGTTTGGTCCGAGGCTGGTCGGTACGTTTGCGTACAGGTTGAACGCGGCGCTGGTGCCGTCGGTCAGGAACATGTTCTTCTGGTCGTTATAGGCCGCGAACGCGGTCAGCGTACCGATCGACAGGTTCCAGTCCCCCTTGACCGAGAACTGGGCGTTCTTCTGCTCGTTCTGCGGGATGATGTTGTTGATGTATGCGAACTGGTGCTCGTTGACGTTCTGGAAGAAGTCCGGGTTGCCGAAAGCGCTCGCGAAGAATGGCAACGCGAACGCCGCGTTGAAGTTGATCGCACCGGCATTGATCTTGGAGTACTTGGCCTTGACGTCGAGCGTACCGTTGTCACCGGCCTTGATAATGAAGCGCGGCGCGACCCCGACTTCCTTGTAGTAGTCGGCGCAGCCGTCGCAGTTCAGCAGACTATTGTGGAAAAAGCCGTCTGTCTTGCGGTAGAAGGCGCTGATGCCTGCGTCAACACCGTCCGTCAGCTGGCCAGCGACGTAGAGGTTCGCCTTGCTGGTGGCCTTGTTGGCGAAGCCGACGGTCGCATCGGCCTCGAACTGGTCGGTGGGTTTGCGGGTCGTGATGATCATCGCGCCGGCCACCGCATTGCGGCCGTACAGGGCGCCCTGCGGACCCTTGAGGATTTCGATCTGCTGGACGTTGGCGAACTCCTGATTGAACCCGTTCGGGTTCGTCTGCAGCACGCCGTCGATGACCAGGGCGAAGTTCGTTTCCGCGTCGCGACCGGTGTTGACGCCGCGGATGCTGACCTGCATGTCGCCGACTTCGGCGGTCTGCACCTGCGAGACACCGGGCGTCAGTGCGATGAAGTCCTGCGCGCGCTCGATGCCGGCGGCCTTGATGTCGCTGGCGGAAAACGCCTGAACGGCGACCGGGACGTCGAGTAACTTCTCGGCGCGCTGACGGGCGGTCACGACGATCTCGGCGATTTCGTTGAGGCCCGCTGCCGAAGCCGCCGGCGTCGTCTGTGCCTGGGCCGCTGCGCCGGCCAACGCCGCTGCCACGGCGGCAGCAAGACAGGTCAGGGTGGTAATGCGTTGGTTGGTCATGGGCTCCCTCATGAGATGGTGATCGGTCCCGCTCGTCGCGACCGGCAAGCGCTCCGGCCTCTTGCCGTGCCGCTTGTTTCAGCCGGTTCCCGGTTGTATACAACGGTAGATCCGAGCGTAGCACCAGCATCCCTGTCGTCGCAACGCGACGCGAGGCCCGGGGCTGCGGTATGCCGGGAGTATGTGAATTTGAGCGGGCGCTGCCCTTCTTGGAACCAGTGGGAGCGGTCCCTCATGCCCTGATGTCGTGTCGCTACAACAAAACGAGAGCGACCGGTGCCGGTCGTTGGATACCGACGTGCGGGCGCGCGCCGTCAGCGGCGGCGGGGACCGCTGGTCGGCGAGTTGTCGGCCGGAGGGGGCGGGCTTTCGGCGCGTCGATAGGCGCCGGGCGAGGTGTGGGCCCATTTGCGAAAGGCGCGATGAAAAGCGCTCGGTTCCACGAAGCCCAGCTCCATCGCGATGTCGCGGATGCTCTTGTCGGTGCCGCTGAGGTAAGTGATCGCAAGGTCGCGACGCACCTCGTCCTTGATCGCCTGATAGGACTGGCCCTCGCCCCGCAGCCTGCGCCGCAGCGTCACCGGGGCGATGTTCAGTTCACGCGCGATGATCTCGAGCTCCGGGATCTCGTCAGGAACCTGCCGTATCCGGCGCCGGATGCGGGCGGCGAGGCTCTGGGTGTTCTTGTATTTCAGCAGGATGTTTTCCGGGGCGATGCGCAGGAAGTCCTTCGCGGTCCGCTCGCTCTGCACGATCGGCAGGTTCAGCACAGCCGCGTCGAACAACAGGCGAGTGCGGGGCTCGTCGAAGCGCATCGTGCTAGTGAACAGGGCGGGGTATTCCCCGCTGTGGGTCGGGCGGGCGTAGGCGAATTCGGCGGCCAGCACCGGGATGCGACGGCCCACCAGCCAGCAGGCCAGGCCGTAGACCATCACAAGCAGAGTCTCGTGCGCGAAGACAACCGATAAGCGCGTCGGTGGGCATTGCCGGATGGCCAGCTGCGCCGTGCCATCTGTCTCGCTGATCTCCACGACGACATCGTCGAGGAAGACCGCGAGGAATCGCGCGGCCCGATCGAGCCCTGCCCGCAGGTTGCTGCAGTGCACCACGGAGCGCACCATCAGCGCAAAGCTGCCGCTCTTCATGCGGCGCGAATCCTGGCCGAAGAACTCGTCGTCCAGACACGCGATGACCCGCCGCCAGAGCGCTGAATAGTGCTGGGGTGAAACGCGTGCCTGAGGCACCTCCAGCAGCTCGGCGGAGATTCCCGCTTCCCGCAGCAGGGGTTCCGCGGCAAAGCCGCGGGCGCGCACGGCGTCGACGACCGAGCGGACGAAATAGATCGAGATCGTGCCCTTGCCAGTCTGGGCTCGGGCTTGGGCCCGGCTCAAGGTCTGGGGAGGGGCCGCACGGTGGCTTTTCGGATCACGCATACTGATCGTTAAGGACACCGGAAATCCGGCGCTCCTTGTCTATATTAGTGATGTTACTCCGCTTTCGGAGCGTCACTGCGGCGCCCCAGGCCCCGTTTCCGGGCGGCGGTTCTGTCGACGAACGCAATGCTCGGGTCACCCGGGCCTTCGGGCACACACGTTTCAGGAGTTCCTCATGGCCAGCAGTGCGCACGGGCGTCCTTCCCCCTCCAGCGTCGCCTCGGCGACGGAGCCTGAGACCACGCCGCTGCGATTCGTGTCCGCCGCCTCGCTGTTCGACGGACACGACGCCGCGATCAACGTCATGCGTCGCCTTATCCAGGCCCAGGGCGGCGAGGTCATCCACCTCGGACACAACCGCTCGGTGGAGGACATCGTCCGAGCAGCGCTGCAGGAGGATGCCGACGCAATCGCGCTGTCTTCCTACCAGGGCGGTCACATGGAGTTCTTCCGCTACATGGTCGACATGCTGCGCGAGCGGGGCGCCGGCCACATTCGTGTCTTCGGCGGTGGCGGCGGTACGATCACGCCGGAGGAGATCGCGGAGTTGTCGGCCTACGGCGTCGAGCGAATCTACCATCCCAACGACGGCGCCCACCTTGGCCTCGTCGGGATGATCGAGGACCTGATGCAGCGTGCCCGCGCCAACCGCGTCGGCACGGTGGTGCCGACGAGCGTCAGTCTGGACGACGAGCTGTCGATTGGCCGGTTGCTATCGGCGGTAGAAGAAGCGGTGTTCCCGGACGCCGAGATGGCGACGCTGCGCAAGCGCTGGGAACTCGCTGGCAAGCGGACGCCGGTGATCGGGCTGACGGGCACCGGCGGTGCGGGAAAGTCGTCGGTCGTCGACGAACTGGTGCTGCGCTTCCTCGGCGCGTTCCCGACGATGCGGATTGCCGTGCTCGCCGTCGACCCGACCCGCCGTCGCAGCGGTGGCGCCCTGCTGGGGGACCGCATCCGGATGAACGCCCTGCGCTCGCCGCGGATGTACATGCGCTCGGTCGCGACCCGCCGCCAGCACGCGGCGACGAACGCCGTGCTGCGCGACTGCATTTTGTGCCTGAAGGGCCAGGGCTATGACCTCGTCATCGTCGAGACCGCGGGCATCGGCCAGTCCGATTCCGAGATCGTCGACCTGGTCGACTTCCCCGTCTACGTGATGACCTCGGACTACGGCGCCGCGAGCCAGCTCGAGAAGATCGACATGATCGACTTCGCAGACCTGGTGGTCCTGAACAAGTACGATCGGCGCGGAGCCCAGGATGCGCTGCGCGACGTGCGCAAGCAGTGGCGACGCAATCACACCAAGTTCGATCTCAAGGACGACGACGTCCCGGTCTTTCCGACGATCGCGAGCCAGTTCAACGATCCGGGCGTCACCTGGATGTTCAAAAACCTGTGCCGCCTGCTCACCCAGAAGCTCGGGCTCAATGCCGAGCGCTGGACGCCGGACGTCGACACCACGATACGAGAGCCACGCGAGACGGTGCTGATTCCCGGCAGCAGGGTCCGCTATCTTGCCGAGATCGCCGAGCAGGCGCGCAAGATCGCCGCCGACGTGGAGCGCCAGGACCGGGAGGCCAATCGCGCCCAGGCGGTCTGGGAAGCACTACGCGAAATCGAGGATCCGCTGCTACCGAAGGCGCTGGATCCGTATGCCGCCGATGCCTTGTTGGGCGTGGCCGAGAAGGCCGTGCTCACGCTGCGCCAGCGCTACAACGACGCACTGGCCAGCCTGCCTGCGGAATCACTCGACCTGCTGCGGCGGTGGCCGGAGAGGCTGAAGTCGGTGACCGATGGGACCTACAGCTATGACGTGCGCGGCAAGGCGGTCAAGGGCGACAACTACGTCGAAACCCTGTCGCACCAGAAGATCCCGAAGGTTGCGGCACCGCACTATCAGAGCTGGGGTGAGCTGCTGCGCTTCCTGCTGAAGGAGAACCTGCCCGGTTCGTATCCGTACACCGCCGGCATCTACCCCTACCGCCGCGCAGGGGAGGACCCGATTCGCATGTTCGCAGGCGAAGGCACGCCGGAGCGAACCAATCGCCGCTTCCACTATCTCAGCCATGGCCAGCGCGCGACGCGCCTGTCCACCGCGTTCGACTCGGTGACGCTGTATGGCGAGGATCCTGCGCCGCGGCCGGACATTTACGGCAAGGTGGGCAACTCCGGCGTCAGCATCGCGACGCTCGACGACATGAAGAAGCTCTATTCGGGCTTCGACCTGTGCGATCCGGCGACGTCGGTGTCGATGACGATCAATGGGCCCGCGCCGATGATTCTGGCGATGTTCATGAATACCGCGATCGACCAGCAGATCGAGAAGCATCTGCGCGCAGATGACACCCGCTGGGCCAAAGCGCAGCGGCACATCGACACGCTGTACGCAGGCCGCACGCGGCCGAATTACCACGGCGCGCTGCCGGACGGGCACAACGGGCTCGGTCTCTGGCTGCTCGGCATCAGCGGTGACGAGGTGGTCGATCGTGAGACCTACGAGAGGATCAAAGTCGAGACAATGTCCGTCGTGCGCGGCACCGTGCAGGCGGACATCTTCAAGGAAGACCAGGCACAGAACACGTGCATCTTCTCGACGGAATTCGCGCTGCGCATG
>JANXQL010000043.1 GCA_025356815.1 Pseudomonadota bacterium
CACGACTCGCCCCAGAGCGCTGAGCATGTCCTGAGTCGGATTCTTGAGATCGCTGAAAGTCTTTCGGCTGCGCCGACCCGTGGCTCGCAGCCGAAGGAACTGCGCGGCCTGGGTGATCAGGAGTACCGCCAGGTATTCTTCAAGCCTTACCGGCTGATCTATCGAGTCGTGGAGGAGCGTGTCGTCATTTACCTGATCGCCGATGGGCGGCGGGACATGCAGTCCCTATTGGCGCGCCGGCTTCTGGGCGGCAGTTAACCCGCCGGCTGGTTCAAATTCTAATTCGGCCGTGCGCGAGATTTCGTGATCACACTTTGCTGTTCCCGCGTCATTCGCAGCCGGCTTGGCGTGGAGCAGATGCAGGCAGTCGCGCCCGAACCGACGACGCGCCTTGGCAACTGGTATGTGCATCTCGTGCGCCTTGGCTCCCGACAATACGTTCTCGCCACGAGCGAGCGCTCATTGCTGTCCGTCATTCTCCCGGCGCGTGCGCTCCGTGCCACGCTCGAGGAAAATCTCCGGGGCGCGGTCGGCCAACTGCTGTCGGCCTTGAGCATTCCCATGGAAGTCGTGAGCCGCGAATTGGCGCAGATGCAGCAAGTGCTCATCGCTCCTGCCACGAACCGTCTAGTGCTCGGTTCGATGAACGAACTGGCGTTCCATCTTGGCGTACGTCAGGACGAGTTCAGCGACCTGGTTGAAATGGCCTTGAGCTTGAGCGGCATTCCGATGTCTGCCGTGGGTTCCAAAGGCCGCTATGGCATTTCGCGCGATGTCGCCGGTGACCTGCTCTTGAGTGCTGGCGCTTGAGGCTTTTCGTGACGCCAAGCGATTGGATGGCAGCAAGCAGGGGGCCGAAGGACGCAGCCTGTCACGCTCATCCGTGGGCGATACGAAACGTCGGTAGTTATGAAGAAGTACCGACGTGATGGAACAATTTACTCGTTGACCTGCCGTCTTTCCGTTCCACCGAGCCGTGCGTGACCCTATTGCCGAATCTACTGCCAAATCTGGGGGTTCGAGGGGATCGCAGGGGGCAGAAGTTTGCGAGAAATCCGTAGGTTATTGATTTGGTGGAGGCCTCCGCCAAGTTCGAATCCCTCTCTATCCGCCAAGTGTCTTCTTAACTATCATATAGTTACGAGATTATCCGCTGAGATTCCGACGAAATCAACGAGCTGCGAAATCTCAAACAGCCTCACCGCGTCTCAAGCCTGGTCAGGTTTCCTCGCATACCGGCCACTCGGTCTGACCCGGTCGATGTCGATCCCATCGACATGCTGAAAGTCTAATGTCGATAGTTCTGATATTTTTCGACATATCGGTTTCGATCCCTCCCGCCCCTATAACGACCTGCCCGACCTGCCGCCGGCCGTCGATCTGGAGACCAAGGCGGTGCTCAAGGCCTGCGTCAAGGCACGGGCAGTGCTGGCAGCGCTGCGGCAGGCCACCGCGCTGATTCCGAACCTGACCGTCTTGATCAACACGATTCCGTTGCTGGAAGCGCAGGCGAGCTCCGAGATCGAGAAAATCGTCACGACGAGCGCCGCCCTGTTTCGACATGCGCGGCTGGATTCGCTGGCGACGGATCCGGCGACCAAAGAGGCCCTGCGCTATCGGACGGCGCTCAAGGCTGGATTCGACTCGCTCAGGAAGAGGCCGCTGACGACCCGCACCGCCGAGGAAGTCTGCAGCATCATCAAGAACACGCGCATGGCAGTGCGTAAGGTGCCGGGGACCCGACTCGCGAAAGACGTGACCGGTGAGGTCAGCTACACACCTCCGGAAGTTGAATCACGACTGCGCGACAAGCTTGGCAACTGGGAGCGCTTCGTACATGACGCAGCGGACCTTGACCCTGTCGTGCGCATGGCGGTCGCTCATTGCCAGTTCGCAGCGATCCATTCGTTCACCGACGGCAACGGTCGTACCGGTCGGCAGAGGACTACAAGAAGTGTCGCGCCGACACCGTCTTCCATTATGGGCGCGTGGATCGGCTGCCCTATGACGCCATCTCCCAGTGGGGATGCCGGGAGTTCGCGGTCTGCAGTCGGCATCTGCTCACCAGATCAAAGCCCCTTGCCCGTGTCGAAGACCTTCGGAGGCACCGACTGCCGCACGAGCGGGGGAACCGAGCCATGGCTGCAATGGCTAGGCTGGGCGAATCAGGGCGCTATCTTTCCCAGCGCCTTCTCGTGCCACGGACCCGCCACGGCGGGTGACGGCGTCGCCCAGAGCGACGAACTGATCGGCGGCGATCTATTACCCGCCGGGAGGCTCATCAAGCTCCTTGCCGAGCCCCGCGAGTCCGATCACACTCTATACATTGCTTTGTCGCAGGGATGCGCTCGAGAACCCGGCGGCGGCGGCGTTTGTCATGTGGGTGCGCGCCGCCATCGATGCGCATGGGACCGCGACTCGATCACTCCGCAGACAGTTGCCGTACCGCGCAAAGCGGGTATTGGCGTTGACGCCGGCAGCCCGCACCAGCTCCTGCCAGGTTCCAGCATCCTGCCCTCATGCGTGGAGGCAATATTTGCAGATCGGTACACAGAACAGCGACGATAGGGGAAATCGGGGAGGGAGTCCCAAAATGCGCGTTTTGCTGCCGATGCTCCTGGCGGTGCTGGGGATGGCCCCGGCGGCGGCTGTTGGGCCTGCCCCGGCATTCGACGCCGCCGCGGCGTTCGGTGCCCGGCGCAGCGTCCTGAATCTGCGGCTGTCGCCCGACGGCCAGCGCGTCGTCTACGTCGTGCCCCGTGGCAGCCGCGGTAGCGCCGTGCTGACCCAGTCTCTCGAAGCAGGGGCGAAGGCCAAGCTTGCGGCAACCGCCGATGGCGCTCCGGACCGCTTTGCCGGCTGCGCCTGGGTCTCCAACGAGCGCGTGGTCTGCGAACTGGTCGGCATCGTCAAGACAACGGAGCTCCTGCCATTCTCGCGCCTGCTGGCGTTCAACGCGGACGGCACTAACCCGCGACTGCTCGGCAAGCGCACCAACGCCTGGACGCGCGGCGTCGCGCTCGGCGACGCGGGCATCGTCGACTGGTTGCCGGACCAGGACGGCTTTCTGCTGATGAGCCGCGTCAGTCTGCCGGACGATCACCTCGGCAGCCGCATCGGCAGCACCGAGGAGGGCGTCGGTGTCGATATGGTCGACACGCGCACGCTCGAATCGAAGGTCATCGAAGCGCCCAAGCACCGCGCGCTGCGGTACATCAGCGATGGTCGAGGCACCATCCGGATCATCGGCTATCGGGTCGTCCTCGGGGCGACCCGCGAGGATGCCGGCGTGACCAGCTTCGACTACCGGCGCAGCGGCTCGAGGGACTGGCAGAAGCTGGGCACGTACGACTACATCCAGCGCATCGGCTTCCTGCCGATCGCCGTCGACCACGACCTCGACGTCGCCTACGGCTTCAAGAAGAAGGATGGCCGCATGGCGCTGTACTCCGTCGCCCTCGACGGCACGCTGAAGGAGACGCTGCTCTACGCGCGCGACGACGTCGACGTTGACGAACTGATCCGCATCGGGCGCCGCGACCGCGTCGTCGGCGCATCCTACGCGACCGACTACCGCTCGGCGTTCTACCTCGACCCCGCGATTGAGAAGCTCGCGGCCTCGTTGACCCGCGCTGTGCCGACACACCCGTCGATGCGCATCGTCGACTCGAACGTCGATGAAACGAAGCTGCTGATCTTCGCGAGTCGGGATGACGATTCCGGCGTGTACTACCTGTTCGACCGCGCCTCGCGCCAGCTGAACACGTTTCTTGTCGCTCACGACACGCTAGAGGGCGTGACGCTCGCGAAGATGCAGCCGGTCACGTTCCCAGCGGCTGACGGCACGCCGATCCCGGGCTACCTGACGCTGCCGCCCGGCAGGACCGATGCCAAGGGCCTGCCGGCGATCGTGATGCCCCACGGTGGCCCGAGCTCCCGCGACGAGTGGGGTTTCGACTGGTTAGCGCAGTTCTACGCGGCGCGCGGCTACGCGGTGCTGCAGCCGAACTTCCGCGGCTCCGAAGGCTACGGTGACGGGTGGTTCCAGAAGAACGGCTTCCAGTCCTGGTCGGTCGCGATCGGTGACGTGCTCGATGCCGGGCGCTGGCTCATTGCGCAGGGAATTGCGGACCCCGCCAAGCTTGCGGTGGTCGGCTGGTCCTACGGCGGCTACGCCGCGCTGCAGTCGGCGGTCGTCGATGCGAACTTGTTCAAGGCCGTGGTTGCCGTGGCCCCGGTCACCGACCTTGCCGCCCTCAAGGAGGAGCGACGCGACTGGAGCGACTTCTACCTCGTCAGTAACTTCATCGGTGACGGCCCGCACGTGCGTGACGGCTCGCCGGCACGCAATGCGGCGAAGATCAAGGTCCCGGTGCTGCTGTTCCACGGTACGCAGGACTTGAATGTGGCCTACGGCCAGTCGGTGCTGATGGACAAGGCCCTCGCGACGGCTGGCGTCCGGCATGAGTTCGTGACCTTCGAGAACCTCGACCACCAGCTGGACGACAGCGCCGCCCGTACCGAGCTGTTGCGCAGGAGCGATGCGTTCCTGCACGAGGCGCTGCACTGGTAGTTGATTGAGCTCAGGCGCGACCCAGGCTGAACCCCGGCACGTCTTGAGCGCTCGCCCGGCGACGGCGAGGCAGCGCTCGCGCGCTTAGGTCCCCCAGGTCGCCGACGGCTGCTGGCCGGGCTTGAACATGCCTTGCGGGCCGAAATGAAATGCGCGCGAACTGTCGCGCAGGTAATCCGTGCCGCGCTTGGCGATGACCTCCCGGTTGAGCGCCACATACCAGCTCTGAACCGTCTCCGCGGAGAGCAGCGTCAGGTTGCGCCAGTCCGGGTACGCCACCGTAATCGCCTCCTCGCTGTGCCACGCGAACTGCGCTTCCGCGCCGTGCTGGACCATGTCGACTCCGACCATGGAGTTCAGCGCCAGCCGGATGGTTTCGAACTCCAGGCCCTTCAGCAGCGGCGTGAAATTCTTGACGCCATCCAGCTTCCCTTCCCCGCGTCGGTTGTCCTGTTCGCTGCCGATGACGATCACGTCCTTCAGGTCGTAGTCTCCATGGATATACGACCAGGGGATTCCGGCGCTCTTGAGCTGGATGCAGCCGAAGTGGTCGGAGTTCGGGTTGACATCGACGCGCCACATCCAACGCGGCGCGTGCACGGCGTGGCGCTCGACGCCCCAGACAGCCCAGGTGTCGGGGCGACCGAGGTCGACCGTCTTGTTCATCAGCGTCGCGCTCAGTGTCTCCATCGTGTGGGCCCAGCAATTCTGGGCCTTGGCAACCTTAGCGCCCATGTAGCACTGTGGCTGGAAGCCCGGGTGGACGACCAGGCCCGAGACCTTGTGGACACGCGTCGCCGGCCGTCCGTTGATCAACCTGTTGACGGGAGGCGGATTCCTGTCCGCTGTCTTCGCCTTGACGGCGGCCGGCTTCGGGTAGTAGCCCGGCAGCCCAACGTATCGGAGCGAATCCTCGTTCGTATGACGAACGAGCAGGATGACGTTGTATTGGCGCGCGACGAGCATGAAGGATCGCAAGTCCCTGCCGCGCATGCCTGTAGTGATTCCCATGATGCCCCCCGAATCCGGTCGATGTCGGCGCCAATGGGGCGTCCGGATGTCTCAGGCCGGCATCCGACGCCGTTGCAGTCCAGTATAGATCGCGCACGTTGCCGGCAAGCGGGTGTTGCAGGTCAGCCCGGCGGGTGACGGGACACAGGTGGGTACCGGCGATCCGTGCCCTGCCAACCGCCCGTCCCGCAACGCGCACCCTGGTTCCGAGCGCACATGCCTCTACAGCCGCCGTGGGGCGCCGGGTCCGTATCAGCAGCGGGTGGCTGTCGCGCCGGCGGGTTTCACCCCCACGGCGGATCGGGCAGTTCGCCGAACGTGGTTCGCAGCGCCGTGCTCCAGCTGCCGCGCACCATCTGGAAGTACTCGTCGTCGGCCGTGATGTGCCGGCGCGTCTCGAGCTTGAGGCTGCTGCGACGGTAGATCGCAAGATCGAGCGGCAGGCCAACCGATAGGTTCGAGCGGATCGTCGAGTCCATCGAGATCAGCGCGCACTTGGCGGCATCGCGCAGCGACGTCTCCGGCCGCACGATCCGATCGATGATCGGCTTGCCATACTTGAACTCGCCGATCTGGAAGTACGGCGTCTCGCGGGTCGCTTCGATGAAGTTGCCGGCCGCGTACAGCTGGAACAGGCGCGGAACTTCCGTGCCGATCTGCCCGCCGAGGATGAAGCTCGCCGAGAACTCGAGCCTATGCTGCTTGAGCGTCGCGGCATCGCGGTCGTGGATCCGGCGGACCGCGTCGCCCACGCAGCGGGCGGCCTCGGTCATGTTGCCGGCGCGGTGCAGGTTGAGTTCGGCGTCCGGGTTCGCGAGGTCCTCGCGCAGCAGGCTGACGACCGCCTGGGTGATCGCGAGGTTGCCTGCGGTGAGCAGCACCAGCACCCGCTCGCCCGGCCGCTCGAACACGGACATCTTTCGGAACGTGCTGATGTTGTCGACACCCGCGTTGGTACGCGAATCTGACAGGAAGACGAGGCCCTCATCGAGCAGCGTACCGACGCAATAGGTCACCGGGCATCCCCTGGGTTCTGGCGAATCCGGATGTTAGGCGCTGGGGCCCTCCAGCGCCACGGCTACTGCTGTTGCTGGGCGGAGGCCGCGACGATCACGGCCACGTGCATCGCCTCGTCACCGCCGCCGTGGCGCACGCCCCGGACCGGGGCCGCGTCGCGGTAGTCGCGACCGACGGCGAGCCGGCAGTAGCGCTCGCCGGCCAGCGACCTGTGGGTCAGGTCGATGCTTAGCCAGCCCTGATTCTCGCCCAGCCAGGCGTCGGCCCAGGCGTGGCTCGCGATCTCGCCGACATCGCCCGTGTAGAAGTAGCCGCTGACGTAGCGCGCCGGGATCCCCGCTGCACGGCAGCAGGCGACGAACGCATGGGCCTGGTCCTGACAGACGCCCGCGCCACGGGCGAGCACGGTCGCGGCCTCGTCGCCGACATTGGTGACGCCGCGCGTGTAGCGGATCGTGTCGTGCAGTGCCTCGGCCAGGCGTTCGAGGCGGGCCTGCAGCGGCATCGCGCCCGCCAGATGCTCCGCGGCGATGGCGCGCACCCGCGCGTCGGCGCGGGTCAGCGGCGTTGCCGCGAGGTAGGCGAGCGGCGCCAGCGGTCCCTCGTCCTGGATCAGGCCCGAGCCGCTGGTCTCGACCACGCCCTGCACGATGATGGACACTTCGCGGTGCGACTCCTCGTAGGTCAGCAGGTGCGTGACGTTGCCGTACGCATCGGTCTGTTCCACCCGGCGGCCCGGTCCGACGATGCGCCAGCCAAGGGCGCGCTGGCCGCCGTCTCGGCGCGGCGTGACGCGCAGGCTCTGGATCGAGTACTTGACCGGCTGCTCGTAGCGGTAGGTGGTTTCGTGGCGGATGTGCAGCTGCATGCGGCGTCCGGTTCAGTAGGTCGTGGCCGGGACGAGGAAGTCCTGGGCGATGCGCCAGCCGAGGTCGCGGCCCTGTTCGAGGAAGCCTGCGAGGAAGACGTCGAGCCCCGGCGCCAGCAGTTGCTCGAGGCGGCCGTAGCGGAAGGCCGACTGCAACGCTCCGGCGCGTCGCTCGGTCTCCGCGGACTGGCCGTTGCCGACCGCTCGAAGGTTTTCGTGGACTTCGTTCATGCAGCGGTGCAGGGACCGCGGCAGGTCGTCGCGCAGCACCAGCAGTTCGGTCACGCGCCAGGGCGTGACGGCGTCGCGATAGACCTTGCGATAGACCTCGAACGCGGACAGCGAACGCAGCAGCAGCGTCCATGCGTAGGCATCGGGTCCCGCCGGTTCGTCGGCGGGCGGCAGCCCCGGGCGGGCGAGCGCGAGCAGCATGCGCGCGGTGGCATCGGCACCCTCGAGGAACGTCCCGATCCGCGTGAACCGGAATGCCTCGTCACGCAGCATCGTGCCGAGCGTCACGCCGCGCGAGAGGTGCGCGCGGTAGCGCACCCATTCAAGGAACGCGCCGATATCGCTGTCCGGCGCCTCCGGCTCGTAGCGGCGGATGTCGAGCCATGTCGCGTTCAGGGTTTCCCACATCTCGGAGGTGATCGTGCCGCGGACGGCGCGCGCGTTCTCCCGCGCCTGGCGCAGGCACGAGACGATGCTGCCATCGTGGTCCCGGTCGAAGGCGAGGAAGTGGAACGCCGACTGGGGTCGGACCTCGCCGTGCCGCTCAAGGTAAGGATCCAGCACGTCGAGCGAGCTGAGCGTCGCGCGCCAGTCGCGAGCGACTACATCCGGCGTATGCGGAAGCAGCGAGTGGCGGTAGTGCGCGTCGAGCATGCGCGCGAGGCTCTCGGAGCGCTCGATCTGGCGCGACATCCAGTACAGGTGATCTGCGGTGCGTGACAGCATCAGCGCTCCAGCACCCAGGTGTCCTTGGTGCCGCCGCCCTGGCTGGAGTTCACGACCAACGAACCTGCGCGCAGCGCCACCCGCGTGAGTCCGCCCGGCACGATGGTGATCTCGCGCCCGGACAGCACGTAGGGTCGCAGGTCGATGTGGCGCGGCGCGAGCCCCGCCTCGACGAAGGTCGGGCACGTGGACAATGCAAGCGTGGGCTGGGCGATGTAGCCCTCGGGGTTCGCGAGAATCCGCTCGCGGAACGCCGCGAGCTCCTCGCGCGAGGCGGCCGGACCGATCAGCATGCCGTAGCCACCCGCGCCGTGGACTTCCTTGACGACCAGTTCCGCCAGATGCGCGAGCGTGTAGGCGAGGTCGTCCGGCCGGCGCAGGATGAAGGTTGGCACGTTGGCGAGCAGCGGTTGTTCGTCCAGGTAGAAGCGGATCATCTCCGGTACGTACGGGTAGATCGATTTGTCGTCGGCGATACCGGTGCCGATCGCGTTCGCGATCGTTACCCGTCCCGCGCGATACACCGATAGCAGGCCAGGGACCCCGAGCATCGAGTCGGGGCGGAACGCAAGCGGGTCGATGAAGTCGTCGTCCATGCGGCGATAGATTACATCGACCCGGCGCGGGCCGCTGGTCGTGCGCATGTAGACTGCGTCGTCGCGCACAAACAGGTCCTGCCCCTCGACCAGCTCCACGCCCATCTGCTGCGCCAGAAACGCATGCTCGAAGTAGGCGCTGTTGTGTGCGCCCGGGGTCAGCAGCGCGACCACCGGATCGGCGACGCCGACGGGCGCGACGCTGCGCAGGTTCTCGAGCAGCACGTCCGGGTAGTGCTCGACCGGCGCCACCGAATGGCGCGCGAACAGCTCCGGGAACAGCCGCATCATCATCTTGCGGTTCTCGAGCATGTAGGACACGCCCGACGGCACGCGCAGATTGTCCTCGAGCACGTGGAACTCGCCGTCGCCTGCCCGGACGACGTCGATCCCGGCGATGTGGGCGTAGATGCCGCCCGGGACGTCGATGCCCTGCATCTCGGGTCGATACTGGACGTTGCACAGGATCAGTTCAGGCGGGATCACGCCGGCGCGCAGGATGTCCTGGCCGTGGTACACATCGCCGATGAACGCGTTCAGGGCGCGTACCCGCTGGCGTAGCCCGGCCTCCAGCCGCTGCCAGTCGTCCGCCGGCAGGATGCGCGGCACCACGTCGAAGGGGATGAGGCGCTCGGTCCCTTCGTCCTCGCCGTACACCGCAAAGGTGATGCCGACGCGATGGAACAGCGAATCCGCCTCGGCGCGGCGGCGCGCGAGGCG
This sequence comes from Pseudomonadota bacterium, assembly GCA_025356815.1. GTDB lineage: Bacteria > Pseudomonadota > Gammaproteobacteria > Steroidobacterales > Steroidobacteraceae > CAIKZZ01. The sequence continues at coordinate 9,743 of JANXQL010000043.1, forward strand.
ATCCGCCGACTGCCGGCCGAGCCAGTCACCGTAGCCGCGGTAGTGACCGCGGTGCGATCCGTCCGGCAGCAGCATCTCGTCGTAGGGGAGGACTGTCATGGTTCGTTGTCAGCAGACTGCTAGCGTGAATCGTGCCAGTCCCGGGCACCGCGCTGGATCAAAAGCGTAGCCGCAAGCGAGCGCCGGTCGCGCACCACGGTGGCGCGCAGCGGGCACCGATTTGGTGCCCGCGATCAACGCAGCCGCTCGCCCAGCCAGGCGGCGATCAGAAGCACCTCCTGCATGATCACCTCGTGCGCCATCGGCAACGCATGCCACGCCACCGGATGTCCCGCGGCGCGCAGCGCATCACGGGCGGCCATGCCCATCGGCAACGGCAGCACGGGGTCGTCCAGTCCATGGCACTGCAGGACCGGCAGCGCCGCGTTCGCCGCATGGGCCGCGGTGGCGACGCGATCCGGCAGCGGCAGGTAGGTCGATAGCGCCATCACCCCGGCCAGCGGCCGTGGCGTCGAGCAGGCGGCGTGCAGCGCGACCGCACCGCCTTGCGAGAAGCCCGCAACGACGATCCGCGACGGTGGTACGCCGCGCGTGATCTCCGCCTCGACGAGCGCATGGATGGTGTCCACCGACTCGGCGAGGCCGGTCGCATCGGCGCGATCGTCCCCCGACAGCGAGCGGATGTCGTACCAGGCGCGCATTTCATGGCCGCCGTTGATCGTGACGCGGCGATACGGCGCTTGCGGAAAGACGAACCGCACGGCGAGGGAGGCGGGCAGCCCCAGTTCCGCGACGATCGGTACGAAATCGTGGCCGTCGGCGCCGAGGCCGTGCAGCCAAAGGACGCTCGAGGTGGCCAGGATGTCGGGCTCCAGGGTCACGGTTGCATCGGTCTCGTTCAGCGTCGGCATCGATACCTCGTCCCGGCGGGGGTTGCGCCCACTCTGCACCCGTGCGAGCTGGGCTGCACGCGGCTCGCGGGCGCCGGTCGGGTGGCATCGCAGTTGGCACACCGAGGGCGAATCTGTGTACAATGCCGGCCCTTGCGGTGTCCGGTGGCTGAGCCAAATGTTCCGGAAAACGCGATAGGAATCAGTCGTTTACGCGCCCGTAGCTCAGCTGGATAGAGTACCTGGCTACGAACCAGGGGGTCGGAGGTTCGAATCCTTCCGGGCGCGCCATTAAATCAAGGGCATATGAGCGTGCGCGGTAAGCGCCCTTAACTCATGTAAGCCATTTGTGGGCCGCAGACGGTGAAATGCCGTCGCGGCTCAAGCGCCGCGCACTCAAGCCCAAAAGCCTCGTCGGGCAACGGCAATATGCATTGGCGCACGATCCCCGTCGGCGCCGAATCGTAGCAGTGTCCGTCCCGCAGTCCGCGCGCGAACGCCCCGTCTCGCGATGCGCTGGGGCCGTCGAATCGGGCCCCTCGTCGACGACGTGCTTGGGGCGCGCGTGGGAGATCTGCAGGCCTCTCTAGCGTGCCACGTACCCCAAAATTCCGTGCCAACCGAAGGCGCGGTCGCCACGCATATATCTCCAAGCCGAAGAGTGCGATAAGGTCGGTAAGCGCTTCAGCTCGAAGATATGCCAAGGATGTTGCACCACCGTGGTAGTAGCACGTCGCCGCGTGATCCCTATCGCCGCCGCGTTTGGGCTAGCCCTTCTGGCTCCCAGCCCAGCTACGGCTGGCTGTGTGTCTGCCTGTCGAGACGACTACGATTCCGAAGTCGATAGTTGTCGTTCGGATCACGACGATCCAGACGAGGCGGACGATCTGCGCATGTGTATCGACAACGCCAAGGACACGTACGACGAGTGCATCCATGAGTGCCGCTCGTAACCCAACGAGTATGGGACGCCTGTCACCGCCACGAGATTTGCACGTACTGGTGGTGTCAGCCCTGCTGCTCAGTAGCTGCGCAACAGTATCGGAGCCACAGAATTATTGGTGGGATCAAACCGGCCGCGGCCGAGGCAATCCTGAGCTTCAATCGGACCTATCTGGATGCAACGCTGTGCGACAGCAGGCGCTGGTCGATGCGCAAACTCACCTCCCGATTCAAACAATCGGCACGTCGGCCTCGGGTGCTGGAATGATGGCGCTGGCCACAGCCAACATTTGGCGAGCCGAAGCTGACAACGCATTTAACGCCTGTATGCAACGCGCGGGCTGGCGGTACGGCCCTGCGCAATCCTGATTCGAAATGGGGACCATCAAGGTAAGGGAGTCAGCAATGCGCATTTTCGCAGCCCTCGCGTTCCTGCTAGTTATGGCGACCGGAGCGTTAGCTACCGAGTCGCAGCGTTCTCCTGATCGCACACCGACTGACGCGGCGTGTCAGGCGGTGGACGATGCTGCGTCGCGAAATGACGGTTTGCAGATGTGCAAGGCGTCCACTGCGCGTACTACGTCGTGCTGCAAGATCTGCCACGAAGGAAAGGCTTGCGGCGATTCGTGCATCTCCCGGGATTATCAGTGCCATCAGCCGCCTGGCTGCGCATGCGACGGGTAGCAAGGCCACTGCCCTTGGGCTTAACTCAGGGGAGTCAAGCTAGTTGTACAATTTCGCGCGAAGCTTGGACGCGAGCGGTCGCCCTTCTGGAATGTCATCGAGAACGCTTATCAAGCCGATTGCCTTATTCCGCTTGCCGGCGGCGAGGTACTTAATCGCAGCGCTGTAGGCATAGTCTGCGGCGAGATTGGGATCATGCACCGAGAGTCCTCGTTGAAGCAGCAGCGCGCCAAGTAGCGCGAGTGAGTCTGCGTCGCCCTGTTCAGCTGCATCCGAAAGCAATGTCTGAACATTCGTCGCAGCTTGATCTGCTGCGCCTTGCCATCGTGCAGCTGAATCCCGCGCTTCTGCGGCCGCAGCGCGATCCTTCTGATCGCCATAAGCGGACATTGCAACCCGCGAATGAAATTCAGCCCGAAACGTCGTCGACTCTGCGCAGAACTGATGGTTAATGGCAGCCGACATGAATAGTAGAGCTAGCAATTGCCGATAGGCGGCGTCGATTTCCGCTGGCGAAAGGTGGCGGCTGCTTGATATGCAGCGTTCAAGCTCGGCCACAACGTGGTTCGAGAATTCATCGGCGATGAATGAATAGCAAACTTCAGGACTAGTACGCTGTTCAAGTAGCATTCGCTGCGTAATGGCAGCAATTTTCGATTGTGCCGGGGGCGCAACCTCTGCAACGTGCTCCATTGAGCAATCAGCGGAACTGCCAAGAACCACGTAACTTGGAAGGAACAATATCGCTACGACTACGTAGCGCAACACCTTCCTCCGTGGGAATTTCAATTCTCTACTTGGCATAAGAACTGATTCCGAAGTGATTATCTTGTATTCAGACTACGCCAGTTTAGCCCAAGGATCACGTAGGTGAAATCGTCCTCGTGCGGCGAAAGTAATCGTTCAATACCATATGAATGGTCGGATGATGACGTGCGCTCGACCGTTCGGTGGCTTCTAAACGACCCCGTCTCGCCCTGGCGCCGTGCGAAGGGCGAACTCGCCCGCCTGCTCGGCTATCGGGGCAAGACTCCCACCGCGTCCCTAAAGGGCCTGACCCGCCGAGCGTGGATCTACCCGAACCAGCGGGGCCACCTTGCCCGGACGCTCGCTCGGGTCATGGCCGGCGAACTCGTTCCAGTGATCCCGAAAAACCCGACTGGGCGCCGTTCCACGAAGGTCGCAGACCACGCCGTCCCCATCGGGCCCAGACCGCCCGTCCGCTTGAGGGCGTCCCTGAGCGGCGTGGGTCTGACCCTTAGCGTCATGGCGCCCAGACGTGTGAAGCCCGACGCGGCGCCTTTCCCGTCCCTACAGCAAGCGTTCGCGCGCATTGGGCGGCCAGTGGATAAATTGGAGGGGGTGCCAAGTGACGCCGTCTGTCCGGCGATTTTCCGGACTACGCCGGGAGTCGTTGGGGGAGTGCCGAAACGCCGTTGATTGAACTGGCCTAAGTCCCTCTGTTGCCACTGTTGCCACTATTTAGAGAGTTGCCACATTGCCAGTATGTAAGCGCGCAAGGAACCGCGTTCTTCCGATCTGATGTTTGCACGAGCACGCTTTCACCCGGCAATGGTGGAGGCAAGCGATGGCGAAGGATCTCACGGAACGGCAGCGAGCGGCGCTGGAGGCAGTGACCGCGGC
>JANXQL010000074.1 GCA_025356815.1 Pseudomonadota bacterium
CCCGCGGGCGGTTCGCGGCGGGTCCTGGAACAACGATACGGACAACTGCCGCGCCACCTACCGCAACAGGAACCACCCAGACAATCGCAACAACAACCTGGGCTTTCGTGTGGTGTGCTGCCACATCCCCTGGTGCACGGCCGGTGTCCACCGGCTCGGCGGAAATGCGGGCGAACCACGGTTCGCCCGTCGAGCCCGTGTGCTCTGGAATGGTGCGGGAAGGTCCCGTCTCGGCCTGTCGTCGAGGCGCATATCGAATCGGGACGCGCTTCGAGCCTTGCTCCGGCGCGGCCTTCTTTTATTCCGCACCGGGCATCGCCAACGGCATCGTTGTACCCTTTGTTTCGCGATTCGCCGCCAGGCTGCGGCGCCAGCCGCCGATCAGGCGCCCGAGTTCATCGGTCAAGCCGCTGACATGTTCGTACTGCCCGTTGTTCAGCCAACTCCAGCGCCATGCCAGCTGGAGATACTGGCGCAACTGATCGAGCCCGATGTCGGCCTCGAGTAGCGCACGCGCCCGGTCCGCCGCTGCGAGATGGCGCGCGGCCACCAGTCGGTCGTGGATCAGCAGTACGAGATCAGCCATGTGTTTGGTCAACGTATGCCGGTGCTCGCGCGGAAACTTCGCCATCTGCGGCACCAGCCACTGAAGCAGGTCGCGGGCGCGCGTGTGCACCACCAGCGAGTCGCCGGGGCTTCTCGACGCGGAAGACGACTTCGACCTCTTCGTTGACTGGGACAACCTGGTTCGCTCCTACCAGCTTGCTGCAAGCGGAAAGCGCGGCGCGGCGCCTGTCGCCGCGTTCGAGTATGGCCTGGGTGAACATCTCCTGAAACTGCGCCGGGATCTTGTCGCCGGTACCTGGGCGCCAGGGCCCTACGTCCATTTCGCGATCCACGAACCGAAACGCCGCTGGATCAGTGCAGCACCGTTTGCCGATCGCGTCGTTCACCATGCATTGTGCCGCGTCATGGAGCCGGACTTCGAGACTGCATTCATCGCCGACAGCTTCGCGAACCGGATCGGCAAGGGCACCCATCGCGCGGTGGACCGATTCCAGCAGCTCGGCCGCGCCCGCACCTGGGTGCTACGGATGGATATCCGGCGATACTTTCCCAGCATCGACCATCGGATCCTGCTCGAGATCCTGGAACGGCGCACTCGAGACACGCGCGTATCGGAAGTCATCCGGCGGATTGTCGCAAGCGGCGCGGACATCCATTCCGCCGAGGCGGACATGACACTATTCCCCGGCGATGATCTGCTGGCCCTGGCCCGCCCGCGCGGCCTGCCCATCGGCAATCTCACCTCGCAGTTCTGGTCGAACTGCTATCTCGACGGGCTCGATCATTTCGTGAAGCGCTCGCTGCGCTGCGCGACCTACCTTCGATACGCCGATGATTTTGCCCTGTTCCACGACGACAAGGCGACCCTGTCTGCATGGCGCCAGGAGATCATCGAATTCCTCGCCACGCGACTGCGATTGCGAATTCATGAGAACGCGGCCCAGATCGCCTCGTGCAAGGCAGGCATACCGTGGCTCGGTTTTGTCGTGTATCCGGACCACCGCCGCGTCAAGGCACGCAAGGTGGTCGCGGCCACGCGCCGCCTCACGGCGCGCTACGACGCCTGGAGCAGAGGCGACATCACCTTCGCCGAATTCGATGCGACCGTCGGGGGCTGGATCAATCACGTGCGCTATGCCGACAGCTGGGGGCTGCGGGAACATGTGCTGTCGCGCTTTCCGCTGGAAGGCCGACACATCCGCAAAGCCGTGCCGAAATCCACGGCGCGGCGCGCTACGCGCGCCGCCAGGGGTCAGGAGCCTTGAATGGGGCAGCACACCACACGAAAGCCCAGGCCGCCGTTGCGACCGCCTGGGCGGTCCCCGTAGCGGTAGGCGGCGCGGCAGCCGTCCGAACCGAGGTCCAGGACCCGCCGCGAACCGCCCGCGGGCCTGCGCCATTCTCGACCGCGGTAACCGCTCGATCATGATCGAGTCGATCGGCATACTCGCTGGCGGTCCATTCCCAGACATTGCCCGACAAGTCCGCAATGCCCGGTTGCCCCGGCGTATCGCTTTCGGGAAAGACGCCGACCGGACTGGTCCGCCGCAGGTGCGCGGGATCGGCGTTGATCTGCAAGGATTCGGCGGGCAGTTCCCCCCAGGGCCAGGCACGTGCCTCAGCACCGCGGGCAGCCGCCTCCCATTCCGCCTCCACCGGCAGCCGTACCGCCTTACCACATTGGCTCGACAGCCACCGGCAATACGCGAGGGCTTCGAACTGGCTGACGCCCACCACCGGTTGCAACCGATGGTTGAATCGCGGGTTGTCCCATTCGCCCGGCAAGCGATGTCGTCGTGCACCGAACGAGCTCGTTAACGCTGCGTCTGCTTCCGGCTCGGTCCAGGTGGCGTAAGTCCGCAACGTTCCCTCGATGTAGGCTTTCGTTGCCCGCGGAAAAAGGCGCGCCACCGCGCTGTCAAAGTCTTCCCTCAGCGAAGCAATTCGCTCTCGCCATGCCTGGATCTCAGGGTCGTTGGTCCACTCGCCGCGCCACCAAAGCCCTGCCGTCTCCCCGACCCACCAGCGCTCATCCTCGTACCCACCCGCGTCGACGAAGCGGGCGAATTCTGCATTCGTCACCGGCGCCCAGGCGATGGCGAAAGGCTTCAACCTCACCTGGGTCAGTGGTTGCTCGTCGGGATCACCGTCGAGACTGCCGAGGGTGTACTCGCCATCTGCAACGTCGATCCAGTGTTTGTCGTCAGGAAGCAGATAGCGAACGTCGCCAGGGCCACGCCCTTCTCGATACCGTGGATCGCCAAGCGGCCCCAAGGCCTCGGCCGCTTCTATGCGCAAGCGCAGGTCGAAGGCCGGATCCCGGCTACGGACAACGAGTCTGCTCTGCAAGTCGGCAAGCAGTTTGCCTGGCAGATGCTTACAGACGGCCAGCGCCGCGCGCCCCGCCAGCGGCAGATTGACCGGCAGCAATGCCGCGATCCATCTGGCAGGTTCCGACGACAGTTGTACCGCCATCTTGACGGCCTCTTCCCAAGGCGACACCCCGGGCCCTGGCAGCGGGTCTTGAACGGCCAGCCCGCGCAGCACTTCTGCCATCGGGACCAGCGGCAGCGGGCTCAGCCCTGGCGGTAGGTCGTCGAACTTGCCGCGAATGCCACGGGCAGCAAAGAACTCCTGCCAGAGCTGATGTGAGTATCGGAACCGGCCGGAGAGTTCGACTTCGGCCAACCCAAGAGACTGGACGGCCCGCAGCCAGGCTGAACGTTCCGGCGGGCTGACGAGCCACAGCGCGACGCTATCCTCCGGCATGCTGACCTCGGTCCCCCGCCCCGCGCGGTGCATGTCTTCGGCCTGACGGTCGAGCCCGGGGATCAGCGTCCCCTCGCCGGGCAAGTCAAGAAGATGCTCCCGCCAGAAACGCTCGTCGTTGAGTTGCCTTCGCCCACGCTGCGTCAGGAGCCCGAGCGCATCGAGGTCACGCTTCACGAAAGCCCTTCGAAGCCGCTGCCACGCGAGTGCGCTGAGGAGTTCGGCCCGGCCCTTCGCGGGTCGCCCAAGCTCGGTGTGAACTTCGCACTGCGCCGCCAGATTGAACGGCAGTTCGCACAACGAGCGCAGCCCCGCATCGGCGTCGATGGAAGACCACAAGGTATTGGCCTCGCCGAGCTTTAGCGCGCAGTAGAGGCGCATCTGTTCGGGGGTCCACCGAGCCATGCGGATGTGCCGCACTGCCAGGGGTTCGGAACTCAACGACTCGGTGTACTCGAGAGAACGCACGCTGAACAGTGGCGCGGCGAATCGGTGGGCTTGCGCCGACGCCCAGCCCGCCAAGCACCCGACCGCACGCCGATATGGATGGCCGCTCTCGGCCTTGAGCTCGTTCAAGCCATCGAGCAGAAAACGCAGCCGAAACCTCCGGCTCATATCAATCAAGCCCGGCAGGTCGGGGTAACGGTGACGCCACTGGTCATCGAACCATGTTTCGGGTGAGGGCGATGCGGTGTCTACATCCGCCAACCGCTGCCAGACGCAAAGTGTCGGCAATGGCACCCCTTCGGCGATCTCGAGCAAGCTTGCCCTGGCCCGAGTCAATTCGAAGTGCTGCAACACCGTGGACTTGCCGCACCCCGGGTCTCCGATCAGCATCCAGGCGCCCACGTCGCCATGCTCTGCCAACAGCTTCGCCAGCGAGTCATAGCGCCGGTCCACGACAAAGCGCTCGGCATCGCTGCCAGCGCCGTGGTCGATAAGCAGGTCCAGATTCACGAACTGGCAGTCGAGGTTCCCCTGGGCTCGACCCGACCAGTAGGCATAGCGCGACAGCAAATAACCTCGAACCCCGCGAATCGGGGCGGCGCGAACGCGGTCGATGAGCGCGTCATCGAGCGGCTCCTGATTTCTCAGCAGAATCTCCTGCAAGGCTTGTTGATCGACCGTGAGCCGCTCGTCATGGTCATGCGGTCCGGTTCTCGGCATTTTCACGCGGGTGGACGGCTGGTCTAGCCAAGCCTCCTTGAGCCACTCCTTGAGGCGCTTGCCGAATTTCTTCGGTAGATCGTCGAGCCCGTCGTAGTCGTTGATGCCGCGCAAGATGGAATGTCGATCGTCGCGGCATGCCTCGAAGAACTGGATCACTCTGCGGCGACTCGCGACACGGTCATCCCATTCTGCGTTTGTCCAGTGCTTGTCTTCCTGAAATGGCGTTGTGTCGCGGAAAACCCATACGTCCTTGACGTGCCCTTGCCTGGCAGCTTCAACACCGCGATGAAGCTCCCACTCCGTTCCCGTCCAGGGATCTCCATCGGGAGAACTCCCCCATGCTTCCTCGGGTAACGGCGACCCGAAGACATGGCGAAACAGACCCACCACGAGCTGGCACTGAGCAGGATCGCCCGCATACGTCACCACGTCGCCTTGAGGATTTCGCAAGAACGAACAGGGCACAGGTTTGCCGGGGTCGTCCCACCGCACCAGGTCCAACTTCAGCAAATCCCGATAGATGGGGTCGTTGTTGATGTCCTCGATAACCGTGTTGACCGCCTTCCTTGCGGGCGCCGTGTCACTGGGTGAAGCGAGAAATATTCGGACGATCTGAGGCATGGGAGCGGCGGTTCCAAACACTGCCAGAGGAGACTTCGATACAGCGGATGATGCCATTTCTGCAACGCTTCAACCGATGGACAAGCGAGGCAACCGACCGGAGGATCGGCGGATGGGGTACCGATCGATGGCGCCGATCTCGCGTCCGGCGAGCGGTCTCGCCGCTCACGGCATGGATGTCTGTGAGGTTCGACCGCAGCTGGTGTGCACGCTTTTCTCGGATGCCGGCCTCACCGCCACTGCGAAAATCCCAGGTATGGGCTGAACTTGCTGCGGATCCCTTCGATTGCGGCATGTGAGATCCAATCCCGGTGCTGGGCATGCTCGTTGACCAGTTCCGGCGGTACAACGTCGCCATTTTTCTCAGACAGCTGATCAATCGTGCCCAGTCGTGTCATCTTTTCCGCCAGCGTCTTCATGTACTCCTCGACCTCAGGGCCGAACAGAAAGGCCACATGGGGATACAAATTCGTCAAGTATGCCGGTGGATAAGCGCGGCCTCCGCGAATCACGTCTGATGCTGCCCGCCACGTCGCTTCGAAAACGGCCAAGCGCTTTTCGAACAAATCCAGTTTCAGCTTCGCGCTTGCGATTTGTCGCTGCTCAGCCCCAATCCGAAATTGGCGCCAGGCGATGTAAGCCGCAATTGAGCCGAGGATGCCTGTCGGCACTACCTTCAGAATCTCGAGACCCCAGCACACCTCGCTGCACATAACCTCACCTCCCGGTGTAGTGACCGCAGTCAGCGCGCAAGTCAGCGGCCTCAGCTTAGGCCCAGCACCCGCCGCCACCCCTCCCACCCAAGCTTCTCCATCGTCTCGATATTGCGCTCATAGATGCGATTGGTATCGGGCATCGACGAAACCGCACGCTCCACACTGGCCTGCCGCAGCAGGTGAAGCATCGGATACGGCGAGCGGTTGGTGCAGTTCTCGATGGCGTCCGGCTCGGTGCCGCCGAACTGATAATCCGGATGGAAACTCGCGATCTGGATGACGTCGGTCAAAGCCAATTCGGCGAGTGCTTCGTCGGCGATATCGAGGAAGTCGTTGTAGTCGCCGAAGTCGCGCAGAACCTGCGGGTGGATCAGCAAGGTGGTCTCGGTCTTGGTTTCGTCGGCGGCAAGGAGCGACTCCAGTTCGCTCACCAGGTCGTGGCGCAAGGCGCGTTCATCGCGTGCGTCGCTGATCGCCCAACGGATGCGCCCGCCGGTATGCACGGCATTCGCGAACGGACACAGGTTGAGGCCGATCACGGCTTTCTCCAGCCAGCGCCGGGTCTCCTCGATGACCGGATCGGTCACCAGATCTTCGGTATCCATCATCGCGCCGCCTCAAAACGACCGTGGATGTTCCCGCCTCGTCTTGATCGGCGGCCGGCACCGTTCGGCTGACTGTCGATCCCCCTGCGGGGGCGCGGCGCAGGGCGGAGGAGGGCCCCCAGCGGGGATCCGACCCCGGAGTCGCGCATGGGGCCGACATCGCAGCCGCGCCCTTGGCCTGCTCTGCGGTCGCATCTCCGTGCACGGGGCCCCTGCTCCGCGCGACGCAGGCCCCTCGCCAAGTGCCTCACAGTGCCCTCAGAACCCCTCGCTCGCCGCCAGATATCGCCACTGCCCCTGCGGCAGATCGCCCAGCTTTACCTTGCCGATACGGATGCGCTTCAGGCCGGTCACATCAAGCCCGACCAACTCGCACATGCGGCGGATCTGCCGCTTGCGCCCCTCGCGTAGCACGAAGCGCAACTGATCCTGGTTGAGCCAGCCCACCTGCGCGCGACGCAGTTGCACGCCGTCGAGGTGCAGGCCGTGATTGAGCAACGCCATCCCACCGGGCTTGAGCTTGCCGGTCACGCGCACCAGATATTCCTTTTCGACATCGGAGTCATCGCCCACCAGTTGCCGCGCAACGCGGCCATCCTGCGTGAGCACGAGTATCCCGGTCGAGTCGATATCGAGCCGCCCGGCAGGCGCAAGGCCCATCAGGTCGGCGGGGCTGAAGCTCACCGGATGCTGATCCGATTTCCAGCGCGTCGCCGCCTTGATCAACGTCACGGCAGGTGTGTAGCCCTCCTCCGCTTGTGCCGAGACAAACCCGACAGGTTTGTTCAGGATGATGGTGACGCGGGCGCGCTGATGACTTTGCGCGGCGGGCGCCAGGGTGATTCGTTGGTTCGGAAAGATCCTGGTGCCCAGTTCGGTGATGGGCTGCCCGTCCACCAGCACCCAGCCGCGCTCGATATAGCTGTCGGCCTCACGCCGCGAGCACAGGCCCTGCGTCGACATGAGTTTCGAGATGCGGATTTTTTCCATCGGGGATCGTGATCTGACGTGGCGCGGGAACTACCGTACAGCTGGCCTCACGAGAGATCAGCCCGGCTGACCGACTATTTCCACACCTTCAACGGGCAATGGACCGCAGCATGCAGGAAGTCATTGTCAGTGGTCAGCAGGGTCAGATCATGACGTATGCAAAGTTGAGCCAACAAGGCGTCGACCGTGCCAACCTGAACCCCGGCTCGACGACAGGTGTTGCGCAACTCGGCAGCATCGACATGATCCTGTCGATCCGGTCCGATGAAAGGCAGCGCGGCAAACCGCTCGATGATGTCCTCGCGCGCGCTAGGACCAGCAAAACCCTGAAGCAACTCCTGGAGAACGAGCCCGGTAGTCACGACGATCTCATCTCCTTCGAGCGCATCGCGCAATTCCTGGATTTGCGGGGCCGTGATTTTCCGATCGCGCCGGAAAGCGAGTGACCAGACACTGGTGTCAACGAGCAACGTCACCGGCGCGACCGTTCGGCCTTGTAGTCGAACGCCTTGTCCCACTCGAGCTTGCCCATCAGATCGATCAAACGCTTCTGTCCACGGCGCGCAATGAACTCCTTCAAAGCAAGCGTGACAGCAGCCTTCTTGGTTCGCTCGCCACTGACTTCGAGCGCTCGCTCGATCAGTTCCGGGTCCAGTGAAAGATTGGTGGCCATGTGTGTCTCCTTACACAAGACTCTACACAAGTGGTATTCGCGTCGCAACCGTCGTGTTGGTGCGTGTCGTGGCCAGGTCTCCGGCAGCGATGGCTACGTCAGTGTTTCAACCACATCGCATCGCTCACCAGGCACATGCCGCCGAAGCGCTTCAGCAACGGCTTCAGTTCCGCCATCAGCGGCGGCACCAGGGGTTCGTGGCACACCACCAGCACCGAGGCGTTGCCGAACTCCCCGGCGGCGCCATCGCCGCTCTGGAACCCGCGGTCGCCCTTGCCACCGAGACCGCGGAACACGGTGTAACCGCCAACCTGATGGCGATCCAGGAGGTCGGTCAGCTCACGCAGGAGCACTTCGGAGACGACGATCTCGATTCGCTTGACGGCTTCCATGGTTCAGGTCCACAGGGCGCTCAGCACCGTGTAGTACAGCGGGATGCCGAGCGCGATGTTGAAGGGAAAGGTGATGACCAGCGACATGCCGAAATACAGGCCGGCGTTCGCCTCCGGGATGGCGTAGCGCAGCACCGCCGGCACCACGATATAGGATGCGCTGGCACCGAGCACCGAGAGCAGGAAAGCATCGCCCAGACCGAGGCCGAACAGACGCGACAACATCGCCGCGAGCGCCGCATTGACCAACGGCACGCAGATGCCGAACGCGCTCAGGAACGCGCCGTTGGCGCGCAGATCGCGAGCCCGCCGCGCCACCAGCAACCCCATGTCGAGCAGAAAGAACGCGAGGATGCCCTTCTGGATCTGGCCGATGAACGGATCGAGCATCTTCTTGCCGTCGGCCCCGGTGACGAATCCGATGAGCAGGCTGCCCAGAAGCAGCAATTGGGCGCCATCGGTGAAGGCCTCGTGCAGAATCTTGCCCACCGAGGTCGGGGCCACAGGCGCGCCATCGGCCTGCCTCGCAGCCTGGCTGCGAACGATGTTGGCCAGCACCACCGCCATGATGATGGCGGGCGTCTCCATCAGTACCAGCGCCACCGCCATGTAGCCACCGAAGGCGAGTCCGTGCCGTTCGGCGAAGCCGACTGCGGTGATAAACGTGACCGCGCTCACCGAGCCATAGGTAGCGGCGATCGCCGCGGCATCGAACGGACTCAGGCGCCGCCGCAGGATCAGGAAGCCGTAGGCCGGCACGATGAACGCCATGATCGTGGCGACGAGCATCGCGAGTCCCATC
>JANXQL010000088.1 GCA_025356815.1 Pseudomonadota bacterium
GCCGCCGCCGGCCCCCGCAGCGGCGGCTGAGCCCGCGCCCGCGCCCGCGCCCGCACCGCCGACCGAAGCCGCGCCGCCGACGCTGCCGGACCCGCGCATCGCCGAGCGCGCCGCCACCGACCGCGCGGCGGTCAAGGCGCGCGCCGTACACGCCGAGGAGCTCAAGATCGCCGACGCCAAACGCGAGGCCGCCGCCGCGGCCGAGCGGCGCGCCGAGGCGGCGGAGGAGGCCAAGCGCGAGGCGAAGCGCCGCGCCCAGGCCGCCGACGCCCAACGCCGCGCCGAGGACGCGCGGCGCAAGGTCGAGGCGGCGGCCGAGGCCGAGCGCCGCGCGGAGGCCACCGAGCGCACCGCGCGGGAATCGGACCTCGCCAAGCAGCTCGCGCAGGAGGAGCATCGCGAGGGCGCGGCGCGCTCCGGCCTCCTCGACAAGTACATCACCGAGATCCAGGCCCGCATCGAGCGCGCCTGGAACCGCCCGCCGACGGCGCGCCCGGGTCTAAGCTGCACGGTGTTCGTGAGCCAGGTGCCGGGTGGCACGGTCACGAACGTGCGCTTGGGCGAGTGCAACGGCGATGCCGCCGTCCAGCAGTCGATCACGCTCGCCGTCTACCGGGCCTCGCCCTTGCCGATGCCCTCGGATCCCAGCCTCTTCGAACGCAACCTGCGACTCATATTTGAACCCCATGAACGCTAGCCGCTACCTGCCTCGCTTCTTTTTCGCCCTCGCGATCCTCCTCCTCGCGGCCGCGCCCGCGCAGGCCCAGCTCACCGTGCAGATCACCCGCGGCGTCACATCGCCCATCCCGATCGCCGTCGTGCCTTTCGCATCGGACGCGGGCACGCCCGTCGACCTCGCGCAGGTCATCGAGGCGGACCTGGCGCGCAGCGGCCGATTCGCGGGACTGCCGCGCGCCCAGATGCTGCAGCACCCCTCGACGGGCGCGGCGCTCGACCTTGCGCAGTGGCGACTCATGAAGACCGACTTCGTCGTCATCGGGCGCGTGCACGGCGCCGCTCCCGGCTACCGGGTCGAATGCGAGCTCTTCAACGTCGTGACCGGCCAGCGCCTCGGCGGGTTCGCGATCTCGGCGGCCGATACGCGTCTGAGGCTCGCCGCGCACCAGACGGCGGACTTCATCTACCAGAAGATCCTGGGCGTCCCCGGCGCCTTCGCGACCCGCATCGCGTACGTGAACGTGCGCGGCACCGCGGCCGCGCGCCGCTGGCGCCTCTACGTCGCCGATTCCGACGGCGAGAACTACACGACCATCCTCGATTCGCCCGAGCCCATCATGTCGCCGACCTGGTCGCCGGACGGCACGAAGCTCGCCTACGTGTCCTTCGAGGGGAAGCTCTCGGCGATCTACGTGCAGACGGTCGCGACCAGCAACCGCGAGCGCATCTCGGCGCGCGCCGGCATCAACGGGGCGCCCGCGTTCTCACCCGACGGCAAGCGCCTCGCGCTGGCGCTCTCGCAGCCGGACGGCAACGTCGACCTCTTCGTCCTCGACCTTGCGAGCGGCAACCTGTCGAGGATCACCGACGACCCCTCGATCGATACCGAGCCCTGCTGGTCGCCGGACGGCCGCAGCCTCTATTTCACGTCCGATCGCTCCGGCAAGCCACAGGTCTACCGCATCACGCTCGCCCGCGAGGAGCGCCCCGTGCGGGTCACGTTCGAGGGCTCCTACAACGCAAGGCCCAGGGTCTCGCCCGACGGCACGCAACTCGCGGTCGTCACGCTCGAGGACGGTGGCTACCGGATCGGGCTCGTCGAGGTCGCGACGGGGCGCTCGCGCGTGATCTCCTCCGGTCGCCTCGACGAGGGCCCGAGCTTCGCGCCGAATGGCCAGACGGTGCTCTACGCCGCGCGCGAAGGCGGGCACGGCGTGCTCGCCACCGCCTCGGTCGATGGCAGCGTCTCGAGCCGCATCAGCGTCGCCGAGGGCGACGTGCGGGAACCTGCGTGGTCGCCGCGCGTCGAATCGCAATGACAGGCGCGGCCGGCCACTCGCTGTGGCAAAATCACGGCGTCGCCCCCCGAACGAATTTCCTGTCGAAAATGATTGTTTTTCATGGAGTTGGCGAATGAATCGCATCCTTGGTATCACTGCTCTCGTGACCCTGTCCGTGTTGCTGGCTGCCTGCCCCGGCAAGAAGGCGCAGGTGAAGCCGCCAGCCACGACCGGCGAAAGCGTCGCGAGCAGCGCGGGCACCACGGCGCCCGCCGCGGATGCCACCGGCGGCCAGGGCAAGGAGCTCGGCGGTAGTGGCGCGACCGGCGCCGATGCCGGCGTCACGAAGTCGACGATCTACTTCGACTTCGACAGCTCCGAGATCCGCGCCGAGTACGCCGCCACGCTCGCCGCCCACGGCAAGAAGCTCGCCTCCGATCGCACGATCAAGGTCCGGCTCGAGGGCAACACCGACGAACGCGGCTCGGCCGAGTACAACGTCGCGCTCGGCGAGCGCCGCGCGCAGGCGGTGAAGCGCGCACTCGCGCTGCAGGGCGCGGCGCCCGGCCAGCTCGCGACGGTGAGCTACGGCGAGGAACGACCCACCGCCGAGGGCCACGACGAGGCGGCCTGGGCGCAGAACCGCCGGGTCGAGATCGTCTACCTCGGCGGGCGCTGACCCCCGTGCAGGCCCGTACGCTCGCGGCCCTCGGGCTTGGCGCACTCAGCCTCGCCGGCTGCTCGCTGACGCGACCGGAGGAGGAGCCGGCGTACGTGAAGGCGACCGCGGTCGAGGAGCGGGTCGATCGGATCGAGAACCAGAACAAGGCGCTGCTCGACCTGCAGCGCCAGCTCGAGGCCGTGCAGGCGGAGGTCAGGCACCTGCGCGGCGAGTTCGAGGACTTCCAGCACGAGGCCAAGGCCTCGCGCGACCAGCAGCGCGACCTCTACGGCGACCTCGACAAGCGCCTCGCCGCGCTCGATGCGCGCGTTTCGAGCGGCGCCGCGGCGCCAGGCCCGACGGCCGCCGGCGGCAGCGCGGCTGCGGCCACCGACCACGACCTCTACCAGGCCGCGCTCGACAAGCTGAAATCGCGCGACTACGCGGGCGCCGAGCAGTCGTTCACGACCTTCATCACGAATTACCCGCAGAGCCCGCTCGTCGACAACGCCGAGTACTGGCTCGGCGAGACCTACTACGTCGAGAAGCGCTTTGCGGAGGCGCTCGGCGCGTTCCAGCGCGTCGTGCGCGAGCACCCGGACTCGCGCAAGGTGCCGGATGCGCTGCTGAAGGCCGGCTTCACGCAGTACGAGCAGAAGCGCTACCGCGAAGCGCGCGACTACCTCGCCAAGGTGCTGCAGAACTACGCCGACTCGGCCGCCGCGGGCGAGGCCGACAAGCTCCTCAGGCGCATGGACGCCGAACACCGCTGACCGATGGCCGCACTCGCGCGCGACGCGATCCCGGCGACGGAGCGCCTGCGGGTCACCGAGATCTTCCACTCGCTGCAGGGGGAGGCCGACACCGCCGGCTTTCCAACCGTGTTCGTGCGCCTCACGGGCTGCCCGCTCAGGTGCCGCTACTGCGACACCGAGTACGCGTTCTACGGCGGCGGCTGGCAGTCGATCGCATCGATCCTCGCCGCGGTCGAGCCCTTCGGCACGCGCTACGTCTGCGTGACGGGCGGGGAGCCGCTGGCGCAGCCGAATGCCGCGCGCCTCCTCGCGCGCCTGTGCGATTCGTCCTATCGCGTGTCGCTCGAGACGAGCGGGGCGATCGATGCGCGCGCCATCGATCGCCGCGTCATTCGCGTCCTCGACGTGAAGACGCCGGGCTCGGGCGAGGTCGAGCGCAACTTCCTGCCGAACCTCGAGTCGCTAAGGCCGGAGGAGATGGTCAAGTTCGTCATCTGCAACCGCGCCGACTACGAGTGGTCGGTTGGGTTCATCCGCGCGCACGCGCTGCAGGGGCGCGCGCAGCTGCTCTTCTCGCCGAGCGCGGGCGAGCTTGCGCCGCGCGAGCTTGCCGACTGGATCCTCGCCGATCGCCTCGGCGTCCGCTTTCAGCTGCAGCTCCACAAGCTCCTGTGGGGCGGGGAGCCCGGCCGATGAGCGCGCCCAGGGCCGTCGTGCTCCTCTCCGGCGGCCTCGATTCGGCGACGGTGCTCGCGCTTGCGAGAGCCGCGGGGCGCGAGTGCTACGCGCTCAGCCTCGACTATGGCCAGCGCCACCGCATCGAGCTTGACCACGCGGCGCGGATCGCGGCCGCACTCGGCGCGCACGAGCACCGCACGATGCGCATCGACACCGCCGGCATCGGCGGCTCCGCGCTCACCGATGCCTCGATCGCGGTGCCGGAGACCCCGGGCGAGGGCATCCCGGTGACGTACGTGCCGGCGCGCAACACCGTCTTCCTGGCGCTCGCGCTCGGCTGGGCGGAAGTGCTCGGCGCGGGTGAGATACACCTCGGCGTCAATGCGGTCGACTACTCCGGCTACCCCGACTGCCGGCCGGAGTTCATCGCCGCCTTCGAGGCGCTGGCCGCGCGGGCGACGCGCGCCGGCGTCGAGGGACGCCCGCTCAAGATAGTCGCGCCGCTCGTGTCGCTCTCGAAGGCCGACATCATCCGCCGGGGCGTCGCACTCGGCCTCGACTACGCGCTCACGATCTCCTGCTACCAGCCCGATGCCGCCGGGCGCGCCTGCGGTCGCTGCGATTCCTGCCGGCTGAGGCGCGCGGGCTTTAGCGCGGCGAACGTACCCGATCCGACGACCTACCGCGCCTAGCGGACCCCGCGCTCAGCCAAGCAGCGACATCAGCCGGTCGTGGCCGATGTGCTCGTCGATGAAGTCGGCGAGACCCTCGAGCGTGTCCTCGAGCGTCGGCGTCGTCGCACCAAAAAGCGCCTTCACGACCGCCGCGCTCTCGAACAGGCCGTGCGTGTAGAGCGCGAGCACCGAGTCCTGCTGCCAGCCGCCATCGCCCGGCAGCGCGAGGCGCAGTGCCGCGTGGCGTTCGATCGCACCCGTGACCTCGGTACGACCGTGGCGGATCTCGTAGCCGTCGAAGCCGATGCCGCTCAACGGCGCCCAGTAGCCGCCGAGATGGTCGAGCGTGTAGTGGCTGCGATGCTGGTGCTTGCCGGCGCGGTACTCGGTGATGAGCGGCAGGATGCCAAGGCCGACCGCCGCGCCCTCGACGCCGTCCGGGTCCTTGAGCTCGGTGCCGAGGAGCTGGAGCCCGCCGCAGACCGCGAGCGTCGGCTTGCCCGCGCCGACGTGGGCGGCAATCGCCGCATCGAGACCGGTTGCCCGGAGCCACTCGAGATCCCCCGCGACGTGCTTCGATCCCGGCAGGATCAGGAGGTCGGCGCGCGCGAGGCTCTCGGGCCTTCGCACCCAGCTGAGCGAGAGACCGGGCACGCGCTTCAGCGGCGCGAACTCGTCGAGGTTGCTGATCCTCGGATACGCGACGACGGCGACCGAGAAGCCGCTCGCCGCGGGCTCGGCATCGAACACGCCGTCCTCCTCCGGCAGACCGTGCTCGCGCCACATCGGCAGCACGCCGAGCGTCGGGACGCCGGTCAGCTCCTCGAGCATCTGCGGTCCCGGCGGCAGGAGCGCGGCATCGCCGCGAAACTTGTTGAACACGAAGCCGCGAAGGAGTGCGCGGTGCGCGGGCCTCAGGAGCTGGTGCGTGCCGTAGAGGTGCGCGAACGCCCCGCCACGGTCGATGTCGCAGATGAGCACCGTCGCCGCGTTCGCGGCTTCCGCGACCCGCATGTTGACGATGTCGCTCGCCTCGAGGTTGATCTCGGCCGGCGAGCCCGCGCCCTCGATGACGAGGAGGTCGTTCTCGGCGCCGAGCGAGTCGAGGCTCGCCCGTATCGTCGGCCAGAGCCGCTCCGAGCGCTCGCGCCAGGGTGTGCGCGAGAGCTCGGCGTCCGGTTTCCCGAGCACGATCACCTGGCTCTGCGTGTCGTTCTCGGGCTTCAGGAGCACCGGGTTCATGCGGACCTCGGGCTCGGCCCGCGCGGCGAGCGCCTGGAAGTACTGGGCGCTGCCGATCTCGCCAAGCACGCCGTCCGGACCTGCGACGACGCGTGCATGGTTGCTCATGTTCTGCGCCTTGAACGGCGCGACGCGCAGACCACGACGCGCGTACCAGCGGCACAGTGCCGTCGCGATCCAGGTCTTGCCCGCGCCGCTGGTACAGCCGAGCACCATGACAGCGCGCGCCGTCATGCCCGCCGGCCGATGGCCGGCGGCGGCCGGTGGCAGGCGGCGGCGCTGCGCGGGGCGACGGCAGTGGTCGCCCCTGACCGTGCTCAGACGGCCTCGATCTTGCCGTGGCAGTGCTTGTACTTCTGCCCCGAGCCGCACGGGCAGGCGTCGTTGCGACCCACGTCGGTCGGGAACGACGGCTCCTCGGCCGCGAGCTGGCCGTGACACTGCTTGTATTTCTTGCCGGAGCCGCACGGGCAGGGCTCATTGCGGCCGACCTTGGGCAGCGCGCGCTGGAACGGCGCCTGCTGGGCAGGCGCCGGCGCACCGCCAGGCTGGCCGCCAGCGGCCACGACCGCCGGATCCGCGCCAAGGTCCAGGGACGGTGGCGCCGCGTGCTGGAACTGCATGAGCTTCGCGAGGCGCGCCTGGCGCTCGGCCTCTTCGGCCTCCATGTCGGCCTCCGAGCGCACCTGCATCCGCGACAGCATCGTCACGGCCGCGAACTTGATGCGGTCGAGCATCGCCGAGAACATCTCGAACGCCTCGCGCTTGTACTCCTGCTTCGGGTTCTTCTGCGCATAGGAGCGCAGGAAGATGCCCTGTCGCATGTAGTCCATCGCACCGAGATGCTCGCGCCAGTGGCTGTCGACCATCTGCAGCATCAGCGTGCGCTCGATGCGACGCAGGTCGGTCGCCACGACCTGGGCCTCCTTGGCCCGATAGGCCTCGTCCAGAAGCTCAATCAGGTGCTGCTCGAGCTCGCGCGCATGGCGCGACTTGTCGGCATCGAGCCAGGCGCGGATGTCGATCTGGAGGCCGAAGTCGCGCGCCATGGCATCCTGGAGCACGGGCAGGTTCCAGTGATCCTCGATGCTCTCGGCCGGGATTGCCTGCGCGACGAGCGAGCTTACGACCTCGGCGCGCAGCGCGGTGATGGTGTCTGCGATGTCGTCGGCGGTCATCAGCTCGTTGCGCTGGCCGTAGATGACCTTGCGCTGGTCGTTGGCTACGTCGTCGTACTCGAGCAGGTTCTTGCGCAGGTCGAAATTGTAGGCCTCGACCTTGCGCTGGGCGCGCTCGATCTGGCGAGTCAGCAGGGAGCTCTCGATCGCCTCCCCCGCCTTCATGCCGACGCCGGACAACAGCGCCTTCATGCGCGTCGGGTCGCCGAAGATGCGCATCAGGTTGTCATCGAGCGACAGGTAGAAGCGCGACGAGCCCGGATCGCCCTGGCGGCCGGAGCGGCCGCGCAGCTGGTTGTCGATGCGCCGCGACTCGTGCCGTTCGGTGCCGATGATGTGCAGGCCGCCGGCGGCGACGACCTGTGCGTGACGCTGCTGCCATTCGCTGCGGGCACGCTCGAGCGTGGCGCTGTCCGGCGGCGGCGCGCCGGACTCCACCGGATCGGGGCGACCGCCGAGCACGATGTCCGTGCCGCGACCGGCCATGTTGGTGGCGATCGTCACGGCCCCCGGACGTCCCGCCTGCGCGACGATCTGCGCCTCGCGCTCGTGCTGCTTGGCGTTCAACACCTCGTGCGCAATGCCCTGCTTCTTGAGCAGGGCCGCGAGCAGTTCCGAGGTCTCGATCGAGGCCGTCCCGACCAGCACCGGCTGCTGCCGGGCCAGGCAGTCGCGGATGTCCTCGACGATCGCGTCGAACTTGTCACCCTGGCCGAGGTAGACGAGGTCCGAGTGGTCCTTGCGCACCATCGGCCGGTGCGTCGGGATCACGACGACCTCGAGGCCGTAGATCTGCTGGAACTCGTAGGCCTCGGTGTCGGCCGTGCCGGTCATTCCGGCGAGCTTGCCGTACATGCGGAAGTAGTTCTGGAACGTGATCGAGGCGATCGTCTGGTTCTCTTCGCGAACCTCGACGCCCTCCTTCGCCTCGACCGCCTGGTGCAGGCCGTCCGACCAGCGCCGTCCGGGCATCGTGCGCCCGGTGAACTCGTCGACGATGATGACCTCGTCGCCGCGGACGATGTACTCGATGTCCTTGTGGTAGATGCCGTGCGCACGCAGGGCGGCATTGAGGTGGTGCATCAGGCGGATGTTGCCCGGGTCGTACAGGCTGCCGCCATCGCGCAGCAGGCCAGCGTCCGCGAACATTTGCTCGACCGTGTGGTGACCGACCTCGGTCAGGTGCACCTGCTTCTGCTTCTCGTCTACCCAGTAGTCGCCGCCGACGGCGAGCGCGTCGCGCTGCTCGTCGCTCAGCGTCTGCAGCGACAGGCCGTGCACGACCATCGACACGCCGGTGCCCTCGACCTTGACCGCACCCGAGCCGGGGGCCTCGACCGAGACGGTATGCTGGCTGCGCTCGCGCCAGACCTCGACCTTGAGCGTGCCGGCAACCTTGCCGGACAGCGCAGTGGCGACATCCGCCGGTCGCGTGGCCGGACTGCCGCCGACCTTGAGGATCACATCGCCGCGGCGCAGGTCGCCCTTGAAAGTCGTGGCGTCGACGGCGGCGACATACAGGCCCGTGTCGACCGGTTCCTCGCTGCCGGCGCGCGACAGCTTAGGCACGAGCTTGTTGATCGACAGGTACAGCTCAGTGCTCTCCTCGGCCGGACCCGAGATGATCAGCGGCGTGCGCGCCTCGTCGATCAGGATCGAGTCGACCTCGTCGACGATCGCGAACTGCAGCCCGCGCTGGACGCGATCCTCGAGACGGAACGCGAGGTTGTCGCGCAGGTAGTCGAAGCCGTATTCGTTGTTGGTGCCGTAGGTGATGTCGCAGGCGTAGGCCGCCCGCTTCTCGTCCTGGTTCTGGCCCGAGCGGATCACGCCGACGGTCATGCCCAGGAAGCGATAGACCGGCGCCATCCAGTCGGCGTCGCGGCTGGCCAGGTAGTCGTTGACCGTCACGACATGCACGCCCTTGGCGGCGAGCGCATTCAGGTAGACCGGCAGCGTCGCGACGAGGGTCTTGCCCTCGCCGGTACGCAGCTCGGCAATCTTGCCCTGGTGGAGGGCGATGCCGCCGACCAGCTGCACGTCGAAGTGCCTGAGACCGATGGTGCGCCGGGCGGCTTCGCGCACCGCGGCGAACGCCTCCGGCAGCAGCGCGTCGAGCGTCTCGCCCTTCGCCAGGCGTTCGCGGAAGGCCGTGGTCAGGGCCGGGTAGGCGTCGTCGGGAACCGCCCGCATGGGCTCATCGAATGCGTTCGCGGCATCGACGAGCTTGCTGTACTGGCGGAGCAGGCGCTGGTTGCGGCTGCCGAAGATCGAGGTCAGGAGCTTGAGCACGGGTCAGGGTCCTTCGGGGGCTGACCGGCGGAAGAGCCAGCCGGATGCCCGGGAAAAGTCGCGCATTGTACTAAGGAGCGGCGACCAATACCCGTCGATGGCGTCACGACCCCTTCCAACCCCCTTGGTGAGGGCGGAACAGCCCGGGATCAACCCCTAGCGGGACTTGGACAGCAGCGGGGTGGCGTTCTGGTTGATGAAGGCCATCGGGTCCACCGGCCGGCCGTCACGCAGCACTTCGAAATGCACGTGCGGGCCGGTCGAATGGCCGGTGCTGCCGATCAGGGCCAGCGCCTGACCCTTCTGGACGGTCTCGCCGACCCGTACCAGCAGCTGGGAATTATGGCCATAGCGGGTCACCAGGCCGTTGCCGTGGTTGATCTCCACCAGGTTGCCGTAGCCGTTCCTGTCGCCGGACCAGGTGACGATCCCGGTCGCGACCGACTGCACCTGACCACCGGCTTCGCCTGCGAAGTCGACGCCCGGGTGGAAGCTCGTGTAGCCGGTGAACGGATCCACGCGCTCGCCGAAGAACGAGGAGATGAAGCCCGACTGCACCGGCCGGCCCTGCGGATAGACCTCGCGGCGCAGCTCGCGCGTCAGGATCAGGTTTTCCAGCGCGCCGAGCTGCCGCTCGCGATCGGCCAGCTGGTCGGACAAGTGGTCGAGCATGTCCGTCAGGATCGGCATGCTGGCCGGCTGCCCGGCCGCGTCCACGCCGCCCACCGGCGGGGCGCTGTCGAAATGGAACTCGCCCTTGCTCAGGCCCGCCATCTCGGTCAGGCGCTTGCCCAGCGCGTCGAGCCTGATCACGTGGGCGTTCATCTGGCCGACCCGGGTGGCGAGCACATCGACCTTTTCCTGCAGCATCTGCCGCGCCGCCTCGAGGTCCTCGCGCTGATGGACGAGCTCGGCCGACCAGCTCTTGATCTGGCGGCCCGGGCGGCTCTGGGCCCAATGGGCGCCGAGCAGCGAGCCGGCGGCGAACGCGGCGCCGAGCACGAGCAGAGCAAGAGAACCCGCGGCGGCCAGGAACAGCGGCGAACGCAGGTCTATCTGCCGAGCACGGCCATGTTCACGGCTGAACAGGATGATGTTCATGGCTGTTGCTCCAGAGCTCGTTCGACTCGATCCGACGGGCGGATCGCAGTCACCGGTCGACATCGCGACCGGCGGCAAAATCGATCCCGGCACGAAGCCGGGGACTGATCGACCGGCGGGACGGCCGGCCATCCCCTCGGGGATGCCGTACCCGCGGCCGGAACGTCCGCCGCACACGCTGGCGGCGGTCCGCAGTCTGCTTCGTGCGCACCGCCTGGCGGGCGGAGGTGTGCACGGGACTGCTGGATCCAGACTATCCTGTCTGTCATCGCTGGCGACCCCGCTGTCGTGGCTTGCGCCGTAGACCGGAAGCTTTGCGTCCCCGCCTTTCGACGGGTTTGCCTTGAATCAGCGGAAGCGACTATGCCCCGAAAACCCTCGACAGATCAACCACTTTTGACTGGAAATGCCCGCGTGGGCGCGCCCTGAGAATGCGAAAACCGATCCCCATCAGCGAGTTACTCGCCCTAAGTAAGGCGAAGCTTGAGGCCCTGCGGGCGGGCGCCGAGAACGCCAATCAGGCACTTGCGGCGGTGCAGCATTCCCTGCCCGCCGAACTGGCTCCGCACGTTTTTGGTGCGTCGGTCGACGCCGCCGGCCTGCTGACGGTGTTGGTGGACAGCGGCGCGTTCGCGACGCGCGTGCGCTATGCCCTGCCCGCGCTGGTTGGCGCGATCGAGGCGGAGGCAGGCAAGGGTCGGATCAGCCGCACGCAGGTACGCGTGCGACCGCGGGCCTAGTGGCCGACGGCCGCGGCCGGCACGTAGGAGATTGGCGCCTCGGCGCGGTCCCGGAAGGTCACTTCCTCCCAGGCGGAGACATCGGCGATGAGCGCTCGCAGCAGGCGGTTGTTCAGCGCATGGCCGGACTTGTAGCCGCTGAACTCGCCAATCAGGCTGTGTCCGAGCAGGTACAGATCGCCGATCGCGTCGAGGATCTTGTGCTTGACGAACTCGTCCTCGTAGCGCAGCCCGTCCTCGTTCAGCACCTTGAAGTCGTCCAGCACGATGGCGTTGTCCAGCGTCCCACCCAGCGCGAGGTTGTGGGACCGCAGCTTCTCGAGGTCACGCATGAACCCGAACGTGCGGGCACGGCTGATTTCGCGCAGGAACGACGTCGTCGAGAAGTCCATGGACGCGCGCTGCGAGTGACGACGGAAGATCGGGTGATCGAACTCGATCTCGAAATTGACCTTGAATCCGTTGAACGGATCGAAGCGCGCCCATTTGTCGCCGTCCCGAACCTCGACCGACTTCCTGATGCGCACGAAGCGCTTCGGCACGGTCTGCTCCTCGATCCCGGCCGACTGCAGCAGGAACACGAACGGACCGGCGCTGCCGTCCATGATCGGGATCTCGGCAGCGCTGACGTCGACGAAGGCGTTGTCGACGCCCAGTCCCGCAAACGCGGACAAGAGGTGCTCGACCGTCGAGACCTTCACATCGCCGTTGACGAGCGTGGTGCCGAGCATCGTGTCGCCGACGTTCTCGGCGCGGGCCTCGATGTCCACCGGCTCCGCCAGATCGATGCGACGGAACACGATGCCGGTGTTGGGCGCGGCCGGGCGCAGGGTCATGTAGACCTTCTGTCCCGAATGCAGGCCGACGCCGGTGGCGCGGATCGTGTTCTTAAGGGTGCGCTGGTTCAGCATGCGGGCAGGCGTGCTCTGAAGGCTCGGCCGAAGGATCGGCACAATGCGCGCACCCTACCACAGCAGGCAAAACCGCTACAACCCGTTGAGCTGACTGCATTTGGACACAGTCGGACAGGCGTGGTCGCTGCCATCCGGCAGGGGCCCGATCGCGGTCAGGGCAGCGGGACGGGGTCGCGCGCTGGGCCCTCAGGCGGCCGCGGCCGAGGGCATTGAGTCGACTGTCGTCGCGCACGTGCGGCCCCTCCTCCCGCCGGGCGGGAGGAGGGAGGTCCGTCAGTCGGCCTGCCGGCGCAGGAACGAGGGGATGTCGAGCATCTCGTCCGCCTCGTAATCCATCCGCAGCCCGTCACCGACCGCGCTCTTGCGGGCGATGGTCGGGCGGCGCGCCATCTCATCGTAGTTCGGCGCGGCGACCGACGTCGGGCGCGGGCGCACGACCTGCGGCCGACCGAGATCCGGGCGCGAGACCACCGGTGACGGCGTCGCCATCCGGTGCACTTCCGGCCGGCCGAGGCCGGTCGCGACCACGGTGACGCGCACTTCATCGTGCATATCCGGATCGATCACGGTGCCGACCACGACGGTCGCGTCGTCGCTCGCATACTGCTTGACGGTGTTGCCGACCTCGTCCAGTTCGCCGATGGACAGATCCATGCCGGCGGTGACGTTGACCAGAATGCCCTGTGCGCCGGCCAGGTTGATGTCCTCGAGCAGGGGGCTGGAGACGGCCATTTCCGCGGCAATGCGCGCGCGGTCCTCGCCGGAGGCGTGGCCGGTGCCCATCATCGCCATGCCGGTCTCGCTCATCACCGTGCGCACGTCGGCGAAGTCGACGTTGATCAGGCCCGGGCGGGTGATCAGCTCTGCGATCCCCTGTACCGCACCCTGCAGCACGCCGTTCGCCGCAGTGAACGCATCGAGCAGGCGGGTCTTCGGGCCGAGCACGGTCAGCAGCTTCTGGTTCGGGATTGTGATCAGCGAATCGCAGTACTTGCTCAGTTCGGCGATGCCCTGCTCGGCGATCATCATGCGCTTGCCGCCTTCCATGCCGAACGGCTTGGTCACGACCGCCACGGTCAGGATGCCGAGCTCCTTGGCGACCTGTGCGACGACGGGCGCCGCGCCGGTGCCGGTGCCGCCACCCATGCCGGCAGTGATGAACAGCATGTCGCAGCCTTCGATCAGCTCGATGATGCGGTCGCGATCCTCCATGGCGGCCTGTCGGCCGACCTCGGGATTGGCACCGGCCCCCAGGCCCTTGGTGATATTCGTGCCGATCTGCAACGTCGTCTTCACCTTCGCCTTGTTCAGCACCTGCGAATCGGTGTTGAGGCAGACAAAGTCCACGCCCTCGATTCCGGCCAGGAGCATGTGATCGACCGCATTGCAGCCGGCGCCGCCGACTCCCAGGACCTTGATGACAGCGCTCTGGCTGTAGGCATCCATCAGTTCGAACATGTTGCTCTCCTTAGATCGATTGAAGCGTGGAAGCGTTGAAGATGAAACGGAAAGTCAGAAGTAGCCCTTGAACCAGGATTTCATTCGCTCGAGGACGCCCAGTGCGGCACGTCCCGGGGTGAAGTCAGCCGCGGGGCCCGCCTGCGCACGCGCGTACAGCAGCAGTCCCACGCCGGTGGCGTGCACGGGGTTGCGGATCACATCGCCAAGTCCCGAGATGCCGTGTGGCACGCCGAGCCGAACCGGCACGTGGAAGACCTCCTCGGCCAGTTCCACCGCGCCTTCCATCTTGGCGCTGCCCCCGGTGATCACGAGGCCGGCGGCGATTGCCTCCTCGAAGCCGGAGCGGCGCAGCTCATCGCGGATCAGGTTGTAGAGCTCCTCGTAGCGGGGCTCGACGATCTCGGCGAGCGTCTGGCGCGCAAGCCGGCGCGGCGGCCGATCGCCGACGCTCGGCACCTCGATCGTCTCGTCGGGATTGGCCAGCTGCGACAGCGCGCAGGCGTATCGAATCTTGATGTCCTCGGCATACTGCGTCGGCGTGCGCATCGACACTGCGATGTCGTTGGTCACCTGGTCGCCGGCGATCGGGATCACCGCCGTGTGGCGCAGCGCGCCACCTGCGAACACTGCAATGTCGGTCGTGCCCCCGCCGATGTCGATCAGGCAGACGCCCAGATCCTTCTCATCCTCGGTGAGCACGGCGTAGCTCGACGCCCACTGCTCGAGCACGATGTCCTCGACTTCCAGGCCGCAGCGCTGCACGCACTTGACGATGTTCTGCGCTGCGCTCTCGGCGCCGGTGACGATGTGCACGCGTGCCTCGAGGCGCACGCCCGACATGCCGATGGGCTCGCGGATGCCCTCCTGGCTGTCGATGATGAATTCCTGCGGGATGACGTGGATGATCCGCTGGTCTGCGGGAAGCGCGACCGCCTGCGCCGCGTCCATCACGCGCGCGATGTCGCCCTGCGTCACTTCCTTGTCCTTGATCGCCACGATGCCGTGGGAGTTCAGACTGCGGACGTGGCTGCCGGCAATGCCGGTGAACACGGCGTTGATCTCGACGCCTGCCATCAGTTCCGCCTGCTCGACCGCACGCTGGATCGACTGGACCGTCGAGTCGATGTTCACGACAACGCCGCGCTTGAGGCCATGCGACGGATGCGAGCCGATGCCGATGACCTCGATTTCGCCGTCCGGCTTGAGCTCGCCGACCAGGGCGACGATCTTCGACGTACCGATGTCGAGACCGACGATCAGGTTCCTTTCGCTGCGCTTAGACATCTTGGTCCCGCTTCTGATTCGTTGGCGTTTCCTCGCCCGTCGCCGGCCGTGCCTGCGGCGTGCCGGGAGTACGCCAGCCGACGGAGAATCCGTTGGAATAGCGCATGTCGAGAAACGCGATATCGTTCGGACGACTGGCCACCAGCGGCGCGGCCGCCGTCAGGAACCGCTCGAGCCGCTCCTGCAGCTGCCGCCGGCCGAGGCGAATGGTGATCCCGCTCGCCAGATCAAGCTCCCACGCACCGCGCGGGTCCAGGCGCAGCGCACTGATCGGCAGGCCCGCCTCGAGCATCCGCGGCTGAATCTCGAAGAACACGTCCGAGACGTCGTGCTCGGCGCCGTCCGGACCCTCGAGTCGAGGCAATTCCGACGGCAGGTGACGGGCGTCCCTGATGAACAGCTCGCCGCGGGCGTTGATCAGGCCCGTGTTGCCCCAGCGGGCAATCGCGCTCTGCTCGGTGACCTGCACGGCGAGCGCATCGGGCCAGCGACGCTGCACGCGCGCATGATCCACCCACGGCAGTCCCTCGATGGCGTGCTGCAGGGTATCGAGGTTCGCGCTGACGAACCCGCCACGCAGGCGCTCGCGCACGATGTGCTCGACATCGAGCGAGGAGACGCGCTGGAACGCGCCGACGATCTCGATGCGGCGGACCGGGCGATCCAGCGCGAGGCCGGCTGCACCGAGCAGCGAGGCGATCGCGCCGATGCCCAGCCCGACCGGAGCGAGTTGCATCCAGTTGATCCGCGGCAGGCGCAGCGCGAAACGGGGCGCCTTCTCGACGCGTGCCCGGTTCTTGGGACGACTGGCCCACAGTCCCGCGAGCAGCTTCATGAGCGGCCCCCGGATCGCGGCGCAAAGCTGGTTTCAAGGATTCGCCAGACCAGCTCCTCGAACTCCATTCCCGCGACCCGTGCCGCCTTCGGCACCAGAGAATGACTGGTCATGCCGGGCGTGGTGTTGACCTCCAGCAGCCAGTTGCCACCGGCCTCGTCGCGCATGACATCAACGCGTCCCCAGCCACCGGCGCCGGCGGCCTCGAAGGCCGCGAGCGCGAGCGCGCGCATCTGCGCGTCGGCCTCGGGCTCGAGCCCAGGGCAAAGGTACTTAGTGTCATCGGCGACGTACTTAGCGTGGTAGTCGTAGTACTCGCCGGCCGGCACGATCCGGATCGTCGGCAGCGCGGTGCCGGCAAGGATCCCGACCGTGAACTCACCACCCTGGATCAGCTTTTCGATCAGCAGTTCGCGACCGTAGCGTGCGGCCAGCTCCATCGCGGCCGGCAACTGAGCGGCGTCGAAGACACGGCTGACACCGACGCTTGAGCCCTCCAGCGAGGGCTTGACGATGACCGGCAGGCCGAGCCGCCGAGCCGCGGTGGCGACGTCGTCGCCCGGTGCAAGTCGCTCATAGCGCGGGGTCGGCAGACCGGCCGACAGCCACACCTGCTTGGTGCGGATCTTGTCGAGGGTGAGCGCGGCGCCCAAGACACCGGATCCGGTGTACGGCAGGCCGACCGCCTCGAGCAGGCCCTGCACGACGCCGTTCTCGCCGGCACCGCCATGCATGATGTTGAAGACGCGGTCGAAGCGTCGCTGCGCGATCGCCTCGACAAGCGCAGGCACCCCGTCCACGGCGGTCGCGTCGACTCCGCGCGACCTTAGCGCCTCGAGTACGTTGGCGCCGGAGTTGAGCGACACCTCCCGCTCGGACGAATCGCCGCCAAGCAGCACGGCCACGCGACCGAAGGCGGCGGCGCCCTGCACGCGGTGTGGACCGGCGGGGAGCGTGCTCATGCGCGCTCCCCGAGGATGCGTACTTCGGTGGCCAGGCGTACGCCGTGCTGACGCTCGACCTCCAACTGCACGTGGCCGATCAGCCGCTCGATGTCGTCGGCCGTCGCCTCGCCCTCGTTGATCAGGAAGTTGGCGTGCTTGCTGGAGACCACCGCACCACCGATGCGAAAGCCCTTCAGGCCGGCGGCGTCGATCAACCGCGCCGCGTGATCCCCCGGTGGGTTGGTGAAGGTCGAGCCGCAACTCCAGGCACCGATTGGCTGCTTCTGGCGACGCTCCACGAGTAGGTCCTTGATCGTCTGCGCCGTCGCCGTCGGCGACGGCGCGAACTCGAAGCGCGCAGCGACGAACCATTCGTCGGCAACCGGCGAGTGTACTTCGCGATAGCCGTAGCGGTACTCGGCAGCGCCCCGGGTGCGACGCTCGCCGATTCGGTTGATCACATCGATCTCGACCACGTGCGGCCACGTCTCCCCGCCCCACGCCCCGGCGTTCATCGCAAGGGCCCCGCCGATCGTTCCGGGAATGCCCGCAAAGAACTCCGCCGGGCCGAGCAGCCACCTGGCGCACTGGCGCGCGAGGCGCGCGCACGGCACGCCCGCATCGGCGTGCACGCGCGTCCCGTCCAGGCGCTCCAGCCGGTCGATCCCGAGGTGCAGCGAGATCACAACGCCGCGCACGCCACCGTCCCGGACCAGCGTGTTGCTGCCCAGGCCCAGCCAGTGCACCGGCACTCCGCGCGGCAGCAAGGCGAGGAAGCGGCTGATCTCATCGGCGCTGCGCGGCGTATAGAAGGCGTCCGCCGGACCGCCGATGTGCCACGAGGTATGGCGCGCGAGCGGTTCGTCAAAGCGCACGTGCGAGAGGAACTCGACGGCGATGCCGGCACGCAGGGCAGCGGTCATGCACCCACCTTCGCACCGAGCCGCGCAGGCAGGTCCTGGGCCATGGCGCCGATGTGACCTGCACCCATCGTCACCAGCACGTCGCCGTCGCGCAGCAGGCCGGCCACCGCGTCGGGCAGAGCCTCGAGCTTGGCGACGAACACCGGCTCCACCCGCCCGCGCGTGCGCACCGCCCGGCAGATGGCCCGGCCATCGGCGTCACGGATCGGCTGCTCGCCGGCTGCATAGACTTCGGTGACCACCAGCGCATCGACGGTCGAGAGCACTTCGGCGAAGTCATCCAGCAGGTCGCGTGTGCGCGTGTAGCGGTGTGGCTGGAATGCCAGCACCAGGCGACGGCCCGGCCAACCCTGGCGGATCGCCTCGAGCGTCGCGGCGATCTCGGTGGGGTGGTGGCCGTAGTCATCGACCAGGGTCACGTGTCCGACCGGCAGCGTCATCTGGGCAATCACCTGCAGACGCCGGTCGATCCCCTGGAAGTTCGCCAGCGCTTGCTGGATCGCCGCGTCCGCGACGCCGAGCTCGGTGGCGATCGCGATCGCCGCCAGCGCGTTGAGGACGTTGTGGTGACCGGGCACGTTGAGCGTCACGGCCAGCGGTACCGCACGATCCTGCCGCACGACCTGAAAGCGCGTGTGCAGACCGTCCCGCTCGATGCACGTCGCCCGCACGTCGGCACCATCGCTGACGCCGTAGGTCAGGATCGGCCGTTTGATGCGCGACATCACCGAGGAAAGTTCGCGGTCATCCAGACATAGCACCGCGAGGCCGTAGAACGGCAGGTTGTGCAGGAAGTCGATGAAGCTCTGCTTGAGCTTCTCGAAGTCGCCACCGTGCGTGATAAGGTGGTCGTTGTCGATATTGGTGACGATCGCCATCATCGGCTGCAGGTGCAGGAACGATGCGTCGCTCTCGTCCGCTTCGGCGACCAGATACTCACCGGTCCCGAGCCGGGCATTGGCATCGGCACTCTTGAGTCGCCCGCCGATGACGAAGGTCGGATCCGCGCCGCCCTCGGCGAGGATGCTCGCGACGAGGCTGGTGGTCGTGGTCTTGCCATGGGATCCGGCCACTGCGATGCCCACGCGAAAGCGCATCAGCTCGGCGAGCATCTCCGCGCGCTGCACGACGGGCACGCGTGCGGCGTGCGCGGCAACGACTTCGGGATTGTCGGCCGCGACGGCGCTCGAGACGACGACCACGTTCGCGCCGGCGACATTCTCGGGCGCATGAGCGAACGATATCCGCGCACCGAGGCCCGCGAGCCGCTCGGTGACCGCGTTGGGCTTCAGGTCGGAGCCCTGCACCGTGTAGCCGAGGTTGAGCAGCACCTCGGCGATGCCACCCATGCCGCTACCGCCGATACCGACGAAGTGGATTCGCTGGATGCGACGCATGCGGGCGCTCATCGCAAGCTCCCTGAGCGCGCGGCGAGGCACAGATCCGCGAGCACCTCCGCGGCACCAGGCACGGCGGCGCGGCGCGCACCCTGCCCCATCAGCGCAAGCGCGGATGTGTCGGAACCGAGCAACGCGCCCAGCTCGCCAGCCAGCAGTTGCGGCGTCAGCGTCGCTTCGGGCATCAGGCGCGCGCCGCCGTGCCGGGTCAGGAAGCGGGCATTCGCCGTCTGGTGATCGTCGACCGCTGCGGGGAACGGCACGAGCAACGCGGGTAGCCCCGCGGCAGCAAGTTCGGCCACGGTCAGCGCGCCGCTGCGCGTCACGGCAAGGTCGGCCCAGCGATAGCTGGCCGCCATGTCGTCGATGAATTCACGCACGTCGGCCTCGACGCCGAGCATCGCGTATGCCACGGCAACCGCCTCGCGGCGATCGCGACCGGTCTGGTGCACGACGGCGGGACGCGCAGATGGCGGCAGCAGCGCGAGCGCGGCGGGCACCAGTTGATTGAGCGCGGCAGCGCCCTGGCTGCCGCCGAAGACCAGCAGATGGCGCGGCGTGTGCGGGTCGGCGGCGGCCTCGGCACCGATTGCCTCGATCTCCCGCCGCACGGGGTTGCCCACCGCGATGGCACCGACGGACGCGCCGAACGCGCCGGGAAAAGCCTCCGCGACGTTGCGGGCAAGCCGCGCGAGAATGCGGTTGGTGAACCCCGCGACAGCATTCTGCTCGTGGATCACGAGCGGGCGGCCAAGCAGCCGCGCGGCGATGCCGCCGGGACCCGAGACGAACCCACCGAGCCCGAGGACCACGTCCGGCCGGGTACGCTGCACGGCGCGCAGCGAATCGGCGAGCGCCTGCGCGAGCCGCAACGGCGCCTGCAGCCAGCTGCCCAGCCCCTTGCCACGCAGCCCGACTACACGCACCCACTCGATGTCGATGCCGGCGGCGGGCACGAGGCGCGCCTCGATTCCGCGACGAGTGCCGAGCCAGACCACGCGGCAGGCGCGCGCCTCGAGCACACGAGCGACGGCGAGGGCGGGAAACACATGCCCGCCGGTACCGCCCGCCATGATCAGGACGGTCGTCATCGGACGATCCCGCGCATCCCGCCGGTACGGGTGGTCTGCGTTTCATGGTGCACGCGCAGCAGCAGCCCGATCCACGCCAGCGTGACGACGAGGCTGGAGCGGCCGTAGGACAGCAGCGGCAGGGTCAGCCCCTTGGTCGGCAGCAGCCCCATGTTGACGGCCATGTTGATGAACGCCTGCATCCCGAACCAGATGCCGAATGCCGCCGCCAGATACGACTGGAATTTTAGCCCCGCCTCCGCCGCATTGCGGGCAATGACCAGCGCGCGATAGCTCAGCGCGAGCACCAGCACGACGATGACGCCAATGCCGGCGAGCCCCAGTTCCTCGGCGAGCACCGCGAACACGAAGTCGGTGTGCGCCTCCGGCAAGTAGAACAACTTCTGTACCGAAGCGCCGAGGCCGACTCCGAAGAACTCGCCGCGCCCTATCGCAATTAGGGACTGGGTCAGCTGAAAGCCCTTGTTGTAGGGGTCGGCCCAGGGGTCCAGGAAGGTGATCAGCCGCGCGATGCGGTACGGACTCATGACGGCCACCAGCGCGAGCAGCGCGGCGCCTGCGACACAGACCGTCAGGAAGTAGCGCAGGCGCACACCGGCGAGGAAGAGCACCCCCATGCCTGTGGCAAGCAGAACGACGCCGGAGCCGAAATCGGGCTCGCCGAGCAGCAGCAGCGCGGCGATCGCCAGTACGCCCAGTGGCTTGAGGAAGCCGAGCGCGGTGGTGCGCAGCTCCTCTTCGCGTCGCACCAGATAGCTGCACATGTAGATGAGCAGCATCACGCGGGCGGCTTCGGAAGCCTGGAAATTGAGTATCCCGAGATGCAGCCAGCGCTTGCTGCCGTTGACCGAATGGCCGATGCCGGGCACCAGCACCAGCGCCAGCATCAGCATCGCCAGGAGCAACAGCACAAAGCTGAGCCGATCCCAGGTCTCGGTCGGAATACGCAGCGCGATCGCAGCCAGCCCGGCGCCGACGCAGGCGAACATCAACTGCCGCTCGAGATAGAAGAACGGATCGCCTTCCCGCGCCGCGAGCGCGATGGACGCCGAGGTGACCATCACCAGTCCGATCAGCATCAGCGCAGCCGTGATGCCGACGATGGTCGGGTCGATCTGCAGTCGTCCGCGCGACAGCTGGCGAATGCCCTGGACCGTCGTGCTCATGTGTCCAGCCTTCGCGCAGCCGCGGCGAACGCCGCTCCGCGTGCGGTGTAGTCACGGTACATGTCGAGGCTCGCGCAGGCAGGCGACAGCAGCACCAGGTCGCCCGGCCGGGCGACGCGTGCCGCGGCGGCCACCGCCGCGTCCATGTCGTCGGCGAACTCGGTCGGGCAGGCGTCGGCCAGCGCCGCCGCCAGCTGCTGACGATCGCGGCCAATCAGCACCACGTGGCGCACCTTGTCGCGAAAGGCGTCCGCCAGCGGCGTGAAGTCCTGTCCCTTGCCGTCGCCGCCTGCGATCACGACCAGCGGCTCGCTCAGGCCTGCGACTGCGGCAAGCGTCGCGCCGACGTTGGTGCCCTTGGAATCATCGACGAAGCGGACGCCGCGACGCTCGGCCACGACCTGGGTGCGGTGCGCGAGCCCCCCGAAGGTGCGCAGGGTCGCCAGCATCGGCTCGAGCGGCAACCCGATCTCGGTTCCGAGTGCGAGCGCCGCGAGCGCGTTGGCGGCATTGTGCCGCCCGGCAAGCCGCAGCTCTGCCAATGGCAGCAGCGCCACGCCGCGGTGCGCCAGCGCCGTGCCAGCGGCGCCGCTGACGAGCCCAAATTCTGCGTCTGCCTGCTCGATGCTGAAGCCGACACGTCGCTGGCCCGGGCGAGGCATGTCGCTGACGATCGGGTCATCGAGGTTGACGACTGCGACGGCGGCACAGGAGAAGATGCGTGCCTTGGCAGCGGCATATGCGGCGACGCCCGGGTAGCGATCCATGTGATCGGGAGTCAGGTTCAGCACCGCTGCGGCCACGAGTTGCAGCGTGCTGGTGGACTCGAGCTGGTAGCTCGACAGCTCGAGCACGTACAACTCGGGCACCGGTTGCGCCAGCAGGTCCAGCGCCGGCTCGCCGAGGTTGCCGCCGGCGAGCACGCGGCGGCCCGATGCGATCGCCATCTCGGCGACCAGTGTGGTGGCCGTGCTCTTGCCGTTCGTACCGGTGATGGCAACCGTCGGGGCGCGGCAGGCGGCGGCAAAGAGCTCGACGTCACCGACGACCTCGAGACCACGGGCGAGCGCGGCCTGCACCAACGGCTCGTGCCGGGACACGCCGGGAGAAAGAACGATCCGGTCCGCGTGCGCGAGCAGGTCGGCGTCGAAGCCGCCAAGACGGGTCACGATCGAGCTGCCCAGCGCACGCAGGCCGTCGAGGCCCGGCGGCGCCGCACGCGAGTCGGTGACGGCAAAGGGTTCACCCTGCGCGTGCAGCCAGCGCGCGACCGAAAGTCCCGTCTTGCCCAGTCCGACCACGACGTTGCGGCGCGTTTGCATCAGCGCACCTTCAGCGTCGCGAGGCCGGCCAGGACGAGGATCACGGTGATGATCCAGAAGCGCACGATCACCTTCGGCTCTGCCCAGCCCTTGAGCTCGAAGTGGTGGTGGATCGGCGCCATCCGGAAGATGCGCTTGCCTGTGAGTTTGAACGATGCCACCTGCAGCATCACCGAGACGGTCTCGAGCACGAACACGCCGCCCATGATGAACAGCACGATCTCCTGACGGACCACGACCGCGACGGTGCCGAGCGCAGCGCCAAGCGCGAGGGCACCTACATCGCCCATGAAGACTTGCGCCGGATAAGTGTTGAACCACAAGAAGCCGAGCCCCGCTCCGACCAGCGTCGAGCAGAAGATCAGCACTTCGCCGACCCCGGGGACGTGCGGAATGAGCAGGTAGTTGGCGAAGATCGCATTGCCCGAGGCATACGCGAACACGCCGAGAGCACCGGCCACCATCACCGCCGGCATGATCGCAAGTCCGTCGAGGCCATCGGTCAGGTTGACGGCATTGCTGGTGCCGACGATGACGAGGTAGGTGAGCACCACGAAGCCGACCGACCCCAGGGGCAGCGCGACGTCCTTGAACACCGGCAGGTGCAGGCTGGTTGCTTCCGGGGTCGAGGCGACGAACAGCAGCGCAAGCGCGCCGGCCAGGCCAGCGATCGACTGGGCCAGGTACTTCCAACGGGCGGCCAGCCCCTTCGAGTCGCCGACGACGAGCTTGAGGTAGTCATCGTAGAAGCCGATCAGGCCGAACGCGGTCGTGACGGCAGTGACGATCCAGACGTACCGATTGCCGAGGTCAGACCAGAGCAGCGTCGAGGCGAGCATCGCAACGAGGATCAGCGCGCCGCCCATGGTCGGCGTGCCCTGCTTCTTCAGGTGCGACTGCGGACCGAAGTCACGGACGTTCTGGCCGATCTGGTGCTCGGTCAGGCGGCGGATC
The DNA here is from genome assembly GCA_025356815.1 of Pseudomonadota bacterium. Taxonomy (GTDB): domain Bacteria; phylum Pseudomonadota; class Gammaproteobacteria; order Steroidobacterales; family Steroidobacteraceae; genus CAIKZZ01. The sequence continues at coordinate 23,571 of JANXQL010000088.1, forward strand.
ATCCACGGGCCGACGATCATCGCGATCGACAGCGCCGACAGCGCCGCCAGAATCGCGCGCAGCGTGAGATACGAGAATACCCGGAATCCCGAGTAGTGCAGCGCGAGCAGTTCAGTGAGCCGGTAGAGCATGGCGTTGGCGTCAGCGTCCTTCGGCGCCGGCAGCAGCAAGCGCGGCGACGACCCGCTCGAGCCGATTGACCCTGGAGCCCTTGACCAGCACGGTCACATCGCTACGCAGCAGCGGCGCGAGCCGGGCAGCAAGCGCCTCGCTATCGCCGAACCACTCCGCCCCATCGCCGAACTCGCGCACCGCCTCGGTGGTGAACGCGCCGATGGCGAACAGGCGGGTGACGCCGGCCCCGCGCGCCTCGCGCGCGGCGGCCCGGTGCGCCTCGCCCGTCGCCTGCCCCAGTTCGGCCATATCGCCCAGCACCAGCCAGCGGTCGCCCGCCTGCGCCGCGAGCACGTCGAGGCCAGCGCTGAGGCTGCTGGGGTTCGCGTTGTACGAATCGTCAATGACGCGCGCGCCGGAGGGGGCGAGCTTGACTTCGAGGCGGCCGCGCACCGGCTGCATGCGCGCCAGCCCCGCGGCGATCGCCGTGACGTCGATACCGGTAACGTCCGTGCCGACGGCATACGCCGCTGCGGCGGCACCGAGCGCGTTCTGCACGTTGTGGCGGCCGGCGAGCGCGAGGCGCACGCCGGCGCTGCCGGCGGGGGTCACCAGCTGGAACTCCTGCATGGAGCCCGCCGGTCCCGTCGCCCGGACCTCGCCGTCGACGCGGAAGTCGGCGGCTGCCGTCGTGCCAAAGCCCAGCTCGCGTGTGGCCGCATTCATCGAACGCCACAGCGGTGCAAACGGGTCGTCAAGGTTGATGATCGCGGTCGCGCCCGCGTGCAAGCTGGCGAACAGCTCGCCCTCGGCGCGCGCAACACCCTCGAGGTCACCGAAGCCCTCGAGGTGCTCGGCGCCGGCGTTGGTGACGATGCCGACGGTCGGCTGCACCAGCGGCATCAGTGCGGCGACCTCGCCGGGATGGTTCGCGCCGATCTCGATCACGGCAGTCGCATGCTGGCGATCCAGTCGAAGCAGCGTAAGCGGCACGCCAATGTGGTTGTTCAGGGTGCCGCGGGTCGACAGGCAGGCGCCATGGCCGGACAGGATTGCGGCGATCATCTCCTTGGTGGTCGTCTTGCCGTTGCTGCCGGCGACGGCGACCACCGGGATCGGGAACTGCAGGCGCCAGGCAGCCGCTGCGTCCTGCAACGCGCGCAGCGTATCGCCGACGACGATCTGCGGTAGGTCCACCGGCATCCGGCGACTGACCACAGCCGCGACGGCGCCGCGCTCGGCGGCGGTCGCCACGAAATCATGGCCGTCGAAATTCGGTCCGCTCAGCGCCACGAACAGCTCACCCGCGACCAGCGCGCGGCTGTCGGTCGAGACGGCGGTGAAGGAGGCCTCGGCGCCGTGCAGCACGCCGGCCATCGCTGCCGCGTAATGGGACAGGGAGCGGTTCATGCGGCCTCCCGCAGCAGCGCGTCGGCGATCGCGCGGTCGCTGTACACGCGTCGGTCGGCGCCGTAGATCTGGTAGTCCTCGTGGCCCTTGCCAGCGATCAGGATGACGTCGCCGGCGCGTGATGCCGCGAGGGCGCCACGAATGGCAGCCTCACGGTCACGCTCGACGTGCACGGGCACGCGCCCGCTGAACGCGGCGGTGATCATCGCGACGATCCGCTCCGGATCCTCGCCACGCGGATTGTCATCCGTCACCACGATGCGGTCGGCGCCGGTCTCGGCCGCGGCTGCCATCAGCGGTCGCTTGCCCGCATCACGATCGCCGCCACAGCCGAACACGCACCACAGCGTGCCGGCGGTGTGGGCACGCAGGGCGGCCAGCGCCTTGGAGAGTGCATCCGGTGTATGCGCGTAGTCGACGACCAGCGTCGGGCCGCCGGCGCCGATACGGAAGGTTTCCATCCGCCCAGGCGGCGGCCTGGCCATCGCAAGCGCAGCGACGGCGGCGGCGAGCGGCATGTCAGAGGCAAGCAGCAGGCCGAGCACGACCAGCAGGTTCTCGGCGTTGAATACGCCAACCAGCGGCGCGCTGAGCGCGAACGGACCGACATGAGTCACGCCGGTGATGTCGATCCCGCCGGCATGGCAGGCGACAGCACGCGCGACCACGTAGCGTCCGGTTGCGGGCACCGCACCGCTGACCGATACGCGCGTGACCTCGACACCAGCGGGTACGCGATCGGCAAGTCCTGCGCCGAACGCGTCACCCACGTTCACGACCAGGTGCCGAACGCCGCGACAGTGCAGCAGACGCTCCTTGGCGGCCCCGTAGGCGTCCATCGTGCCGTGGTAGTCGAGATGGTCGCGAGTCAGGTTCGTAAACGCCACGAGCGGCAGTCGCACGCCGGCGATGCGGCCCTGATCCAGCGCGTGCGAGGACACCTCCATGGCGACGTGACGCACACCGGCGTCACGGAACTCGCTCAGGGCGCGGTGCAGTGCCATTACATCAAGGGTCGTGTGCGTGGTTGGTGCGATCGCTGGTGGCCGGCCCATGCCCAGCGTGCCGAGATACGCACCGTCGATGCCGCGGCAGACCGCGTACAGCCACGCGCAGGTGGTCTTGCCATTGGTCCCTGTGATTCCCGCAACCTCCAGCTGCGCCGACGGGCTGCCGTAAAAGCGGTCGGCGAGTTCGCCGAGGCCGGCGGCAAGCCCGGGAACGGCGACCGCCGTGACCGACGGCGGCAGGCTCGGCGACGCCTCGACGTCGTCCGGATCCCACAGCACGGCGATGGCGCCGCGCGCGATCGCTGCCGCGACGTGCTCGAGTCCGTGCGTGCTCCGTCCGGCGACGGCAACGAAGGCATCGCCCGCCTCGACCTGGCGGCTGTCGAGCACGAGTCGGCTCACGGCCACCCGCGGCGCGGAGACGCGCCCCTGCAGCAGCCAGGCTAGTTCAACTCCACGCGATGCTGCCGAAGGAACGCTCAACGCGGCACCTCGGTCTGGACGAACGTGGCGTTCGAGACATGGCTCAGGTCGTCCGGGGGCACCGCCATCAGGCGCAGCGCGCCGGCCATCACGGCGGAGAAGATCGGGGCGGCGACGTCACCGCCGTGGTACTTGCCGCTGCTCGGTTCATCGATGACGACAACCATCGCAAAACGCGGATTCGAGGCCGGCACGATGCCGCCGAACACGGCCATGTACTTGTTGGTGGAGTAGCCACCGGGAATCGCCTTCCATGCCGTGCCGGTCTTGCCGGCGACGCGGTAGCCCCGCACCGCGGCCTTCGTGCCGGTGCCATTGAGCACGACGCTTTCCAGCAAGTGGATCGAGTCCCTGGAGACCTGCGCGTCGAGCACCCGGTCGCCGACGGGCGCGACGCCATCGACACGACGCAGCGTCAGCGGCCGGCGCACGCCGAGCGCGCCGAGGGTTGCATAGGCCTGCGCGAGCTGCAGCGGCGTCACAGACATGCCGTAGCCGTGCGCCATCGTCGCGACCTGTACGTCGCTCCAGTGTGCGTAGTTGGTCAGTACGCCGGCCGACTCGCCGGGAAACCCGCTCGCTGAAACCTGGCCGAAGCCGAAGCCGGACAGCGTGTTCCAGATGGACGAGCGATCGAGCGCGAGCGCGACGTGTGCCATGCCAACGTTCGAGGACTTCGCAAGGATCGTCGCAAGGTCCATCTGGCCCCAGTTGTGCTCGTCCTCGAACACGCGATTTCCGACGCGGATGAAGCCTGGATTGGTGTCGACGACGCTGTTGGCCTTGAACTTGCCGCTGGAGAGCCCCGCGATCACGAAGAACGGCTTGACGGACGAGCCGGGCTCGAGAATGTCGGTCGCCGCGCGGTTGCGATAGCGCGAAACGTCGTACTGGGCGCGATCGTTCGGGTTGAACGACGGCTGGCCGACCATCGCGAGGATCTCGCCAGTGCGCACGTCGATCACGACAGCGGAGCCGGCACGCGCCTGGAAGTCGCGAATCGCCGCCTTCAGTTCGCGATACGCGAGGTACTGGATGCGCAGGTCGATACTGGTGATCAGGTCCTCGCCGGGGCGCGCCGGGCGGATGCTGTCGACGTTCTCGACGACCCGGCCCATGCGATCCTGAATCACGCGCTTGAGACCGTTCTCGCCCTGCAGCTTCTGCTCGAACGCGAACTCGAGCCCTTCCTGGCCCTGGTCCTCCGAACCGGTGAAGCCGAGCACGTGTCCGGTCACCTCGCCCGCCGGATAGAAGCGCCGGTACTCGCGCTGCAGGTAGACGCCGGGCAGGTGCAGCGCCTTGATGCGCTCCGCCTCGTCGGGCTGAAGCTGCTTGGCCAGCACGAGGTAGGAACTGTCGAGGTTCGACGTCACCCGCCGCGTGAGCCAGTCTTCGTCGCGCTGCAACTCCTTCGCGAGCACGGGCAGCTGATCGGCCGCGCTGGCGAGCTCCTTCGGGATCACCCAGACCGTATCGACCGGCGTACTGACCGCGATCGGTTCTCCGGACCGATCGAGGATCGCGCCGCGATGAGCGGGGATCGACGCGATGCGCATGTAGCGCTCGGCGCCCTGTTCGGCGAGAAAGCGTTGATTCAGGACCTGCAGGTACACGGCACGGCCGACGAGGCCACCGGCGGCCACCAGCAGGATGCCGAGGACCCAGTAGCCCCTCAGCCGAAACTGGCGGGCACTGCTCTGTGCTTCGCTGCGCTTGAGCTTCATGGCTGGACGATCTTCACTTCGGTGGCGCTGGGAAAGGTCATCTGCAGCTGTCGGTTCGCAACTTGTTCTACGAAGCCGTGCGCACTCCATGCGCTCTGCTCCAGCTGCAGCCGTCCCCACTCGATGTTCAGCCGGTCGCGTTCAGCCGAGAGCTTCTCCAGCTCGACAAACAGAGCGCGCGACTGGTGCTTGAAGTAGACCGCACAGGCGGAACTGGCGAGCACGCCGATCCAGAGCCCCGCGATTGCCCACTGCAGCGCGCGCCGGGTCACGCCCGCACCTTCGCGGCGATGCGCAGAACCGCGCTGCGCGCCCGCGGATTGCCGGCGACTTCGGCATCTGCCGCGTACTGCGCCTTGCCGACTAGCGACATGCGTGGCTGCGCCTCGAGCGGCATGGTCGGCAAACCCCGCCAGACCGGATCGCCGTCGGCATGCTTGCGCATGAAGCGCTTGACGCGCCGGTCCTCGAGCGAGTGGAAGCTGATCACCGCCAGGCGTCCACCGACCTGCAACGCACGCAGCGCCGCATCGAGCCCGCGATCGAGAAGCTCGAGCTCGCGGTTGACGTGGATCCGCAGGGCCTGGAACGTGCGGGTCGCCGGATGCTTGCCGGGCTCGCGCGACCGCCCGGGCACTGCCGACGAGACGATGTCGGCAAGTTTGGCGGTGGTCGTGATCGGCGCCACCTGGCGAGCGGCGCCGATCGAGCTTGCGATCCGGCGGGCGAAGCGCTCCTCGCCGTACTCGGCGATCACGCGCGCGATATCGGACTCGGCGGCGGTGGCGACGAACGCCGCCGCGCTCTGCCCGGAGGTGGTGTCCATGCGCATGTCTAGCGGCCCGTCACGCATGAAGCTGAAGCCGCGCGCCGGATCGTCGAGCTGCGGCGACGAGACGCCGAGGTCGAGGAGTACACCCGCGGCGGCGCCATCATCGACGAAGTCGCCGAGGCGATCGAAGGTGGCATGCTCGATTCTGACGCGCGGGTCGCCGACAAATTGTTCCCTCGCGTTCTCGATTGCCTGCGGATCCCGATCCACGACAACCAGGCGCCCCGACACACCGAGCAGCGCGAGCAATGCGCGCGCGTGCCCCCCTCTGCCGTACGTACCGTCGACGTACAGCCCTCCGGGCTCGACAGCGAGCCCGGTGATCACTTCCTCGAGCAGCACCGGCAGGTGCGCCGGTGGTACCGACGCTGCCACCGCTACAGCGACAAGGACCCGAGGTCCGCGGGTAGCTCACCGGAGGACTCCGCCTCGCCGTTGAGCCACTGATCGCGTCGCTCGGCCCACTTCGCCTCGTCCCACAGTTCGAAGCGATTGCCCTGCCCCAGCAGCACCGCCGACCGGGTCAGCGACGCGAACGCCCGCAGCTCCGCCGGCAGCAACAGCCGCCCGTGTCCATCGAGTTCCAGATCGGCCGCGTAGCCGACCATCAGTCGCTGCAGCAGGCGGGCCTGGGGGTTCAGGGTCGGCAGCTTCATGAGCTTGCGTTCGATCTCTTCCCAGTCCGGCAGCGGATAGAGAAGCAGGCACTGGTCCCGGTCGACGGTGACGACGAGGTGGCCGTTCGAGCGCTCGGCAATGCGATCCCGGTACCGGGTCGGCATGACCATCCGGCCCTTGGCATCGAGCGTGACTTGATTGGCGCCCCGGAACACGTCGTTTGATGGGACCGAGCCCCATTCCTCCCCACTTTTACCCACTTGAAGCCACTATAGGAGGAAGGACCGCGTCGGTCAACGCCGAAAACGCGAATTTTTCGAGCGACGACAATCACTTAGCGGTCTCATGGACAACCGGTGCAGAGTGGCGAATGGCGTGATAATCAGGGGCTTACGAAGGGTTCTTGCGGCGTTATGTCATCACGCAGCAAGATTCGGGCCAACGGGGCGACCGAGTCGCCCGACGAAAGTGTGACGTGCTTCACACGTGGCGCCCGCAGAGGACCCCCGGGGGTCCTGCGGGACGCAGGAAAGAGGTGGGAGTCGGCCGATAAGCCGGGTTCTGTCGTGAGCAACCATTCCTCTGGGATGAACGTCGCCGTTCACCTCAAGCAGCCTACCCGGAAACACGCGCGGGCCGCGCGCTGCCGGCCAGGAGCGAACTCCTGCCGACTCGTTTCCCTATTTGGCCTTGCTCCGGGCGGGGTTTGCCGTGCCGTTCCTGTTACCAGGAACGCGGTGCGCTCTTACCGCACCCTTTCACCCTTACCAGCCGCGGGCGAACCCGTGGCTTCGGCGGTTTGCTTTCTGTTGCACTTTCCGTGGGCTCGCGCCCCCCAGGCGTTACCTGGCGCCCTGCCCTATGGAGCCCGGACTTTCCTCCCGCGGTCGAACCGCGAGCGGTTGCCTGGCCGACTCCCGCCGCCACCTTAGGGCCGGGCGGCCACAACCTCAAGCATCTTCTGCATCGGCTTGCGCGCGCTTGAGCTGTAGCGCCCGTTCGTAGACCCGGTTGCGCCGCAACCCGGTCAGCGTCACGACAAGGTCGACCGCCTTGGACAGCGGCAGCGCCGGCAGCAGCGCGTTCAGCAGTTGCTCGACGCGCGCCGCCTCGGCATCCGCATCGCCATCCGCCGGCGCCCCGGCGACGACCACCACCGCCTCGCCGCGCGCCATGTTTGGGTCGCCTGCCGCCCCTTCGGCGAGCGCGGCGAGTTCGCCGCGATAGACGCTCTCGTGCAGCTTCGTCAACTCGCGCGCGACCACCGCCTGCCGGGTCGCGCCAAACACGCTCGCGAGGTCCGCGAGCGCCTCGCCGAGGCGGTGCGGCGCTTCGTAGAACACGAGCGTGCGCGGCTCATGCGCAAGCGTCTCGAGGCGCGCGCGACGCGCAGCTCGCTTCTGCGGCAGGAACCCCTCAAACGCGAAACGGTCGGTCGGCAGGCCTGCCACCGAAAGCGCCGCGATCGCAGCGCACGCACCGGGGATGGGTCGCACATCGAGTCCCGCCGCGCCGGCGGCCGCGACCAGTCGATAGCCGGGGTCACTGACCAGCGGCGTGCCGGCATCCGAGATCAGCGCGATCGACGCGCCGGCGCGCAGGCGAGCGATGATCTCGTCGACGCGCTGCGCTTCGTTGTGCTCATGCAGCGCGACCAACGGCGTGTCGATGCCGAACTGCGCCAGCAGCTGGCCGCTGTGGCGCGTGTCCTCGGCCGCGATCAGCTGGACCTCGCGCAGCACGCTGCGCGCGCGTTCGCTGATGTCACCGAGGTTGCCGATCGGCGTGGCCACGATGAAGAGGGTGCCGGGTGCAGACACTATACTGGGCCGTCGTCGCGCGGATTGCGTGCGCCGGCATCGTGCACGGAGGGAGTGACTCATGCAACGCCCGCCCCAAGGGCCGTATGCCGGACTTGCGATACTGCTCGCCAGTGCGTTGCTCGCGTGGGTTGCACAGGCGGCCGCGCCTGCGGCGGAGGTCACCGACCATGTGGCCGCCGCGCAGCGCTGGGAACGCGCGGCGGGGACGGGCGCCGCGGCGGCGGCACCGCTCGCGCAGGCGGCGCGGCAGTGGCTACTCGCGCACCGCGTCGCGGAGGCGGAGCGCGTCGCCGCGCGCCTGGTCCGGCTCGAACGGCTCGATCCGCGCTCCCCGGCAGGAACTGCGCGCGGCCTGGCGGTCGCCGAGGTGGCCCTGGCCGCGGCCCAGCCGGAACGCACGCTCGCCGCGCTGCGCGCCTTGGGCGAACCGCCGCCGGCGGGCGCCGAGGCGCAGGTGCTGCTGCTGCGCGGGCAGGCGTACCTGATGTCCGGTCGGATACCCGAGGGCGTCCGCGCACTGGTGGCGCGCGAGCGCTACCTCGCGCCCGCCGCGCTTGCCGGCGCGCGGCACCTGCTGTGGGATGCGCTGGCCGAGGCGAGCGCACGGGGGCAGGACATCAGCGTCCCGCGCGGCGCCGACGCCATCGTCGGCGGCTGGCTGGAGCTTGCCCGCGCCGCCAGACACGGGTCCGGCCCGCCAGCCCGTCGTGAACAGGTCAGCGCCTGGCGGAACCGCTATCCTGCACATCCCGCCGCCGCACTGATCGCCGACGCCATGCCGGATCAAGCCGTCCCTGCCGCTCCCCCACCGCCCGGCGCGATCGACGCGACAAGGACTCCTGCGCGGCCTGCGACCGGCGCCCGCGAGCCTGTCGTGGCGGCGCCCCCGCCGGCGCGCAACACCACGCAGATCGCTCTCTTGGTGCCGCTCAGCGGCCGCCTGTCCGAAGCCGGCGAGGCGCTTCGCGACGGCTTCATGTCGGCGTATTTCCAGCAGGACGAGTCAACGCGACCGACGGTGCGGATCTACGACACTGCCGCAGACCCCGCCGGCGCCTACCGCCGGGCCGCGGACGAAGGCGCCGGCTTCGTGATTGGGCCGCTCGGCAAGGAAAACGTGCTCGCCGTGCGCGCTGTTGCCGACGGCAAGGTGCAGGTACTTGCGCTGAACGTGCTGCCGGACGGCGAGGCCGCGCCGCGGCGCTTCTACCAGTTCGCCCTGTCGCCCGAAGACGAGGCCCGTCAGGTAGCGGAACGGTTGCTGGCGGAGGGCAAGCGCACAGGCGTCGCGCTGGTCGCCGCGGGCGAATGGGGCGACCGCGTGGCGGGGGCGTTCCGAGCCGCGTTCACGGCAGGCGGCGGGCATCTAGTGACCAGCCTGACCTTCGGCGCCTCGACCACCGATTTCTCGGACACGCTCGTACCATTGTTGGGCTTCGAGGACAGCCAGCGGCGCTACAAGACGATCGCCGCCCTCGTCGGCGGCTCGCTGCAGTTCAATCCGCGCCGCCGCGACGACCTCGAGTTCGTATTCTTCGGCGGCCAGCCGGTGCATGGACGGCTGGTGCGTCAGCAACTCAAGTTCTACTACGCCGGCGACCTGCCGGTGTATTCGCTGTCGGACGTCTACGAACTGAACCCGGCGGCGAACCAGGACCTGCAGGGCGTCGCGTTTGTCGACATGCCGTGGATGACCGCAGACACGCCGGCGCTGACCGAGCTGCGCGCGAACGTCGCGCAGCTATGGCCGACGACCGCGCGGCGCTGGGGGCGCCTGTTCTCGATGGGGCATGACGCCGCGCTGCTGGTCGCCGAGCTGCGTCGGAGCGGCCTGCCGATCACTGAGCCGATCGCCGGACTCACGGGCAGGCTGACCGTGGATGCCGGCGGCCGCGTGCACCGCACGCTCGAGTGGGCACGTATCGGTAGCGATGGCCTGCCGCACCCACTGACGGCCGACGACGCGAGCGAACCCTAGCCCCGCGAAGCGCACCCGAACACGATGCAGAGGTTGTTCGCTGGCAGCCGCTCGACGCGCCTGCGTTCGAACCCGTGTTCCGCCGCCAGCGCGCTGACCTCGCCCAGCTCCCGCACGCCCCAGGTAGGATCACGCGCTCGCAGCGAATCGTCGAACTGCGCGTTCGACGGCGCCGTGTGCCGGCCTTCCTCGCGGTAGGGTCCATAGAGGATCAACAGGCCCGCGCCACCCGGCGCGAGCACCGCCGCCGCGCCGTTGGTCAGCGCGCGGGTCGCCGACCACGGCGCGATGTGGATCATGTTGATGCACAGCACCGCGTCGATGCGCGCGCCTGCCGGCCAGGGTCCGCGCTCGACATCGAGCACCAAAGGTGCGAGCACGTTGGCGCGCGGCGCCTGCGCGAGGTGCGCAGCGAGCGAGTCACGACGCACCGCATCCGCCTCCGAGGGCTGCCACGTCACCCCCGACAGGCTGGCCGCGAAATGCAGCACGTGCTGGCCGGTGCCGGACGCGACCTCGAGCACGCACGCGCGGGGCGGCAGCGTGGCGGCGAGGAACGCGAGGATAGGCTCCTTGTTGCGCTCGGCGGCGGCCGACAGCGGCGGTGGAAGGCTCATTGGCGGTGCCAGGCGGCGCGACGCGCGCGGCGCAGCGCTACTTGACGACCTTCAGCTGTGGGCGGCGCGGCGGCTCATCGCCGCGGGTCGGCTTGGACGGTCCGTCGGGGGGCGCCGGCGGTGCGGGACCTTCCTCCTCGTCGGCGAAGATCATTCCCTGTCCGGTCTCGCGCGCGTAGATGCCGAGGACCGCGTGCACCGGGATCTGGATGTCGAAGGCAACCCCGCCAAAACGAGCGCCGAAGCCTATCCAGTCGTTCTTGATCAGCAGGCCGGAGGTCGCCTCGTAGCCGGCGTTGAGGACGATCTTGCCGTCCCGCACGTACTGGCGAGGTACGGCCACGCCCTCCACGCCGGCGTCGACCACCAGATGCGGCGTCTGGCCGTTGTCGGTCATCCACTCGTGCATCGCTCGTATCAGGTACGGGCGGCGCGACGTGGGTGGAACATCGGCTGGCATGGCGGAGCGGGCGCGAGCCCGGCTCAGTGGACGTCCTTCCAGTACTCTTTGTAGAGCAGGTACGCGAATGCCGTGAACATCAGCAGGAACAGCGTCACCCAGATGCCGAGATCCTTGCGCTTGGCTTCGATCGGCTCGCCGATGTACTGCAGGAAGTTCACGGTGTCGCGCACGAACTCGTCGTACTGCGCCGGGGTCAGCGTGCCCTTGTCGGCCAGCTCAAACCTCTCGAACTCGCCCTTACCAGCGCTGCCCTCGGTCGCCTTGTAGACGATCGTCTGCACGCCCTGCAGATCGGCGAGGACGTGCGGCATCGCAGTGCCCGGCAGCACGGTGTTGTTGGCACCCGTCGGCCGTGACGGATCGCGGTAGAAGCTGCGCAGGAACGCATAGATGTAGTCGGAGCCGCGCGCACGCGCCATCAGCGACAGGTCGGGCGGCGCGTTGCCGAACCACTTCTTGCCATCGTCCGCCGCTAGCGCGCTGCGAATCGTCTCGAACGGCTTGTCCGAGGTGAACATCAGGTTCTTCTTCATCTCCGGCTCGGGGATGTTGAGGTCCGCCGCCACCCGGTTGTAGCGGACGAACTTCGCCGAGTGGCAACCCGAGCAGTAGTTCATGAAGTTGCGTGCGCCACGCTGCAGCGAGGCGATGTTGCGCACGTCGTTACCGGCAGGCTCGAACGCGCCCTCGCTCGCGAGTACCGCCAGCGGCAGGGCGAGCAGGGTGACGGCGACCAGCGCCGACGCCAGCTTCTTAATGGGCATGGTAGGTCACCCTCTCCGGGACGGGCTTCGTCTTGTCGACGCGCGAGTACCACGGCATCAGCAGGAAGAACGCAAAGTACACGGCCGTGAACGTGCGGCTTAGCAGCAGCAGCGTCGGCGACGGCGGCTTCATGCCGCAGTACGCCAGCACGGCGAACGAAACGGCGAACAGCGCCAGCGCCAGCTTCGAGATCGGGCCCTTGTAGCGGATCGAGTTCACCGGCGAGCGGTCGAGCCAGGGCAGGAACACCAACAGCGCGATCGCGCCGAACATCACGATGACGCCCCAAACCTGCGTGCCGAGGAACGAGGGCACGGCGCGGAGCATCGCGTAGAAGGGCGTGAAATACCAAACCGGCGCGATGTGCGGCGGGGTCTGCATCGGGTTCGCCTGCTCGAAGTTCGGGCCCTCGAGGAACAGGCCGCCGAACGTCGGCGCGAAGAACACGATGCCGCAGAACATCAGCAGGAACATGCCCAGACCGAAGGTGTCCTTGACGGTCATGTACGGATGGAACCGCACGCCATCGACCGGGTGGCCGTCCGGACCCTTGATCTTCTTGATCTCGACGCCGTCGGGATTGCTCGAGCCGACCTCGTGCAGGGCGAGGATGTGCGCGACGACCAGGAACACGAGAATCAGCGGGATCGCGATGACATGCAGCGCGAAGAACCGATTCAGGGTGATGTCGGAGATGAAGTAGTCGCCCTTGATCCACTCGGCCAGCGAGTCGCCGATCACCGGGATCGTGCCGAACAGCGAGACGATCACCTGCGCGCCCCAGTAGGACATGTTGCCCCACGGCAGCAGGTAGCCCATGAAGGCCTCCGCCATCAGGCACAGGTAGATCAGCATGCCGAAGATCCACAGCAGTTCACGCGGCGAACGGTACGACCCGTACATCAGCGCGCGGAACATGTGCAGGTAGACGACGATGAAGAACGCCGAAGCGCCGGTCGAGTGCAGGTAGCGGATCAGCCAGCCCCACTCCACGTCGCGCATGATGTATTCGACCGAGGCGAAGGCCTCGGCCGCGGACGGCTTGTAGTTCATCGTCAGGAAGATGCCGGTGACCAGCTGGATCACGAGCACGACGAGGCTCAACACACCGAACAGGTACCAGAAATTGAAGTTCTTCGGCGCGTAGTACTCGGTGACATGCTCTTTGAGCATCTTGTCGAGCGGGAAGCGCGCGTTGATCCAGCCCCAAAGCCCGGCGGCCTGGGCGCTCCCGTAATTCTCAGTCCCCATCTATAGGCTCCTTGCGCGGTGCGGCCGGTCAGGCCGACTGCGTGCTGTCGCTGCCGACCAGGATGCGGCCGTCGGTCACGAACGTGTACGGCGGCACGGCCAGGTTCGCCGGCGCGGGAACGCCCTTGAACACACGACCCGACAGATCGAACTTCGAGCCGTGGCAGGGGCAGTAGAAACCGCCCGGCCAGTCGGCGGAGACGGTCACATCGGCCGCCTCGAACTTCGGCATCGGCGCGCAGCCGAGGTGCGTGCACACGCCCAGCACCACCAGGTACTCGGGCTTGAGCGCACGCGCATCGTTCTTGGCATAGGCCGGCTGCACCGAGCCGTCCGAGGCCGGGTCGAGCAGAAAGGGCGTCGCCTTCTCCAGCTGCTTGAGCATCTCGGGCGTACGGCGCAACACCCAGACCGGCTTGCCGCGCCATTCGACCTTCAACATCGAGCCCGGCTCGAGCTTGCTGACGTCGATCTCAATCGGCGCTCCCAATGCCTTGGCGCGCGCGCTCGGCTTCCAGCTCGCCAGGAACGGCGTCGCCACGAATACCACGCCGACGGCGCCGGTGAGTGACGTCGCTGCCGTGAGAAGGCGGCGTCGGCCCTGATCAACCTCTTCGCTCATGCACTACCCCTATGGATACCCGATCGAGCTCCGCACTGTGCCCGCCCCCGGCCACACGAGACACGCGCAACAGCGCGCGCTGACTGGAGGTTTCGCGGATTCGAGGGATTGCGCATTATACACATCGCATCGCGGCACGCAGCCGCCAGACGACACCTGCCACCAGCCGCCTTTCGGGGGTCCCCTTGTCGCGCCTGACTCGCCTGGTTCGATTCCTCTCGCCCTGGATCGCCCTTGGGCTCGCCGGCGCCCTGCTGGCGGTCTACCTGCGACCGGCGCTGCTGCCAGGGCGCGATTCGACAGTCGCCCTGGTGCCGGCCCCGCTTCCCATCGCCCGCCCGGTGCTGACCTCCCTGCCGGCCGCGCCGCCCTTGCCGGCCGCGCGCGGCAGTGCAGGCTACGCGGACGCGCTCGTCCGGGTCGCGCCGGCGGTGGTCAACATTTCCACGCGCAAGGTGGTGGTGGAGCGGCGCTTCCCGGACCTGTCGTCCTGGTTCGCGCCGGATTCGCTCGGCTACCGCCAGCGCGAGGAGCTCAGCCGCGGCTCGGGCGTGATCCTGGACACCGCCGGCCACATCGCCACGAACTACCACGTGATCAAGGGCGTGCAGGAGATCGTCGTGCAACTGGTCGACGGCCGCTCGGCCAAGGCGACGCTCGTTGGCACGGACCCGGAGACCGACCTTGCCATCCTGAAGATCGGCCTCGACCACCTGCCGGTCATGCCGCTGGGTCGTTCCGACCAGCTGCGTGTCGGTGATATCGTCCTCGCCATCGGCTTTCCGCTGGGCCTGGGCCAGACCGTCACGCAGGGCATCTGCAGCGCGACCGGGCGCTCGCAGCTGGGCCTTGCGATGCTCGAGAACTTCATCCAGACGGACGCGGCGATCAACCCCGGCAACTCCGGCGGCGCGCTGGTCAACGCCGAGGGCGAACTGGTCGGGATCAATACCGCGATCCTCAGCCACGAGCAGGGGGTCGAGGGGATCGGCTTCGCGATCCCGGTCAACCTCGTGCGCGGCGTCGCGCAGGAGATCCAGTCCAAGGGGCGGGTCGTGCGCGGCTGGTCCGGGCTGGGATTGTACGATCTGACCGACGATGCCGGCCGGCCGGCGCAGGGGGTCGAGGTGGCGGGCTTCTATCCGGGCAGCCCAGGGGCCGCGATCGGCCTGCGCCCCGGCGACGTTCTGACCGAACTCGACGGCCAGCCAATCACCGGTCGCCAGGACTTCCTTGGCCGGATCGCCCGCAAGACGCCCGGCGGCACCGTGCAGCTCAAGGGCATGCGGCCCGGTGCGGGGCGCTTCGATACCAAGATGCCCGTGGTTCAGCGCCCGATCGAGCGCTGACGCCGGCGCTAGCCCGGCATGCGCCGGATCTGGGCACCGAGCGCCTTGAGCTTTTCCTCGATGCACTCGTAGCCGCGATCGATGTGGTAGATCCGCTCGATCGTGGTGCATCCCGCGGCGACGAGTCCGGCGAGCACGAGGCTCGCCGAGGCGCGCAGGTCGGTCGCCATCACCGGGGCCGCCGTCAGCTGCGTCACGCCCTTGATGATCGCGGTGTTGCCCTCGAGGCGGATCTCGGCGCCGAGCCTGCGCATCTCTAGCATGTGCATGAAGCGGTTCTCGAAGATGGTCTCGGTGATCGTGCCGACGCCGTCGGCGATCGTGTTCAGCGCCGCGAACTGCGCCTGCATGTCGGTCGGGAACGCGGGGTACGGCGCGGTCCGCAGGTCCACCGCCAGCGGCCGGCGACCGCGCATGTCGACCTCGATCCAGGTGTCGCCGGAGGTGATCGTCGCGCCAGCATCGCGCAGCTTCGCCAGCACCGCGTCGAGATGGCCGGGCACCACGTTGCGGACCTTGACGCGGCCGCGGGTGATCGCCGCCGCGACGAGGTACGTGCCGGCCTCGATCCTGTCCGGGAGCACCTCGTAGCTGCCGCCGTGAAGCCGCTCGACGCCCTCGACGACGATCGTGTCGGTGCCGGCGCCGTTGATCCTGGCGCCCATGGTGATCAGGAAGTTGGCGAGGTCGACGACTTCGGGCTCGCGCGCGGCGTTCTCGATCCAGGTGGTCCCTTGCGCGAGCGTCGCCGCCATCATCAGGTTCTCGGTGCCGGTCACGGTGACCGTCTCAAGCACCAGCCGCGCACCCTTGAGCCGGCTCGCACGGGCCTTGATGAAGCCGTTCTCGATGCGGACCTCAGCGCCGAGCTGCTGCAGGCCAGCGACGTGGATGTTGACCGGTCGGGCACCGATCGCGCAGCCGCCGGGCAGCGATACGTCCGCCTCGCCGAAGCGGGCCAAGAGCGGCCCGAGCACGAGGATCGAGGCACGCATCGTCTTGACCAATTCGTAGGGCGCGACGAAGTGCTTGATCGTCGAGGCGTCGACGGTCACCCGCATCCGCTCGTCGATGGTCACCGTGACGCCCATCCTGCCGAGCAGCTCGTTGGTGGTCGTCACGTCCTGCAGGTGCGGAACGTTGCCAACCGTCACGGGGCCGTCCACCAGCAGCGTGGCGGCCAGGATCGGCAGCGCGGCGTTCTTGGCGCCGGAGATGCGGACCTCGCCCTCGAGCGCGACGCCGCCGGTGATCTGCAGCTTGTCCACGGGCGGCGCCTAGCGCCCGGCCTGGGCAGCCCATTCCTCGGGCGTCAGGGCCTGGATCGACAGCGCGTGGATCTCGCGTCCGACGGCCTCGCCGAGCGTCGCGTAGACCAGCTGGTGGCGCTGCAGGGGTCGTTTGCCGGCGAACTGGGGCGCGACCACGACCGCCTCGAAGTGGGTGTTGTCGTCGGAACGGACCTGGGCGCGGCTGCCCGGCAGCCCGGCGGCGATCTGCTGTTCGATCAGGAGGGGGTTCATCGCGACTCTCGCTTGCGGGGCCCAGCGCCAGTCGCGCCGTGCGCGAGTGTAGTGAATCGGCCCGGGCGGGAACAGCGCCGGCGCCGGTGATGCGCCGGCAGCGTGGGTAAATTGCTATCATGCACGCACCCTTACAGCAGAGGTCCGCGCATGGCGACGCCGGCGCAGCCTGCCCCCGCCCCCCTGACCGACGTCGAGCTGATCGAGCTTGGCCGGGTCGCATTGAACATCGAGGCCGCGGCGGTGAGTACCCTCGCGGGCCGCCTCGGGCCCCAATTCGCGCTCGCCTGCCGCGCCTGCCTCGCCTGCCGAGGACGAGTGGTCGTGATCGGCATGGGCAAGAGCGGTCACGTGGGCAACAAGATCGCCTCGACCCTCGCCAGCACCGGCACGCCCGCCTTCTTCGTCCATCCGGCCGAGGCTGTCCATGGCGATCTGGGGATGATCACGCATCAGGACCTGGTGCTGGCGCTGTCCAACTCGGGCGAGACCGCCGAGGTACTGGCGCTGGTGCCGGTGCTCAAGCGTCTGGGCGTGCCGATGGTCGCGCTGACCGGCAATCCGGCCTCCTCGCTCGCCCGCACCGCCGATGTGCATCTGGACGTGAGCGTACCGGCCGAAGCCTGTCCGCTGAACCTCGCGCCGACCGCGAGCACCACCGCGACGCTTGCGATGGGCGACGCGCTGGCCGTTGCACTGTTGCGGCTGCGTGGCTTCACCGAGGAAGATTTTGCGCGATCGCATCCCGGCGGCAGCCTCGGTCGCCGCCTGCTGCTGCATGTCGAGGACGTCATGCACGTCGGCGCCGAAATTCCCGCGGTGGGTCCCGACGCGACCGTTTCCGCCGGCCTGCTCGAGATGAGCCGCAAGGGACTCGGCATGACCGGCATCGTCGACGAGGCTGGCCGACTACTTGGCGTGTTTACCGACGGCGACCTGCGCCGCGCCCTCGATCGGCGCATCGACGTGCACGAGACGCCGATGCGCGAGGTCATGACCGCACCGTGCCGTTCGATCGGTCCACGTGAGCTTGCGGTCGAGGCAGTGTTGTTGATGGAGCGCCACCGGATCACCGCGCTGGTCGTGGTCGATGACAGCGCAACCGTCGTTGGCGCGCTGAACGTGCACGACCTGCTGCGCGCGGGAGTCATGTGATGGACGAACTGGCGATGCAGGTTCGCCTGCTGGTCCTCGACGTCGATGGCGTGATGACCGACGGCCGGCTGTGGTTCGGTCCCGACGGCGAGGTCATGAAGGCCTTCCACGTGCGCGACGGCGTAGGCATCAAGGCGGTGCTGGGTGCCGGCATCGAGGTGGCGATCATTTCCGGCCGTCGCTCCGCCGCCGTCGAGCGCCGCGCTGCCGAGCTCGGCATCCGCCACGTGCGTCAGGGCTGCGACAACAAGGCGCTGGCGCTGCGCGAGCTGCTCGCCGAACTGGATATCGGTGCCAAACAAGCCGCCTGCGTCGTCGATGACACGCCGGACCTGCCGATGATGGCGATCGTGGCATTCCCGATCGCGGTGGCCGACGCGCACCCGGACGTGATCGCCGCTGCCCGCCACGTGACGGGCGCGGCAGGTGGGCACGGCGCAGTCCGCGAGGCCTGCGACATGCTGCTCGACGGGCGCACGTGACTCGCGCCCGGTCTGCCGCGATGCTGGCCCTGCTTGGCCTTGCCGCCGCCTCGTGGTGGCTGGCCCGCGGCAGCCGCGAGGCGGACACGCGCGCGGACCTGGCGCCGGCTTCTGCGTCCGGCTACTACCTGGTCGACGCGACGGTCGAGCAGAGCGACGCGAGCGGCATCGCGACCCTGCACGCGCACGCCGACCGCGCCGTTCAGTCCGATCCGAACGGCGCGGTCACGCTGCAGCATCCGACGCTGCACTACGAGCCGCTATCCGGCCGCGACTGGATCATGACGGCGGACGGCGGCACGCTGCCGGCGCACAGCCAGCAGGTGATGCTCGACGGCAACGTCGAACTGCGCGCCGCCGGCCGCGGACCTGGCAGCGGCGCGATCGTGCGCACCGAGCACCTCGAACTGGACGTCGGCACCCACCTGGCGACGACCGCGGAACCGGTGCGCATCGAGTTTGCGCCGCACGCGCTCCTGGCGCGCGGGCTGCGCGCGGACCTTACCCATGAAACCCTGCAACTGGAAACCGCCGTCCATGGCACGTTCCTGCGCTAGCCTGCTGCTGTCCCTGTGCTGGGCGGGCGCGTCATTCGCGGCGCCCGCCAGTGGGCCGCGCGGTCCGCAGATCGACGACAGCCAGCCGATCCAGCTCGAGGCGAGCTCGTCGGACTTCGACTACAAGAACAGCCGACTGCTGTTCCACAGCGTGCGGATCGCACAAGGCGGGCTTGCGATCGAGGCTGACGAGGCGGTCGCGACGGGTCTGGATTTCAAGGACAGCCAGTGGCTGTTCACAGGCCACGTCCGGATCACCGTCCCGGACGGCATGCTGCAGAGCGATGAAGCGCGCATCTCGTTCACCGCCAACCTGATCAACAGCGCCGACATCACCGGTTCGCCGGCCCGCTTCGAGCAAAAGCGCGACAAGGCCATCGCGCGCGGCCGGGCGGCGCGCATCCAGTACCAGCCCGGCGCCGGGACGCTGCGGCTGATGGAGGATGCCTGGCTGTCCGACGGCAACAACGAGATCAGCGGCGACACGCTGGTCTACAACGTGCGCGAGCAACGGGTGCTCGCCAATCCTGGCGAACAGGGTGGCGGGCGGATCTCGATCACGATCAACCCGAAGAAGGCGGAGCCGAAACCGGAACCGAAGGCCAACCCATGAGCCGGCTTTCCGCCAGTGGCCTGAAGAAGGCCTATCGCTCGCGCACGGTCGTGAGGGACCTGACGCTCGAGGTCGACAGCGGCGAGGTGGTCGGCCTGCTCGGCCCGAACGGTGCCGGCAAGACGACGGCGTTCTACATGCTGGTCGGCCTAGTCGCCTGCGACGGCGGGCGAATCTTCCTGGACCAGACCGAAGTGACGCGACTACCGATGCACCGGCGCGCACGGCTGGGACTGGGCTACCTGCCGCAGGAAGCGTCGGTGTTCCGCAAGCTCACCGTGGCCCAGAACGTCGATGCGATTCTCGAGACCCGCCCGGGCCTCGACGCCGACGCCCGCGCGGCGCGGCTCGACGCGCTGCTCGACGAACTGCACATCGGCCACATCCGCGACAGTCTCGGCCAGAGCCTCTCAGGTGGCGAGCGGCGGCGCGTCGAGATCGCCCGGGCGCTGGCGGCGGAACCGCGCTTCATGCTTCTGGACGAGCCGTTCGCGGGTGTCGACCCGCTGTCGGTGGCGGACATCCAGCGCAGCATCGAGCACCTGCGCGCACGCGGGATCGGCGTGCTGATCACCGATCACAACGTGCGGGAAACACTCGGAATATGTGGCCGCGCCTACATCGTGAACCAGGGCGCCGTGATCGCGTCCGGATCTGCGGAAGAGATCCTTGCAAATCCAGAGGTTCGTGAGGTGTACTTGGGTCAGGATTTCCGGATGTAACCGCCGGCGGCGACCGCCGTCGGCGCACCGTCCACCAGCCGGGCACGATGCTCAAACCCTCACTCCAGCTCCGCCTCGGCACCCAGCTCACCATGACGCCGCAGCTGCAGCAGGCCATTCGCCTGCTGCAGCTACCGCTGATGGAGTTGCACCAGACGATCGCCGACGCGCTCGAGCAGAACCCCATGCTCGAGGCGGAAGAGGACGGTGAAGGCGACGTGTCGCTGGACACTCTCGAGGCCAGTGCCTCGGCGCCTGGGGGCGAATCCGCCGAGCAGGCCGCCAGTCGCGCCGAGGATCCCGGCGACCCGGTGGGCGAAGGCGACGCGGAGGTGGCGGACGACAGCTGGGAGGACGGTCCGACCGCAGCGACCTCCGACACACCCTGGTCTGGCGAGGACCGGCCGCAGGAATTTTCGGACGACAGCAGCGAGACCCTGCAGGAGCACCTCGCCTACCAGCTGCGCCTGTCGCGGCTGGCGCCGCGGGAACTCGCTATCGGCGAGGCGATCATCGACGCGATCGACGACGACGGCCGCCTCGGCGACTCGCTGGAGATGGTCCAGGACTGCCTGCGGCCGGAGCTGAAGTGCTCGATCGAGGAGATCGAGCGGGTGCTGCGGGTCGTGCAGGCCTTCGATCCGGCCGGCGTCGGGGCGCGGTCGCTCGGCGAATGCATCGAACTGCAGCTGGCACAGCTGGCCGCGGACACGCCGGGGCGGGACACCGCGATCGCGATCGCCCGCGACCACCTGGCGCTGGTCCGCGACCAGCGCCCGCTGCTGCGGCGCACACTAAACGTAGACGATGAGGAACTCGACCAGGCGCTGGCGCTGGTGCGCGGCTGTCACCCGCGACCCGGGTCCACGATCCAGCCCTACCGGCCGGACTACGTCGTCCCGGACGTCTACGTCCGCCGCGGCCAGCACGGCTGGGTGGTGGAACTCAACACCGGCGCCCTCCCCCGGATCCGGGTCAATCAGGCCTACGCAAGCCACCTGGGCCGCGAGCACGGCCAGATGCGCGACCTGCTCAAGGAGGCGCGCTGGCTGCTGCGCAGCCTGGAAATCCGTAACGAGACCCTGCTGACGGTCGCCCGCTGCATCGTCGAGCGCCAGGCCGCGTTCTTCGACCACGGCGACGAGGCGATGCGACCGATGGTGCTGCGCGACGTCGCCGAGGCCGTCGACAAGCACGAGGCCACGATTTCGCGGATCACCACCGGCAAGTACATGCACACGCCACGGGGCGTTTTCGAGTTCCGCTACTTCTTCTCGAGCCACGTCGCAGCTACGGATGGTACGGAGATGTCTTCGGTCGTGATCCGCGCGAAGATCAGGAAGCTGATCGAGAGCGAGGACGCCGGGAATCCCCTGTCGGACAACCGGCTCGCCGAGCTGCTGGCAGCAGACGGGGCCCAGGTCGCCCGCCGTACCGTGGCCAAGTACCGGGAGGCGTTGCGGATTGCCCCCTCTAGCGAGCGCCGTACAGCGCCCGCACGTTGAATGGTTGAGACACGAGGAGAATGACCATGCAGCTGACCGTAACGGGACACCACGTCGAAATCACGCCGGCCATCCGAAGCTACGTCGAAAAGAGGTTCGAACGCATTTCGCGCCATTTCGACCAGGTGACAGCCGTGCACTGCGTGCTGACCGTGGAGAAGCTGACCCACAAGGCCGAGGCGACCGTCAACGTGCGGGGTGGCAACATCCACGCCGACGCCGCCGACCTCAATGCCAACATGTACGCCGCCATCGACGAGCTGACCGACAAGCTGGATCGACTGGTGAAAAAGCACAAGGAGAAAAAGGGCGACCATCACGCCGCCGAGGCTCCGCGCGGCCGCGCCTGAGCGCTCCCGGGCGCTGATCGGGCGGCGCCGGCCCCGGCGCCGCCCCCCGGGCGGGGGTGCTCCTCTCGCCACCGTCGTCTACAACTCGTACCATCCTCCAAAGCTGCGCGGGCACAGCCACCCGCCCCAACGTGGACAACCCGTCGATGCGCCTTGTGATCGTCAGCGGCCTGTCGGGCTCGGGCAAGAGCGTCGCGCTCAACATGCTCGAGGACCTCGGCTGGTTCTGCACCGACAACATCCCCGCCGGCCTGCTCAACGCGTTCATCTCGCATGCGGTGCAGCGTCCGGACGGCATCTACGAGAAGAGTGCGCTGGGCCTCGACGCCCGCAACGACCCGGGTGACATCACCACCGTCCCCGAGCTCGTCCGCTCGCTGCGCAAGAGCGGCATCGCCTGCGAGATCATCTACCTGCATGCCGAACAAGGCGTGCTGCTCAAGCGCTACGGCGAGACCCGCCGCCGCCACCCGCTGGTACGCGAGGGCCTGGACCTGAAGGGCGCCATCGCCGAGGAGCTGCGACTGCTGGAGCCGATCACCTACTCGGCGGACCTCGTCATCGACACCACCATGACCAGCGTCCACCAGCTGCGCGAGATGATCCGCGCCCGGGTGGAACCGCGCAGTCGAGGGCGGCTGTCGATCATGTTCGAGTCGTTCGGCTTCAAACACGGCATCCCCGGCGGCGCGGACTTCGTCTTCGACGCGCGCACGCTACCCAATCCGTATTGGGTGCCTGCCCTGCAGCCGCTGAACGGCCGGGACGCACCGGTGATCGAATTCCTACAGGCGGAGGCCGAGGTGCGCAGGCTGCTCGAGGACATCATCGCCTTCCTCGAACGGCGCATCCCGCTGTACGTCCAGAACAATCGCGCCTACCTGACCGTCGCCATCGGCTGTACCGGCGGCCAGCATCGTTCCGTGTACCTGGCCGACCGGTTGGCCGCGCACTTCGGCGCGACCTACCCGGGCGTCGTCACCCGTCACGCCTCGCTCAGCAATTCCTGAAGCTCGTCGCGACGGCGCATCGCGTCGGCATAGCCGAGCGCGATCAGCTCGCGCGCGTACGCGCCGTCGAACAGCAGGTAGCTGAGCAGCATCCGGCCGCCGGGATTTGCGGCGCCCAGGGTCCGCAGCAACGTGCGCAGCGAGCGCGGCATGTCCGCCTCGTGGCGCTCGGCAATCTCGCCGAAATCCTCGCTCGGCGCGAGCTGCAGTGCCTCGATGCGGCGCATGCCGGGGACCGCAACGCCCGCCGCCTTCAGCAGCAGGTTGTCGCGCTCCAGCCGCTCCAGGTCGGCGTGCACGGCATCCATGAACAGGGTGTCGAGCATGAAGCCGAAGATGTGCCCGAAGCTCGGCGGGTGCGCCTCGACGAACGGCGGCGACGGCCGCCCCGCGGCCATGGCCGGCCGCACACCGACGACCAGCAACCGCTCGGCGCCGAGATTGATGGCCGCCGACAGCGGCGCCAGCTGGCGCATCGCGCCGTCACCGTAGTAGCGGCCTTCCATGCGCACCGGCGGGAACAGGAACGGCACCGCGGCGCCGGCCATCAGGTGATCGAGACCAAGCTCCGCCGGCACCCCCTGCGACCAGGGTCGTAGCAGTGCCGCGTGCGCGGGGCTCGCGCTGTAGAACGCGACCGACTCGCCCTGCTGGTAGGGCGAGGCGCTGATCGACAGCGCATCCAGGTGACCGTGCTCCAGCGCCTGCGCGATGCGCGCGAAGTTGACGTGCCGCTCCAGCAGCTCGCGCAGCGGCGCGTTGTCGAGCACCGAGCGCGGCGACCGCGCGAGCCAGCCGCCGGACACCAGGGCAAGCAGCCAGTGCAGCCCGCCGCGCAGCATGCTCGGCGTGTCCGCCCGAAACACCTGCTCGACGCGAAAGCCGGCCCAGAAGCGCTCGAGCGTGAGCGCGCCTTCGCGGAAATGCGCCGCGTGAGCGGCGATGATGCAGCCGATAATCGCGCCGGCCGAGGTGCCGGTGATGATGCGAAACGGCACCGGCCGGTCGGCCGGGACGAACTCGGCCAGCGCCTTGAGCACGCCAACCTGATAGGCGGCGCGCGCACCGCCGCCGGGCAGCACCAGCGCGAGGCGGGGCGCCGGCCTTGGCAGTCCAGTACAGGGATCCGGGGTTTCGCTCACGGTGTCATTATGCGCTGACCGGCATTACCATCGAGCGCGCCGGATCCCCGGCCCGTGCCCCGCCCTTCCGGAGGAAGCCATGATCCTGTCACGTCGCCACGTCGCCACCCTGCTGCTGACCCTGTGCACGGCGGCCGCATCGCCCGCCCGCGCCGAGGTTCCCGCCGCCGGCCCGCTCGAAGGCGCCGCTGCCCCCGCGTTCAAGCTGCAGGACCAGGCCGGTCGATGGCACTCGCTCGAGGAGTACCGCGGCCAGTGGCTGGTCGTGTACTTCTACCCCAAGGACCAGACGCCGGGCTGCACCACCCAGGCCTGTTCGCTGCGCGACAACATCTTCGCCTTCCGCAAGGCCGGCGCGACGATCGTCGGCATCAGCGTCGACGATGTGGCCTCGCACAAGGAGTTCGCCGAGAAGCACTCGCTGCCGTTCACGATCCTCGCCGACCCCAGCAAGCAGACGGCGCGCGACTACGGTGTGCTGGTCAATATGCTGGGCATCTACGAACTCGCGCAGCGCGATACCTTCCTGATCGACCCGCAGGGCAGGATCGCCAAGCACTGGGTCAAGGTCGACCCGCAAGGCCATTCGGAGATGGTCCTGAAGGAACTGCAGGCGCGCCAAGCCAAGGCACCGGCCGCGAAGACGACCAGCTGAAAGCCCGCCCCGCGCACGCCTAGCGCGCATTCAGCGCGCGCGTCGCGCGGTCGATGCCGGCCAACGTCAGCGGGTACATCCGGCCCTCCAGCAGGCGCCGGCAGACGCCGATCGACGGCACGTACTCCCAGCGCTCCTCCGGCTCGGGGTTCAGCCAGGCGTGCCGCGGGTACGCCTGCCGCAGGCGCTCGAGCCATGCCGATCCCGGCTCCTCGTTCCAGTGCTCGATGCTGCCGCCCGCCTGCAGGATCTCGTACGGTCCCATCGTGGCGTCGCCGACGAACACCAGCCGGTAGTCCGGGCCGTAGGTGCGCATCACCTCGACGAGCGGGATGCGCTCGGCGTGGCGACGGTGGTTGTCCTTCCAGACCGTCTCGTAGACGAAGTTGTGGAAGTAGTAGTACTCCAGGTGCTTGAACTCGCTGCGCGCCGCGGTGAACAGTTCCTCGCAGACGCGCACGTGGTCGTCCATCGAGCCGCCGACGTCCAGAAACAGCAGGACCTTGATCGCGTTGTGGCGCTCCGGCACGAGCTTCAGATCGAGCCAGCCGGCGTTGCGCGCAGTCGCGTCGATGGTGCCGCCGAGGTCCAGTTCCTCGGCGGCGCCCTCGCGCGCGAACCTGCGCAGGCGACGCAACGCGAGCTTGATGTTGCGCGTGCCGAGCTCGAGCGTATCGTCCAGATTCCTGAACTCGCGCCTGTCCCAGACCTTGACCGCGCTGCGCTGACGCGACGCGTCCTGGCCGATGCGCACGCCTTCCGGGTTGTAGCCATAGGCGCCGAACGGCGAGCGTCCGGCCGTTCCAATCCACCTGTTGCCGCCCTGGTGGCGGCCTTCCTGCTCGCGCAGCCGCTCGCGCAGCGCCTCCATCAGCTTCTCGAGGCCCCCCATCGCCTCGATCTTCGCCCGCTCCTCGGGTCCGAGGGTGAGCTCGGCGAGCTTGCGTAGCCATTCCTCGGGCAGCGCCGTGGCGTCGGGCCCCGTGAATGCGGCCTCGAGCCCGCGAAAGTGCTCGGCGAAGACGCGGTCGTAGCGGTCATAGTGGCGCTCGTCCTTGACCAGCACCGTGCGCGCAAGCACGTAGAAGTCCTCGACCGAAGTGCCCGCGACGCGCGCCTTGAGCGCCTCCAAGAGCGCCAGGTACTCGCCGAGCGAGACCGGCACGCCGGCCTCGCGCAGCATCATGAAGAACCGGACGAGCATGACGCCCGCGCGCTAGCGGCCAGCGCGGCGGTTCATGAACAGCAGCTGCTCGAACAGGTGCACGTCCTGCTCGTTCTTCAGCAGTGCGCCGTACAGCGGCGGGATCACCGCCTTGCCGTCGGCGGCGCGCAGCGCCTCAGGCGGGATATCCTCGGCGAGCAGCAGCTTGAGCCAGTCGAGCAGCTCCGAGGTCGAGGGCTTCTTCTTCAGGCCCGGCACATCACGCAGGCGGTAGAACGCCTCGAGGGCTTCCTTCAGCAGCTCCTGCTTGAGGCCGGGGAAATGCACGGCGACGATCTGCTCCATCGTCGCGGCATCCGGAAAGCGGATGTAATGGAAGAAGCAGCGGCGCAGGAATGCATCCGGCAGCTCCTTCTCGTTGTTGCTGGTGATCACGATGATCGGCCGGTGGCGCGCGCGCACGAGCTGCTGCGTCTCGTAGACGTAGAACTCCATCCGGTCCAGTTCGCGCAGCAGGTCGTTCGGGAACTCGATGTCCGCCTTGTCGATCTCGTCGATCAACAGCACCGGCTGCTCATCGCACTCGAACGCCTCCCACAGTCGCCCCTTGACGATGTAGTTGGCGATCTCACGCACCCGCTCGTCGCCGAGCTGGGAGTCGCGCAGACGCGAGACCGCGTCGTACTCGTACAGGCCCTGCTGCGCCTTGGTCGTGGACTTCACGTGCCACTCGTACAGCGGTCGCGCCAGCGAGCGGGCGATCTCCTCGGCCAGCTGGGTCTTGCCCGTCCCCGGTTCGCCTTTGATCAGCAGCGGCCGGCCGAGCGTGACCGCCGCGTTGACCGCCATCGTCAGGTCGCCGGTCGCGACGTAGCGCTCGGTGCCGGTGAACCGGGGATTCGACATCGGGGACTCCTTCGGGCGGGGCCCCGATCTTACGGTGCGCAGGACAGGCCCGCGACCCTGTCGTCAGGGCGTCAGCGTCAGCCGGTGCTCCGCCGGACCGGGCAGGAACGGTGCCGGCGTACCGTGCGCCCAGTGCTCGTGGCCGGCGCGAAAGTACGCTGACAGCGGGTGGCCGCTCTGCCCGCCGGGCATCGCGAACAGGGCCTCGGCCTCGTGGCCCGGGGAGACGGCGAAGCGCTCGGAGGAACCGAAGTTCGTCCCCTGCACGCGCGGCATGTCCTCGTCGCCCGGCAGCATCTCGGGGGGCACATCCAGCAGCCGCGCGATGCCGGGCACCGCGGCCGACAGCGGATGGCGGATGCGCACCAGGTTGACCCGGCCCCAGGTGCACGCGACTAGTGCCGCGCACTCGCCGTCGAGGTCCGCGAGTGTCGCGTCCACCGCCTGCAGCAGGAACGAGCGCCAATCGGCCTGCCCGGGCGGCAGCAGGTTCACCGGCCGGCCGCTGACCAGCGACCAGAGCGGTCCCTCGAACGAGGCAGGGATGTGGAAACGCACGCCGGGGTTCGCGGCCCGCACAGGAGCGATCAGCGCATAGAAGGCGTCACGCTCGACCTCCAGACGGAACGCCCGCACCAGGCGGAACGCCGGATCGTCGATGGCGGCATGGCCGCTCCAGCGGCCGAGTGCGCTTTTCAGCTCGGCGCGGCGGGGATGGCCCGCGAGCGCGTCGGCATCGAGCAGCCCTAGCAGGAGTTCGTGCCAGCGACTGAGAAACAGCGCGCGGTCGTCCAGTTGGACGGCGAGCATGTCGGCGGGCGTCAGCTGGTCGCCGCGCGCGGCGAGGTCGCCCTGGATCTGGCGCGCGCGCGCGCCGCGGTCGTAGCCGCCGTCACCGATCGCCGCGAGCGCGGCGCCGCCGACGACGCGCGCGTTCGCCGTCTGGATCTGCCCGGGCGCGGGATCGACCAGGCGCGGCCGGTCGGCGGCGTCGAGCCAGCCGGCGAAGCCCGCCTGCGGGTCGGTCGACAGGTGCGGCAGGCCGCTGTCCACGCCGTGCCGGGTCGGCACCTGGCCGGCAACGGTCCAGGCGATGTGGCCGTCGCGGTCGCCAACCACGAAATTCTGCGCCGGGATGCCGGCACGGGCGGCAAGCCCGATCGCCTCGTCCACGGACGCGGCGCGATCCAGGCCCGCCAGCTCGAAATTCAGCGCGGCCGGATCGTGCGCGGTCCAGGCGAGCGCCAGGGCGCGGCCATGCGCGTCGTGGCCGACGATCGGCCCCCACTGGGTGCCGACCACATCCAGCACCTCCGGCTCCGCGCCCTTGACCAGGATGCGCTCCTTCACGTGGCTCAACGGATGCGAGCCGTCGGCCGCGAGGTAGTGGTCTGCGGCAGCCGGATCCGGCACCACCAGGACCAGGTCCTGGTAGTCGCCGTAGCTGTTGGTGAAGCCCCAGGCCACATGGCCATTGCTGCCGGTGACCACCGCCGGTGCCCCCGGCAGGGTGACGCCGGTGACGTCGGCCTCGGCCCCACCGGCGTCGCGCCAGTGCAGGCGGGCGCGATACCAGGTGTTGGGCACGCGGATCGTGAGGTGCATGTCGTTGGCGACCAGCGCCGCGCCCGAGGCGCTGCGACGGCCGGCGACCGCCCAGTTGTTGCTGCCGGGCGCCGAATGGGGAGTCGCGTGCCGCGCGGGCGGCGCGAAGTCCAGCGGACCCAGGCGCGCCAGATCGTAGTCCGCGGCCGTCGGCACGCGCGGGGCGGCGCTCACCGTGCCGTCGAGGGCCGCGTCCCAGTCACCCGCGGCAGCCTCGACGAAGTCCGCCGCGGCCGGCGGCAGGGACTCGTGCACCAGGCCGCGTTCGAGGCGGGTATGGCCGTCCGCCTCCTGCAGCTCCAGGAACATCGCCAGCACCACCAGCACCGAATCCTCGGCCCGCCACGGCTCGGGCGTGCCGCCCAGGAGCAGGTACTCGAATGGCCGCCCGCGCAGGGACGCGAGCCCGGCATTGACGCCGGCCGCGTACGCATCCATCAGCGTGCGCTGCTCGGCACCCGCCCGGCCGATCACCGCGCGCGCGACAGAGCGGAAGCGGTGCACGCGCAGCGCCCGGTCGGTGCCGAGCGTGGCGCGGCCCATCAGCGCCGACAGCTCACCGGCCGCAGCGCGGCGCATCAGGTCCATCTGGAAGAACCGGTCCTGGCCGTGCGCGTAACCCAGCCCGTAGGCGACGTCAGCCCGCTGCCCGCCGCTGACGGTGACCGCCCCGCTGGCATCGCGCTCGACGCTGACCATGGCCTCGACGCCATGCGCGTGCACGCGTCCGTCGAGCACCGGCAGGCTCGCGCGCAGCAGCAGCCAGACGGCGACGGCGGCAAGCGCCGCCAGCGCGACGAGCGCCACGGCGAGGCGGAGCAACAGCTTCTGCATGGGGCGACCCGGACGACGAGGGTGGGCCGCCATCGTCGCCGCTGGGCAGCAGGCTGGCAAGCGGGCCGAACGGGCCCGCCCGCGTCGCCTAGATCCGCACCTCGAGGATCTTCATCGAGTTGGTGCCGCCGGAAACGCCGGAATGCTCGCCCTTGGTCACGATGATCCGGTCGCCCTCGGCGCACAGCCCGAGCTCCACCGCGCGACGGAAGATCGACGGGTAGAGAATCGACGGCTCGGTGTGCGTGACATCGAACGCCACCGGATAGACGCCGCGATACAGCGTCACGCGCCGGCGCGTCGACTCTACCCGGGTGAAGGCGTAGATTGGAATGTCCGAGCGCATGCGCGACATCCACAGCGGCGTGGAGCCGGATTCCGTCAGCGCGACGATCGCCTTCACATCCATGTGGTTGGCGGTGTACATGACGGCCATCGCGATCGCCTCATCGGTGCCCTGGAACTCCTTCCTCTCGAAACGCTGGCGGCTGCGGCCGCCCTTGGCGATCTGGTACTTCTCCGCACCGACGATGACCTGCGCCATCGCCTCGACGGCCTTGACCGGATACCTGCCGACGGCGCTCTCGGCGGACAGCATCACCGCGTCCGTGCCGTCGAGCACGGCGTTGGCAACGTCCGAGACCTCGGCGCGCGTCGGCACCGGATTGTTGATCATCGACTCCATCATCTGGGTCGCCGTGATGACGGGCTTGAAGTGGTGCCGTGCGGTCTGGATGATCTGCTTCTGCAGGCCAGTCAGCTCCGCGTAGCCCACCTCGACGCCGAGGTCGCCTCTGGCGACCATGACCACGTCGCTCGCCTCGACTATTTCCTCGAGGTTCACGATCGCCTCGGCGCGCTCGATCTTCGACACCAGACCAGCCGTGCCGCCGGCAGCGCGCAGCAGTCGGCGCGCCTCGATCATGTCCGCGGCGCAGCGCGGGAACGAGACCGCGAGGTAGTCGACCTCGAGCTTCGCGGCGATCTGGATGTCGGCGCGGTCCTTGTCGGTCAACGCGCCGGCCGACAGACCGCCACCACGCCGGTTCAGGCCTTTGTTGTTCGACAGCTCGCCGCCGGTCACCACGCGCGTGTGCACGCGCGGTCCGTCGACCGAGGTCACCTCGAGCACGATCAGGCCGTCATTGAGCAGCAGCACATCCCCCGAACCGACGTCCCTGGGCAGATCCTTGTATGCGCAGCCGACCGAATCCTGACTGCCCTCCATGGGGTCGAGCGACACATCGAGCGTGAACGGCGCACCCTCCACCAGCTGGATCCTGCCATCGACGAAGCGTTCGATGCGGATCTTCGGACCCGACAGGTCTCCGAGCACGCTCACCACACGGCCGACGCTCGCGGCCGCATCCCTCACCAGCTGCACGCGGCGGGCATGGTCCTCGAAACTGCCGTGCGAGAAGTTGACGCGCACGACGCCGGCACCGGCGCGGATCAGCGCCGCCAGTACGTGAAGGTCGTCGGTCGCGGGACCCAGGGTTGCGACGATCTTGGCCCGGCGGGTGGGCGCCCCGACCGGCGTCAT
This sequence comes from Pseudomonadota bacterium, assembly GCA_025356815.1. GTDB lineage: Bacteria > Pseudomonadota > Gammaproteobacteria > Steroidobacterales > Steroidobacteraceae > CAIKZZ01. Next base: position 54,400 of record JANXQL010000088.1, read on the forward strand.
GCCCTGCGCGCCTCGGTCGCACGGGCCTCGAGCATCACCACCGCCGGCAGCGGCTTGCCCTCGACGAACTCGAGGAATGCGCCGCCGCCGGTGGAAATGTAGGACATGCCCTCCTCCACCTGGTACTTCTCGATCGCCGCGAGCGTATCGCCGCCACCGGCGAGCGAAAACGCCTTCGACCGCGCGATGGCGTTGGCGAGCGTCTTGGTACCCTCCCCGAACTGGTCGAATTCGAACACGCCGACCGGGCCGTTCCACAGCACGGTGCCGGCGTCGCCGACCGCGCGCGCGAAGCGCTCAGCCGTATCCGGACCGATGTCTAGGATCATCTCGTCGGCGGTGACCTCCGCGATCGGCTTCACGTCGGCCTCGGCCGTGGCCGAGAACTCCTTAGCGACCACCACGTCGGTCGGCAGCGGCAGCTCGATGCCACGCTCGGCGCACTGCGCGACCAGCCGCCGTGCGATGTCGATCATGTCGGGCTCCGCCAGGCTCTTGCCAATCGGCGCCCCCTGCGCGAGCAGGAACGTGTTGGCGATGCCGCCGCCGACGATCAGCCTGTCGACCCTCGCGAGCAGAGCCTCGAGCACGGTCAGCTTGGTCGAGACCTTGGAGCCGCCGACGATCGCGACCAGCGGACGCTTCGGATTGTGCAGAGCCGAGTCGAGCGCCACCAGCTCATTGACCAGCAACGGTCCCGCACAGGCGATCGGCGCGAAGCGCGCGACACCATGGGTGCTCGCCTCGGCGCGGTGCGCCGTGCCGAACGCATCCATCACGTAGACGTCGCACAGCGCTGCCATGCGCTTCGACAGTTCCTCGGAGTCCTTCTTCTCGCCCTTGTGGAAGCGGACGTTCTCGAGCAGCACCGCTTCGCCCTCGGCGACCTCGACGCCGTCCAGCCAGTCCTTGACCAGTGGCACGCGCCGGCCGAGCAGTTCAGACAGCCGCGCCGCCACCGGCGCCAGCGAGAACTCGGCGACGGGCTTGCCCTCCTCCGGGCGACCCAGGTGCGACATGACCATCACGCGCGCGCCAGCGGCCAGCGCCGCCTGGATCGTGGGCAGCGCCGCGCGGATGCGCGCGTCGCTGCTGACCGTGCCGTCCTTGACCGGCACGTTGAGATCCTCGCGGATCAGGACGCGCTTGCCCTTGAGTGCGACGTCCTGCATCCGTATCACGCGGGTCGACACGCCGCCCATGGCGGCGGCAGCGGTCATTTCGCGTGGCTCCAGGCCAGCGTCGTGTCGAGCATGCGGTTGGAGAAGCCCCACTCGTTGTCATACCACGAGCAGACCTTCACCAGCGTGCCACCGACGACCTTGGTCAGGGTCGCATCGTAGGTCGACGAGGCCGGGTCGTGATTGAAGTCCACCGATACCAGCGGGCCGTCGTTATAGGCGAGCACGCCCTTCAGCGGGCCGGACGAGGCCTCCTTGAGAATCCGGTTGATCTCCTCGACCGAGGTCTCGCGCCTGGCGGTGAAGGTGAGGTCGACCATCGAGACGTTGATTGTCGGCACCCGCACCGCGAAGCCGTCCAGCTTGCCCTTCAGCTCCGGCAGCACGAGGCCGACCGCGGCGGCAGCGCCGGTCTTGGTCGGGATCATCGACATCGTCGCCGAGCGGGCGCGACGCAGATCCTCATGATAGACGTCGGTGAGCACCTGATCGTTGGTGTAGGCGTGGATGGTGGTCATGATGCCGGCCACGAGGCCGATCTGATCGTGCAGCGGCTTCACCAGCGGCGCGAGGCAGTTGGTCGTGCAGGACGCGTTCGAGATGACGCTCATACCGCTGGTCAACACGTTGTGGTTGACGCCGTAGACCACCGTCGCGTCGACCGCGCCGCTGCCCGGGGCGGAGATCACGACCTTCTTGGCGCCGCCGGCGAGGTGCTTGGAGGCCTTCTCGTGCGACGAGAACAGGCCCGTGCACTCGAGCACGTAGTCGACGCCGAGCTCGCCCCACGGCAGCTTGGCCGGGTCACGCTCGGCCAGCACGCGAATGCGGTCGCCATTGACGATCATCGAGTCGCCGTCGACGCTCACTTCGCCGGGAAAGCGACCGTGCGCCGTATCGTGGCGCGTGAGGTGCGCGTTGGTCTGCGAGTTGCCAAGGTCGTTGATCGCGACGATCTGGATCTCGCCATTGCGCTTGCTCTCGTACAGCGCCCGCAGCACGTTGCGGCCGATGCGACCGTACCCGTTGATACCTACCTTAATGGCCATCTATGCAATCCCCTTGTCTGAAACCTGAATTCAACCCGCGAGCGCGCGACCGGCGGCGGCGACGACATGCTCGACGGTAAAGCCGAAGTGGCGGAACAGATCCTTGGCCGGCGCCGAGGCACCGAACGTGTCGATGCCGACGACCCGGTCGATGTCGCCCGTGTACTGGCACCAGTAATTGCGCACGCCCGCCTCGATTGCGACGCGTGGCACGCCGCGGGGCAGCACACTGTCCCGATAGGACTGGCTCTGCGCATCGAACAGCGACGTGCATGGCATCGACACGACCCGCACGCGCCGGCCGGCCGCGGTCAGCGACTTGGCCGACTCGAGCGCGAGGGCGACCTCGGAGCCGGTCGCGAGCAGCACGAGTTCGGCCGCGCCGTCGCTGTCGACCAGGACGTAGCCACCGCGGCGTACGTCGGCGAGCTGCGTCTCGCTGCGGGCATTGTGCGGCAGCGCCTGCCGTGTCAGCACCAGTGAGGTCGGGCCGCTGCGACGCTCGAGCGCATCGACCCAGGCGATGTGTGCCTCGACGGCGTCGCACGGTCGCCAGACGGTCATGTTCGGGATCAGGCGCAGCGAGGAGACGTGCTCGATCGGCTGGTGGGTCGGGCCGTCCTCGCCAAGGCCAATCGAGTCGTGCGTCCACACGTAGATCGCAGGCACGGCCATCAACGCCGCCATTCGGGCGGCGTTTCGGGCGTAGTCGGAGAACACCAGGAACGTGCCGCCGTACGGCAGGAAGCCGCCATGCAGGCTGATACCGTTCATCGCCGCCGCCATGCCGAACTCGCGCACGCCGTAGGAGATGTAGTTGCCATCGGCATCGGCGCGGGTGACCAGCTTGGAGGTCTTTGTCCAGGTCAGATTCGAATGTGTCAGGTCCGCCGAGCCGCCGAGCAGCTCCGGCAGGCGCGGCGCGAACGCGTTCAGCGCCGCCTGCGAGGACTGCCGGGTAGCGACGACCGGGCCTGCCGCCTGCACCGCCGCGATGGTCGTGCGGGCGATATCTCCCCAGCCGGCAGGCAGGTCGCCCCGCACGCGGCGCTCGAACTCGGCTGCAAGTTCGGGGTAGGCCTTGCGGTATTCCTTGAGCAGCCGCATCGACTTGCTCTCGATGCGCTTGCCCTTGGCGCGCGCGTCCCAGGCGGCACGCACGTCGTCGGGGATCTCGAACGGCGGGTAGTTCCAGCCCAGCGTCTGGCGCGCGGCGGCGACCTCGTCGGCGCCCAGCGGCGCACCGTGGGTCGCCTCGCTGCCCTGCTTGTTGGGAGCCCCGAAGCCGATCACCGTCTTGCAGCAGATCAGGGTCGGCTTGCCGGTTTCCTTGCGCGCCTTGCGGATCGCCTTGGTGATGGCCTCGGCGTCATGGCCATCGACGCCCCTGAGCACCTGCCAGCCGTAGGCTTCGAAGCGCTTGGGCGTGTCGTCGGTGAACCAGCCCTGCACGTGGCCGTCGATCGAGATGCCGTTGTCGTCGTAGAAGCAGATCAGCTTGCCAAGACCCAGCGTGCCGGCCAGCGAGCAGGCCTCGTGCGAAACCCCCTCCATCAGGCAGCCGTCGCCGAGAAAGACGTAGGTGTGGTGGTCGACCAGCGTGAAGCCCGGCTGGTTGAAGGTCGCCGCGAGCACCCGTTCCGCGAGCGCCATGCCGACGGCATTGCCAAGCCCCTGGCCGAGCGGTCCGGTCGTAGTCTCGATCCCCAGCTTCGCGTCCCGCTCCGGATGTCCGGCCGTATGCGAGCCGAACTGCCGGAAATTCTTGAGGTCGTCGATCGACAGCGGGTACCCGGTCAGGTGCAGCAGCGAGTACAGCAGCATCGAGGCGTGGCCATTGGAGAGCACGAATCGATCGCGGTCGTACCAGCCCGGATTGCCCGGGTTGTGCTTGAGGAAGTCGCGCCAGAGCACTTCGGCAATGTCGGCCATCCCCATCGGTGCGCCAGGGTGCCCGGAATTGGCCTTCTGGACGGCATCCATGCTCAGAGCGCGGATGGCGTTGGCAAGATGGCGGCGGTTGGTCATGGCTTGGGTTCCGTCACGGAGAGTTAACCCGCCCATTGTCTAATACCGCTGCGACAGGGGCAACGACGGCAAGCCCCGGGTATACTTTCGTGGTTGTCCAGTCACGGGGGCGCCGCAGGGCGCCGGTAAGCACATGTCTTCGAACAGTTTCCTCTTTACGTCCGAATCGGTCGCCGAGGGTCATCCGGACAAGGTCGCAGACCAGATCTCGGACGCGGTGCTCGATGCGATCCTGGCCGCGGACAAGGGCGCACGCGTCGCCTGCGAAACGATGGTCAAGACTGGCTGCGTGATCGTCGCCGGCGAGATCACCACCTCCGCCTGGGTCGACCTCGAGGCCATTGTCCGCAAGACGGTGCTGCGCATCGGCTACGACCATTCCGAAATGGGCTTCGACGGCGCCAGCTGCGCGGTCATCAACATCATCGGCAAGCAGTCGCCGGACATCGCCCAGGGCGTCGATCGCAAGGACCCGCGCAAGCAGGGCGCCGGCGACCAGGGCCTCATGTTCGGCTACGCGAGCAACGAGACCGACGTGCTCATGCCGGCGCCGATCACCTACGCTCACCGGCTGGTGAAGAAGCAGGCAGAAGTCCGCCGCGGTCGCAAGCTGCCCTGGCTGCGCCCGGACGCGAAGAGCCAGATCACCTTCCGCTACGAGCACGACCGGCCGGTCGGCATCGAGGCGGTCGTGCTGTCGACCCAGCACAGCCCCGAGATCGGCCAGCGCAGGCTGCGCGAGGCGGTCATGGAGGAGATCATCCTGCCGGTGCTGCCCAAGCGCTGGATCGACAAGCGCACCAAGTTCCACATCAACCCGACCGGCAAGTTCGTCATCGGCGGCCCGGTCGGCGACTGCGGCCTGACCGGCCGCAAGATCATCGTCGACACCTACGGTGGCTACGCCCGCCACGGTGGTGGCGCGTTCTCCGGCAAGGACCCGTCGAAGGTCGACCGCTCGGCCGCGTACGCCGCGCGCTACGTCGCCAAGAATATCGTGGCGGCGGGCCTGGCCGAGCGCTGCGAAGTGCAGGTGTCCTACGCGATCGGCGTCGCCGAGCCCACCTCGGTGATGGTGGAGACCTTCGGCACCAGCAAGCTGTCCCGCGAGGCGCTGACCAAGCTCGTGCGCAGGCACTTCGACCTGACCCCGTATGGGCTCAGGCAGATGCTCGACCTCGCCCGGCCGATCTACGAGGCGACCGCCTCGTACGGCCACTTCGGCCGCACCGAGCACGCCTTCACCTGGGAGCGCACCGACAAGGTGCGCGCCCTCAAGGCTGACGCGAAGTAGCGCGAACCAAACACACCATCCCGCTGAGGGGCGCTGCAGCGGACCGGGGGCAATAGCCCGGCGGTTCGTCAGGCTCGGTGGGAAGGTCGACCCGACAACCGCGCCCATTCCCTCTAAATCAGGAGCAGAGAGAATGAGCGCTGTCATCAAGTTGAAGAACGACTATCACGTTGCCGACCTCGCCCTCGCCGGCTGGGGGCGCAAGGAAATCGCGATCGCCGAGACCGAGATGCCGGGTCTGATGGCGGTACGCGAGCAGTACGCGGCCGCCCAGCCGCTGCACGGCGCCCGCATCGCCGGCTCGCTGCACATGACGATCCAGACCGCGGTGCTGATCGAGACGCTCACCGCGCTCGGCGCGGATGTGCGCTGGGCGTCGTGCAACATCTACTCGACGCAGGACCACGCGGCCGCCGCCATCGTTGAGGCGGGCACGCCTGTGTTCGCCTACAAGGGCGAGTCGCTGAAGGACTACTGGGAATACACGCACCGGATCTTCGAATGGAGTGACGGCGGTACGCCGAACATGATCCTCGATGACGGCGGCGACGCAACTCTGCTCGTCCATCTCGGCCTGAAGGCCGAGTCCAACGCGTCGGTGATCGCCAAGCCCGGCAACGAGGAGGAGGAAGCCCTCTACGCCTCGATTGCGCAGCGGCTGAAGACCAAGCCCGGCTTCTACGCAACGATCGCCAAGAGCATCCGCGGCGTCACCGAGGAGACGACCACCGGCGTCCACCGGCTGTACCAGATGCAGAAGGAAGGCCGGCTGCTGTTCCCGGCGATCAACGTCAACGACTCGGTCACCAAGTCGAAGTTCGACAACCTCTACGGCTGCCGCGAGTCGCTGGTCGACGCGATCAAGCGCGCCACGGACGTGATGGTGGCGGGCAAGGTCGCGGTCGTGGCTGGCTACGGCGACGTCGGCAAGGGCAGCGCGCAGGCGCTCAAGGCCCTCTCGGCGCAGGTGTGGGTCACTGAAATCGACCCGATCTGCGCGCTGCAGGCGGCCATGGACGGTTACCGCGTCGTGACGATGGACTACGCCGCGGACAAGGGCGACATCTTCGTCACCGCCACCGGCAACTTGCATGTGATCGACCACGACCACATGGCGCGCATGAAGCACAACGCCATCGTCTGCAACATCGGCCACTTCGACTCCGAGATCAACATCGCGAGCCTTTCGAAGTACACCTGGGACGAGATCAAGCCACAGGTCGACCATGTGGTGTTCCCGGACGGCAAGCGCATCATCGTGCTGGCGAAGGGCCGACTCGTGAACCTGGGCTGCGGAACGGGCCATCCGTCGTTCGTGATGTCGAACTCGTTCGCGAACCAGACGCTTGCGCAGCTCGAGCTGTGGATGCACCCGTCGCGCTACGAGCGCAAGGTGTACACGCTGCCCAAGCAGCTCGATGAGCACGTCGCCCGGCTGCACCTGAAGAAGATCGGTGCGGACCTGACGACGCTGAGCGCCGAGCAGGCTGCGTACATCGGCGTGCCGGTCACCGGACCGTACAAGGCCGACCACTACCGCTACTAGGTCGGCCCACTGCACGCCGACGCGGCCAGGGGCCGGGTGTCACCACCCGGCCCCTTTATCTTTATTCTTCGGGGCGGACAGGCGCCGGGGCCTGTCCCGTCGGCTCCCGCCGCGCCCACCGGCATCCGAATCGGACACCGGTCACCGACAGCGGCAGGTCCGGCCGATTACACTGGCCCCGCATCGATCCCAACCGTGACGGAACGCACGTGAGCCAGGTCCCGATCCGCCTCGTCCAGTTCACCGACCTGCACCTGTACGGGGATCCCGCGGGGCAACTGCGCGGGGTCGCGACCCTGCCGGCGCTGCAATCGGCGATCGCCGCCGCGCGCGCGCACCTGGGCGGCTGGGACGCGCTGCTGCTGACTGGCGATCTGGTGCAGGACGACCCGGGTGGCTACGTCCACGTGCAGCGCCTGTTCGCCGCCTCGCCGACACCGGTGTACTGCCTGCCGGGCAATCACGACGAGATCGAGCCGATGCAGGCGGCGCTGGCTGCGGCACCGTTCCAGATCTGTGGCAGCGCCGTCTTCGGTGGCTGGCTGCTGGTGATGCTCGATTCGTACTGCCGCGGCACGGCCTCGGGGCGGATCACGCCCGCGGAGCTTGCGCGACTGGAGACGACGCTCGCGAAGTACCCGCACCATCACGCGCTGGTCTGCCTGCATCATCATCCCGTGCCCAGCGGCAGCCGCTGGCTGGACACGGTGGGGCTGGCCAATCCGGACGCGCTGTTCTCGGCGCTCGACCGCCATGCGAACGTGCGCGGCCTGGTCTGGGGGCACGTACACCAGCTGCATGACTCGCTGCGCAACGGCGTGCGGCTGCTCGGCACGCCTGCGACCAGCGCGCAGTTCAAGCCGGCATCCGACCAGTTCGCGATCGACGACCTGCCGCCGGGGTACCGCTGGCTGGAACTGCACGCCGATGGCCGCCTCGAGACGGCCGCCTGCTGGCTGGACGCTTCGGCGGGGTCCGTCGCCTAGGTCGATTCCATCTCGTAGTCGTCCTTGCTGGCGCCACAGTCGGGGCAACTCCAGTCCGCCGGGACATCGGCCCAGCGGGTGCCGGGCGGGATGCCGCGTGACGGATCCCCCACCGCCTCGTCGTAGACATGACCGCAGATCAGGCAGATCCACGTCTTGAATGTGTCAGCCATCGTCTTGCCCATCCGTACATTCTCAGCGGCAGACCCATACCTTCCGCGCGCGTCGCACCGTACACTGCCGCCACGGAGGTCCCCGTGTCCAGCAACCGTGAACTTTATCAGGAAGCCTGTCGCTACATCCCCGGTGGCGTGAACTCGCCCGTCCGCGCGTTCCGCGGCGTGGGTGGCGAACCGGTGTTTTTCGTCCGCGCCAAGGGGCCGCACGTGTGGTCGGCGGAGGGCAGCCGCTACATCGACTACGTCGGCTCGTGGGGCCCGGCCATCCTCGGGCATGCGGACCCCGACGTCGTGCGGGCGGTGCAGGCCGCGGCGGCCGACGGCCTGTCGTTCGGTGCGCCGACGCCGATCGAGACCGACGTCGCAAGGCTCGTCTGCAAGCTCGTGCCATCGATCGAACTGGTGCGCATGGTCAGTTCCGGCACCGAGGCCACGATGAGCGCGATCCGCCTCGCGCGCGGCTATACCGGGCGCGACAAGATCATCAAGTTCGAAGGCTGCTACCACGGCCACTCGGACTCGCTGCTGGTCAAGGCGGGCTCCGGCATGCTGACCATGGGCGTACCGACCTCGCCCGGCGTGCCGGCGGCGATGGCCGCGCACACCATCACCCTCGGCTACAACGACCTTGCGCAGGTGCGCGAGGCGTTCCGCCTCCAGGGCAGCGAGATCGCCTGCGTGATCGTCGAACCGGTGGCCGGTAACATGAACTGCATCCCGCCCGCCGCGGGCTTCCTCGAATGCCTGCGCGAGGAATGCACGCGCCACGGCGCCGTGCTGATTTTCGACGAGGTGATGACGGGCTTTCGGGTCGCGCTCGGCGGCGCACAGGCGCTCTATGGCATCCGCCCCGACCTGACCACGCTGGGCAAGATCGTCGGCGGCGGCATGCCGGTCGGCGCGTTCGGCGGCCGGCGCGACATCATGGAGCAGATCTCGCCGCTCGGACCGGTCTACCAGGCAGGTACGCTGTCCGGTAACCCCGTGGCGATGGCGGCCGGGCTCGTCACGCTGCGCGCGCTGGAAGCGCCGGGCTTCCACGAGCGGCTGCTGGCATCCACCGAGCGGCTGGTCACGGGCCTCGCGGAGGCGGCGCGGGCCGAGGGCGTTGCGCTTGCGACCAACCACGTCTGCGGCATGTTCGGCTTCTTCTTCACCGATGCGCCGCGCGTCACCCGTTACGCCGATGCAATGAAGTCGGATGTCGAGCGCTTCAAGCGCTTCTTCCACGCCATGCTCAAGGAAGGCATCTATCTCGCGCCGTCGGCGTTCGAGGCGGGGTTCATCTCCGCCCTGCACGGCCCTGTGGAGATCGACGCAACCCTCGCCGCCGCGCGGCGCGCGTTCGCGATCGCGCGCGGCTAGCGGCTGCGCAGCCGCCTTCGTGGTGGCCTCATCGCCCGGCCGGTGACCCCGCAGTTGCGGGCGCGGCGCCGTCGAGCAGGTCGACCACGTTGCTGCGGGCCCAGTCGGCGAACGACGCGGCGACCAGCCGGCTGCCGAACTCGGAAATGTGCGTGTGGTCACGCAGCAGCAGCTGCCCGTTGCGCAGCATCGAACAGGTGCGCGCATCGCAGAACACCACGTTCTGGTCAAATACCAGCACGCGCGGATGCGCTTTGGACATCGCCGCCACCAGCGGCGCGAATCGCTGCTGCTACAGGGCGTGCGCCTCGAGCCCGAGCTCGCAGGTGTTGCGCTTCTCCGCCAGCGGCCGCGGCACGCAGCCCTCGATGTTGAACGGCGGAATCAGGTGGGGTGTGAATAGGATGACCCTGATGCCGCGCGACTCCAGGGACTCGACGCGGCGCTCGAGCCTGAGGGTGTACTCCGGCGTCGCCGCGGTCGACGAGTCGCACCCGTGCACCGCGGTACGGCAGTACGCGCAGCAGCGGTTCATCGACCAGCTGATCGCGTCCTTGCCGTCGATCCGCTACGTGCTGCTGGCAGGACTCGAGCCC
>JANXQL010000101.1 GCA_025356815.1 Pseudomonadota bacterium
CCGTCGTGCTGTTGTTTTCGGCGCCGACTTCCGTGATCGCCGTGGGGGATGCGGCCGCAGCCGTATATCAGATCGCCCTGACCAGCCTGCGCAACATCATCGGCCAGCATGACCTGGATGAGGTGCTGCAGGAGCGGAACAAGATCAACACGCTGCTGTGCGAGAGCATTGCGCACTCTACCGCCGCGTGGGGATTGGAGGTCCAGCGGTTCGAGATGAAGGACGTCGAGTTGCCCGCGGCCATGCAGCAGGTGATGGCGATGCAGGCCGAAGCGATTCGCGAGAAGCGGGCGAGAATCATCAAGGCGGAGGCGGAGCTGGAGGCTTCAGTGAAGCTGTCTGCGGCCGCCGAGCAGATCATGACCCATCCTGCGGCGCTCGAACTGCGCCGCATGCAGATGATCGCGGAGGTCGGCGCCGAGAACAACAGCACGACGGTGATGATGATCCCGTCTGACTTCGTGTCGCTGTCGCACACCCTGAACCGCTATCTCGACAGACGCACGGGCGCGACGGATACGGCGAACCCCGCGCCCCGCACGCCCTGAGCGCACTGGCACGTCGTCTAGCGGGCTTGGTGAGCTTGCTTGCTGCACGCGCGCGTGAGGCGCTTACAGCGAGTGCTCGTCCCCATAGACGACCCGACCGCCGACCATCGTCAGCAGCGTGTGCGTCGCCTCGATCGTCTCCGGCGTGACTGCGAAGATGTCCTGCGACAGAACCGCAAGGTCCGCAAGCTTGCCTGGACTTAGCATGCCGACGCGGTCCTCCGCGAACTCGGCATACGCCGCGAAGCGCGTGTAGGCATCGACCGACGCGCGCACGCCGATGCGCTGCTCGGGGTGGAAGTAGCGGCCGGGCAGCGGCCTTGCACCGCCTTGATGGGCGCCATCAAACGGCGCGGTCTCGATCACCGCGGTATCCTCCGATTTCCAGATCTGGCGCGTGACCGCCTGCTGGATGTTCACGAACGGGTCGGGCGGCCACATGCAGGGCCAGTCGGTGCTGAACGCCAATACCGCCCCGGCCGCCAGCAGGTCGTGCCAGCGGTCCGCGGGGGTCGGATCCGCGGGATCGTAGTTCGTGCCCACCTCGCTGCAGCAGAACGCAGGCTGGATGCCGGCGATCACCTGCATCGCCGGATAGCGCGCGAGGTCGGCATCGCTGATCACGAAGTCGTGTTCGATCCGCTGGCGCCGGTCGCGCGGGCCGTTCTGTCGGATCGCGGCCTCGTAGGCATCCAGGATCAGGTGCACCGAGTCGCCGCGCTGGGCGTGCGTCATGATCTGGAAGCCGCGACGGTCGAGTTCGGCGACGAGTTGCTTGTACTCGCTCGCGCGGTAGACGAGCGGCGGGGCGAGCCCGGTGCTGCCATCGGCGAAGAACTTCACGAGGTTCGCCGAAACCCATTCGTCGTGGAAGCGGCTGCGCGCGGTCTCGAGGTCCGCCAGGAACTGCGGCGTGAGGCGATGCGGTACCGCGACGGCACCGAATGCGGTCCTGGTGCGGACGGTCAGCGCGCCGCGGTCGCGCAGCGTTCCGTACAGCTCGATTTCCGCCAGATCACCGGTTGCGTTGACGACGCTGGTGATGCCGAAGGTGTTCAGGTAGCGCATGGCGCCCTGCACGAGGGCCAGTTTTTCCTCGGTCGACAGTGCGGCCAGGACCGCGCGCTCCATCAGTTCCTGCGCCGCCTCGAGCAGCACCCCCGTCGGGTGTCCGCTCGCGTCGCGGATGATGCCGCGTTCCTCGGTGGGGTCGGTCACCGGCTCGTCGCCGATGCCGGCGAGGGCGAGGGCCCGCGCGTTGACCCACAGCACGTGTTCGGTCGAGTTGTGGATGACGATCGGGCGGTCGGAGACCGCCCGATCAAGCAGGCGGTGGTGGGGCGCCGCCGGTTCCACCGAGGCGAAGTCGATGCGGCCGATGAGCAGCCGCTGGTCGGGATGGGCGGTCGCGTAGTCGGCGAGCGCGTCGACCAGCTCGTCCGGGCGCTGTGGCGTGAGGCTGCGCTGCGGCGTCGACAGGTTCACACCGGCGATTTCCATCGCGCCGAACAGCAGGTGGAGGTGGGCGTCGACGAGGCCGGGTATGACCGTACGGCCGTGCAGGTCGATCACCTGCGCCCGGGGCGGGCGGGCACGCCGCGCCTGCGCCTCTGTGCCCGCCACGACGATCCGACCGGCGTGCACGGCGAGGGCTGCGACCCAGGGGTTGGCGGGATCGGCGGTGTAGATGTGCCCATGGATCAGCAGGGCGTCGCCTACTGGCATGCCGGCGGGCGGTGTCGCCGCGGCGACGAGTCCGCCATACAGCGCAAGGGCGCCGGCGCCGATGGCCTTGAGGATCGCCTGACTCATCGCGGTCATGAGGATTCCCTCGCACGGTGGTGACGGGCGAGGGTACACCGGCGCGCGGGCGCCCGTCGCGTCCGGGTCCGACCGTGGCGCGTGCCGGCGCGATTACTTCGGGTTGGCCGTCCCCATCGCGTGGTCCTTCATCGGGTGATGGTGCATCTTCATCATCGGACATCCGTCCTTGCCCATCGTGGCGTGGCAGGCTTTCATCATTTCCTCATGGCAGGCGTCGACGGCCTCGTCCGAGCGCAGGCAAGTGGCCATCTGCTCGTGCAGGGTGGCCATCTTTTCACGCATTTCCTTCGACGGCGCAGGGGGCGCGGGCGGCGGCGCCTCGACCGCGAAAGCGGCACTTGTCGCCATGACGAGCGACACCGCGCATGCGGCCCAGCCGGTGCGCACGGCGATCAACGTCTGCCTTGTGTTCACTGCAATCTCCTGCCGGACGACATGCCCGGCGACCTTGACCTCGAATGATACGCAGACGCCCAGCGCTGGTCTGTGCGACGGCGTACCTCCGGTCACTGCCGCGCCATGTGGCCAGCGGGGGCCTGGCCGGCGGCCTTGGCGGCGCAGCGTGAAGTCTGGACTTTGGCGTGGGCGCAGACCGAGCAGCGCGATGGGACTGGCGCCGGGATCTGGGGAGCCACCAAAACGCGAGTGAAGCAGGAGCGGGAGAGGCTTCTGATCGTCAGATGACAAGGGTACGGGGCGCCAGCCAGACTGTGCAGAGGCCCCTCGACGGTGTGGCAGCGAGGATGTTCATCCTGCGGCCAGCTGCGCGAGCCCGCCGCTCAACGGCACTGATTCGATGCACGCGAGCTGATCGGGGAGGTCGTAGGCCTCATCTCAAGCGGCCCGCATCGGTCGCGTTCAGAATGCGTCCCTTCCAGGCGCAAACGCCGCGGCGTTGCTGTGCCGCGGCGTGGATTCGTGCAACCTGCGATGCCGCCGATCAGCGCGTAAGACGCAATCCGTTCGGCAGCTCAATGGCCGCGACGTCAGCGAATGCACCTTCGCCGGCGACGTTGTTGCCTGCGAACGTATTCATTGCGATCTTGTTCGACGAAAGCCTGTTCATTGCGACTTTGTTCGACGCGAGCCTGTTCATCGCAATCTTGTTCGCCGCGATCTTGTTCGCCGCGATTTTCGCGTCAACGGGCATGCTTGCCGCAAGCGCAAGGCCGACCAAGCCGAGACCGAAAACTTTTTGGAGCATTGACATGGACCATCCTTGATCGTTGGGGTGCTTCTAGGCCCCGCTGAAGCGACATTGCTGATCCCTCAACGCGAACGATTATACATTAGCGCCGGACCGGGTATATGGGCGCCGATTTCTTCGGTGCAGGCGTCCTCGCCGAGGTGGCCTGCCAGGCGCGGGCACTGTTCTGCCAGCTGCTCGAGGGTGACGTTCTCCGGGACACGCGTGTGTGCAACGCACAATGCGCCGGCCGGGCTCCAAGCCGCCTCGAAGCGGGCGCCGGCCGCAGCGGATTTTGGGTCGGGCTGCAGGATGCCAATGGTGTCGTAGAGGTCGATCAGCATACCGTCTCGCGTCGTGCGGCGATTGCCGCAGTAGTCGGCGGTCACCAGCCGCGTACAGGTCTGGTGATAGGCCTCTAGCCGCGTGCCGTTCGCCAGCGTTTTCCATGGCTTATACCCGAACCGCACGCACTTTCCCTGCGCGCCGTCCGAGCAGGTCAGCGTGTATCCGGATTCCGAGATACGCCGTCCCTCGGCATCCCACTGGCCACGCATCGGGAATCCCCAGCGCTCCCCATCCGCGTTAGGCCCGCACAGCTCCTCCTTTTGACGCGTCGCGGGATCGACCGCGAGAAAGTGGTAGAGCACGACTTCATGGTCGGCGTCCATCGGGTCGGGCTTGACCGACTCGATGAACACTTGCTGCGTCGCAGCATCCCGTGATCCTGCGAGCGTCAGCGTGGCACCGACGAGTTCAGCACCCGCCAGTACCTGTCCGCTGACGAGGCCGACCCGGAAGTCCGTCCCCTCCACATCGATGCTTGCGATGCGGCTCGCTGGAGGCTCGGCGTACGTCCGCGGCAGCAGGTTCGCGGCGATGAGCGCCGCCAAGCCAATGCCACGGATCAGGAGGGACTGGCTTCGGCGGCGGCTGGTCGTGACGGTGGCGTCGGCGCACATCCAGATGCGTGGTCGGCTCATGACGTCGATGTTACCCATGTTGGGGTGGTCCCGGCGGCTGCCTTTGGTAGCACACAGGGCAAGTGTTGGGATGCACCGCGGAAGGGGCGGGAAACGACGCCGACGCGTGCGGCACCCTTGTGCTGCCCGGTGGGCTCCGACTTCCACAGCACTGCACTATCTGGTGGTCTGGAAGTCGATTCACTGCCCCGCGACCTGAGCCCCGCGGCGCCGGGCTCGGCACTCACGATCTTGCGCATCGATCGCGCGTAGTTCGCGCCGTACGGCCACCTCGAAAGCACGATGCTGGTGCTGGGCAGACTGGATGACTCGCTCGAGCGGGGTCGCGCGCAGCGCGGCCTCGTCAAGGGTCATCGCCGACACGAACATAGCCTGCGCCGCCAGCACGACGGGCTGCCTGCCCGCATCGCGAATGCGCCTCACGGCCTCCGACAACCTGCGTCGGCTCTGTCGCTGGACATGCTGGAGCGTTTCGTCGTCCCGCAGGGAATGGGGCGGCCTGCAGCCGAACTTCTGCAGTCAGATCGCTTTGGCTGCGAACATCTGCATGCCAGCGGCGAGGAACTCGGTGTAGGCCCGCAGGCGCTGCTCATGCAGCCGCGCCTGGTCGTCGCGTAGCCGACGCCGATGGAAGGAGAAGGCGAGCGCGCCAGCGACCAGCGCGGCGAGCGCTATCCATGCGGCGATCGAGGCCAGAAAATCGATCGTGAGACTCACGGTGGCAACAGCACCCCGCCATCTCCTTGAGCGCCTTCCCAACACGAACTCTCAATCGGGCAGGACACCATCCCGCCCCCGCACCATGTCGACTGCCCTCGGCGTCAGCTCTTGCGAGCGGGTGCCCGCGAGGGTTCGGCCGCCAGATGCGTCTCCATCCACTTGCGGATACGCTGTGCGTCGGCGACGCGAGTGTACTTGCCCGCCGAATCCAGCAGCACGATCACGACAGAACGGCCCTCGAACACGGCCTTCATGACCAGGCAGCGACCCGCCTCCGCGATGTAGCCGGTCTTCTGCACGATGATGTTCCAGCCGGGGTTGCGCACCAGCGAGTCGGTATTGCGGTACTCGACCATGCGCCGGCGGACCGGCACGCTGTAGCTGCTGTCGGTGGAGTACTCCTGGATCGCCGCGACCTGCGCGGCGGCCTGCACGAGCTTGGCGAGGTCCTGCGAGCTTGCGACGTTGCCGCTTTCGAGGCCGGTGGGGTCGACGAAACGGGCGCTGCCCATGCCGAGGGCCTGGGCCTTGGCGTTCATGGCCGCAAGGCACGCCGCAAGACCGCCCGGGTAGCTTCGCCCGAGCGCGTACGCGGCGCGGTTCTCCGACGACATCAGCGCCAGGTGCAGCAGGTCGGCGCGACTGAGCGCCGTACCGATCTCGAGGCGGGAGGCGCTGCCGCGGGTGCCGGTGCGATCGTCGTCGCTGATCGTGATCTTCTCGTCCAGTGACTGGCCGGCCTCGAGGACCACCAGTGCCGTCATCAGCTTGGTGATCGACGCGATCGGCATCGCGACGTCGGCCTGGCGTGACAGCACGACTGCGGAGTTGGTCTCGTCGAGGACGTAGACCGCACTCGACTTCAGTGCCGGTGAGCGGCTCTGGGCCTGGGCGCGACGCGCCGGATGGCCGGCCGCGCCGGTCGCGATCGGCAGGATCAGGCCCGCCAGCAGCAGTAGCGCGTAAGAGCCGTGTGAGCGGGGCCGTGCATGCATGCAGTGTCGTCCGTACGCGAAAGCTCGTCGGTCGGAGCCCGTGCCGGGCCCCGGGCGCAGATTAAGTCGTCGCGAGCGCTACGTCACGCTTCATTTCGCCCCCGCCGCGAGGCCGGGCTTGTTTGCGGGGCGCACGGGCACATCCACCGGGCCGACCCGCGTTGGGTCAGGGGCATCGAGGAGTTGCCGCCTGAACGGGGGCCATCCTGGGTTCGCCCCCTGGTGCGGCGGTCCCTGCGGACATAGAGTTGCCGCATAATGATCCCCCCGCGGTCTGGATGGGGAACGTCCCGTGATCGGCTTTCTGTTGTGGCTGCTGCTGTTCGTGGTCTGCTGGCCGCTCGCGCTGCTGGCGATCGTGCTGTGGCCTGTTGTATGGTTGCTGAGCCTGCCGTTCCGGGCACTGGGCATTGCGGTCGAGGGGGCGTTTGCGTTGCTACGCGCGATCATCCTGCTCCCCGCCCGGCTGTTGCAGTCGCGTCGCTGAAAGTCGCCGGCCATCGCCCTACGGGGATTGCGTCGCCTCGACGTTCCTGAGCAGTCGCTCGTAGTAGCGGATCAGTCCACTGTAGTCGGCCAGCGAAATGCGCTCGTCCGTGCCGTGGAATCGCGCCAGGTCCCTGCTCGTTGCGTGGATCGGCGAAAACCGGTACACGCCGTCGGCGATCGCTGCCATGTGGCGCGAGTCGGTCGCGCCGATCATCAGTCCCGGCGCCACCACCGTGTCGGGGTGCAATTCACGCACCGTGCGCTCGATGAGTGCATAGCCGCGGCCTGCGGTCGGCGCCACCGGCGAGGCCTCCACGGCTCCCGGCGACACCTCGACGTCGATCCCATCGTCGCCGATCGCATGGCGCGTGTGCGCGACCACCGCTGCGACCGAGTCGCCCGGGAGCAGCCGGAAATTGACCCAGGCCTCGGCACTGCCGGGCAGGACGTTCTCCTTGTTGCCACCGCGCACGATGGTCTCGGCGGTGGTCGTGCGCAGGAAGGCGTTCGTCGCGGGCGACTGCGCGAGGCGACTTGCGATGAGCCGGCCGAAAAGCCAGCGGTTCGACAGCAGCAATCGGTTCAGCCCGTGCATCTCCGGCGCGAGGCTGTCGAGCATCTCGCCGGCCGTGCCGCCCAGCGTCGCCGGCATCGGCGCGTGCTCGAGCCGCGCGAGCGCGCTCGCCAGCGCTCCGATCGCGGAGCGCCGGCCGGGCATCGACGAGTGCCCGGGCGCCGCCGTGGCGGTGAGCTTGAGCGTCACCGCGCCCTTTTCCGCGACGCCGATCATCGCGGCGGGGGCGTCGAGGCCCGCGATCATGCCCTCGCCGATCAGCAGCCCCTCGTCGACGACGAGCGCGAGGTGCACGCCTCGGCTGCGCAGCAGCTCGGCGATGGCGCGTGCGCCGGCCTCACCGCCGTTTTCCTCGTCGTGACCAAAGGCGAGATAGACGGTCTGACGCGGCTGGTAGCCGCTTGCGGCGAGCAGCTCGACGGCTTCCAGGATCGCCATCAGGTTGCCCTTGTCGTCCCAGGTTCCGCGGCCCCACACGTAGCCGTCACGGATCTCGCCGCCGAAGGGCTGCGCGTGCCAGGCGCCTTCCGACCCTGATGCGACCGGGACCACGTCCTGATGCGCCATCAACAGGATCGGCGCCGCCGCGGGGTCGCTCCCTGGCCAGGTATAAAGCAGGCTCAGCGCGTTGACGGTCTCGCGCCGGAGGCGCGCGTGGAGGCGTGGGAAGGAAGCCTCGAGGTAGGCGTGCAACTGCAGCAGCGCCGCACGGGATTCGGCTGACGGCGCCTCGTACGACACCGTGCGCAGCCGGACGGCGCCGGCGAGCCGGGCCGCGGCGGCATCGACGTCGACCTCGAGCCGGGCGGGCGAGGCGAACTGGCGCTGGCGGGAGCCGTGCCGCCAGCTGTTGACGGTGAGGATCGCCGCCAGCGCGCCGACCACGATCAGGAACAGGACGAACGGACGGCGGAGCATGTGGCCTCCAGGGCTTGTGGATCCATTCTGCCTGACTGGCAGGCACGGCTCGCCTGTCCGCGCCGAAGCAGGGACAATGCGCAGGCCGGCACTACGCCGGTGCCAGGCCGCGCGCGCCGCGGGCGAGGGGAGAGTCATGGATCGCAGGCGCTTCTTGCAGACACTCGCGGCGGCCGGTGCGGCGGGCGCCACCAGGACGAGCGCGGCCGCGGCCAGCGGTTCGAACTTTTCGCCGCTCGAGGCCTCGTTCGCCACGCTCGCCGCGGCGCAGGCGTCCGGTGCGACCAGCGCGGAGGGCCTGGCGCGCGCGTATCTGCGCCGCATCGCGCGCTACGACCAGTCGGGTCCCGCGTTGCGGTCGGTGCTGGCGGTGAACCCCGACCTGCTCGTGGCCGCCCGCGCACTGGATGCCGAGCGCCGCGCGGGGCACCTGCGTGGCCCGCTGCACGGGTTGCCGCTGCTGATCAAGGACAACATCGCCACCGCCGACCGGCTGCCGACGACGGCCGGCTCGCGCGCGCTCGCCGGCTCATTTCAGCGGCTGGACGCGCCGCTGGTCGCGCGGCTGCGCGCGGCCGGCGCGCTGGTGATTGGCAAGGCGAATCTCAGCGAGTGGGCGAACTTCCGCTCGACGCACGCCTGCAGTGGCTGGAGCGGGCTTGGCGGGCAGACGCGCAACGCCTACGACCGCGAGCGCAATCCGTCCGGCTCCAGCGCAGGCTCCGCAGTCGCGACCGCTGCGAGCTTCTGCGCAGCGGCGATCGGCTCGGAAACCAACGGCTCGATCCTGTCGCCGTCCTCGCTCAATGGGGTCGTCGGACTCAAGCCCACGGTGGGCCTGGTCAGCGGCGCCGGCATCGTGCCGCTGTCGCCGCGGCAGGATACGGCGGGGCCGATCGGTCGCTGTGTCGCGGATGTCGCGGTCCTCGCCAGCGTCATGGCCGAGCGGCCGCTCGGCTATGGCACTCAGGGCACGGAGCTGGAGGCGTTCCGCTTACGCGGCGTGCGCGTCGGCATGCTGCCGCCGTCGCCCGGCGCCCACCCCGGTGCCGCGCGAATCCTGGCCGAATCGCGCGCGGCACTGGCGACGGAGGGCGCGATCCTCATCGATCTAGCGCCGCCCAAGGCCCTCGGAGAAATGGACGAGGCCGAGGATGTCGCGCTGCAGTACGAGTTCAAGGCGGCGATCGATGCGTATCTCGCGGCGCTCGATCCGCAGGCGGGCGCGCCGCGCGACCTGCAAGGCCTGATCGCGTTCAACCGCGCGCACGCCGCCGAGGAACTTACGCTGTTCGGACAGGAGCTGTTCGAGGCGTCCGCAGCACGCGGGCCATTGACCGACCCCGTCTACCAGTCCGCGCTGACGACGCTTGCGCTCAAAGCCGACCGCGAGGGGCTGGCCGCCCTGTTCACGGGGCAGGACGTGGAACTGCTCGTCGCCCCCTGCAACGGCCCGGCCGACCGGATCGATCCGTTGTGGGGAGACCGCTCCGGCGATGGCGGCTGGCCGTCGATCGCGTCCGCCGCGGCGATCGCGGGCTACCCGAGCCTGACGGTGCCGGCGGGCCGGATCGGCGGCCTGCCGGTCGGGCTGTGCCTGGTGGCCGGGCGGGGCCGCGACGGGCTGCTGCTGCAGGCCGGGCGCGCGTTCGAGCGCGCCACCGGCGCACGCGTGCCGCCGGTCCTGCCGATCTAAGGGCAACCACCGCTGGCCGCGGCCGGTGGCGCTGCGCTAGGCTTGCCGCATGGTCGAACCGATCGTCGTCGACATCTACTCGGACGCGGTCTGTCCGTGGTGCTACCTCGGCAAGCGGCGTTTCGAGGCGGCCCTGCGGCTGATGCCGGACCTCGCGGTTGCCGTGCACTGGCGACCGTTCGAGCTGAACCCTGACCTGCCTGCGGGCGGCGTCGACCGCGCCGGCTACATTGCCGCGAAGTTTGCCGATGCCAGCCGGTTCGAGGCCGCCCAGTCGCGTCTGGTTGAACTCGGTCGCGATGCGGGCATTGCGTTTCGCTTCGCGCAGATCGCGCGGATGCCCAACACACGGGCCGCCCATGCGCTGGTGGCGCTCGCGGGGGAGCGCGCCGACGCCGCCGTCGACCAGGTGTTCGCGGCCTACTTCGAGCGCGGCGAGGACATCGGCGACCTTGAGGCGCTCGGCAGGGTCGCCACGGCCGCAGGGCTCGATGGCACCGCGCTGCGCTGTCGCCTGCGGGCCCGCGAGGGGTTCGCCGAGGTCGAGGCCGACGAGGCGGTCGGCCGGGAGCTTGGCATCAACGGCGTGCCGTTTTTCGTGCTGGCCGGCCGCTGGGCGCTGTCCGGCGCGCAGGAACCGGCGCAACTGGCGGCGGCGCTCGCGCAGGTGCGCGACACGCTCGCGCGCGAGCGCGCCACCGCCGCCGTGCCCTGAGGATCCCTGGCGTCGCGTGGCTGCCGGTGCTTCCGGCGCGGGACGCTGTGCATCGATTCGAGCCCGTGTCCACCTGGAGTCAAATGATGAAGCGAACAGTTGCCGGCCTGATCCTGTCCCTGGCCGTTTGTGGGGCCGTCTGCGGGGCCGCCCGGGCAGATACCGTCGTCGTGACCGCCGACCGGATGATCGACGTGCTCGCAAGCCGGGTCGTCGACAAGCCGCAGGTGACCATCACGGACGGGCGCATCGTCGCGATCGCGGCGCAGGGCGCCGTCGTGCCAACCGACGCGCGCCGCGTCGACCTGCCCGGCCAGACGCTGATGCCGGGCTTCATCGACATGCACGTGCACCTGACGAGCGACCCGCGCCTTGGCGGCTACCGCGGACTGGAGTACACCGACAACTTCTGGACGGTGGTCGGCGTCGCGAACGCGAAGAAGACCATCGAAGCGGGGTTCACGACCGTGCGCAACGTCGGCTCCGCCAATTTCGACGATGTCGCGATCAAGCAGGGCATCGAGCACGGCTATGTTCCCGGTCCGCGAATCGTGCCGGCCACCTACGCGATCGGGGCCACCGGCGGACACTGCGACTCGACCGAGTTCCCGCCGTCAATCAAGGTGCCGAACCCGGCGGTTGCCGACAGCCCCGACGCGATCCGCGCCGCGGTGCGCACCCTGCGCAAGTACGGCGCCGAGGTGATCAAGTTCTGCGGCACTGGCGGTGTGTTCTCCAAGACCGACTCGGTCGGCGGCCAGCAGTACTCGCTGGCGGAAATGACCGTGCTGGTCGACGAAGCCCACCGGCTCGGTCTGAAGGTGGCGGTGCACGCGCACGGCGCGGCAGGCATCAAGGATGCGCTGCGCGCCGGGGTCGACACGATCGAGCACGCGAGTCTCGCCGACGAGGAGGCGTTCGCACTGGCCAAGCAGCACGGCGCGTACTTCTCGATGGACGTCTACGACGACGACTACATCCTCGCCGAAGGGGAGAAGAACGGTACCTTCAAGGAGTCGCTTGAGAAGGAGCGGATGATCGGTCGCCAGCAGCGTGAGACGTTCAAGGCCGCGACCGCGGCGGGCGTGAAGATGGTGTTCGGCACCGACGGCGGTGTCTACCCGAACGGCGACAACGCCAAGCAGTTCGCGACGATGGTGGCGTGGGGCATGACCCCGATGCAGGCGCTGCGCGCGGCAACCGTGACGGCTGCCGAGGCGCTGGGTCGCTCGAGCGACGTGGGGGCGATTGCGGTCGGCCGCTACGGCGACCTGGTCGCGGTCGAGGGGGATCCGCTCACGGATATCACCCGGCTGCAGGCGGTCTCGTTCGTGATGAAGGGTGGGGTCGTCTACAAGGGCCCGGTGTCGCGCTGAACGGGAGTGTCGACGTGCGCCAGCGGATCCTGATCACGGGCGCCAGCTCGGGCCTCGGCCGCGGCATGGCGCTGGAGTTCGCGGCGCGTGGCCGGCATCTGGCGCTCTGTGCGCGGCGTCTGGACCTGTTGCAGGCGCTCCAGGCCGAGATCCTGGCGCGCCACCCGCACGCGCGGGTGGCGGTACGTGCGCTGGACGTGAACGATCATGCACGGGTATTCACGGTGTTCGAGGAATTGCGCGGCGAGTTGGGCGGGCTCGACCGCGTCATCGTCAACGCGGGCATCGGCGGCTGCGTGCCGGTGGGCAGCGGCGGTTTCGCCGCCAACCGCGCCACCGCCGAAACTAATTTCGTGGCCGCGCTTGCACAGTGCGAGGCGGCCGTCGGTATCTTTCGTGCCGCTGGCGGCGGGCACCTTGTGACCATCGCGTCGGTGGCTGCCATCCGTGGCTTGCCGCGTGCGCAGACCGTCTACGCCGCGACCAAGGCGGGCCTGGCGTCGCTCACCGAAGGGATTCGCGCCGACCTGTGGGGCACGCCGATCCGCGTCAGCGCGATCTATCCCGGCTACATCCAGACGGATATCAGCTCCAGCGCCCGCAGGCGACCATTCCTGGTCGATGCCGCGACGGGCTGCCGCGCGCTCTACGCGGCGATCGAGAGCGAGCGGCCGCGCGTGTTCGTGCCGCGCTGGCCGTGGGCGCCGGTCGCGATGCTGATGCGTCACGTGCCGCTGGGTCTGCTGGTGAGGCTGCTATGACCGAAGAGCTCAGTTGTCCCGACCTGTCGACCGATGCCGCGGCCGTGCGGGTCGTCAAGGATGAGGTCGTGCAGGTGGAGTTTGCGTCCGCCGCGGGACTGATCATGAGTGCCGTAGGCCCCAATCACTATGCCCAGAGCGACGCGCTGGTGACCGGCTCCACCGGCGACCGCTGGTGCGTGTCGCGGGATCGCTTCGACGCGAAATACCGGCCGGACGGCGGCCAGCCACACGGCGTCGCAGGGGCGTACCGCAACGTCCCGGTGCCGGTCTGGGCCAAGCAGATTCACCACGCCTTCCGGATCGCCCGCTCCCCCGGCGGCGACACCCTCAGCGGTGAACCCGGTGACTGGGCCCTGCAATACGGGCCCGATGACTGCGGGCTCGTCGCCCGCGCACGATTCGCGGCGGTCTACCGGCCGGCGTGAGCCGACGGATCGTCCGGGCCGCGCGTGCGGCCCGGACGATCTCTATCAGTGCCGGTAGGTGAACGTTAGCCCGATCGTGCGTGGCCGGAAGGTCCAGTTGCGCTCGAGGCGGGTGGTGGCGGAGTTCACACCGTCCGGCGCCGTGCGGGGGTTGATCGAGTAGTTGTAGTTGGTGACCGTGCGCGAGTCGAACAGATTGTCGACGAACGCCGCGACCTGCCAGTCGCCGAAGCTCATGCCGAAGCGGGCCGTGACGAAGTTCGTCGCTGGCAGCATGTAGTTCGCGTCATCGAACTGGGCCGTCGTCGGATCCTGCCCGGGGGCCAGCCATTTGCCCTTGCCCTGGTACTGGTAGTCGCCGCGCACGTACGACTCGTGCCCGAACGCCGAGAACTTGTACTCAAGGCCGAGCGACACCGTCACCGGTGAGCCAGGCTGGCCGCCCTGGCCCGCGATCGCATTGCCGGACGCTGCGACGGGCGGCATGGGGCTTTTGCTGCCATCGGGGTTGGTGATCACGTGGATGGGGCCGACGAAGCTGTCCTTGGTGTAGCGCGCGTCGGTGTAGCCCGCGGCGATTTCCGCCGAGAAGCTGTCGGTGACGGCGAACTCTGCCTGGATGTCCGCGCCCTTGGCGACCGCCTCGCCGAGGTTCTGGATCCACGAGATCTGACAGATTGGCGGCAGCACCGTCTGCTGGATGTCGTGCCACTTGATGTAGTAGACGCTGCTCGCGATGCGAATCCGGTTGTCGAAGTTGTTCTTCGAGCCGATCTCGTAGCTCTGCACCGTGTCGGAGTTGTAGGTCGGCGGCGACTCGGTGATGCCGAAACTCGCGAAATCGCCCGCGCAGGCCTCCTGCGGGACCGGGTTGTTCGCGCCGCCTGGCCGGAAGCCCTTGGAGTAGGTGGCGTAGTACAGGTTGTTCGGGTCGTGCTGGTAGGACAGGCCGAGCTTGGGCGTGAAGACGTTCTCGGAGTGGCTGCCCGACAACCAGATGTCCGGGCCGAACAGCTGCGCACCGCCGGTGACCGTGTCAAAGGAGTACTTCACCTTCGCGAAGCGAGCGCCGACCACCGCTTTGAGCGTGTCGGTGATCGCGTAGCTGCTCTCGCCATAGACCGCGAACTGCTCGTCCTTCGCCTGCGTGCGCAGGAAGTAGGAAGCGTTCGGGTCGATGCCGCCCACGACCGGAAACGGGACTGGGAGCGTCGGGTCCGGGTTGCTGCCGTTGTTGGCGCCGAACGCATCGAGCACGTAATTGCCGTCGGCGGGCGCGCTGATGCCGGCGGCCGGGTAGTACGCCGCCAGCAGGGCGTTCAGGCCCGGGTCGTGCAGCTGCTCTACGTAGGACTGGCGGTTCGAGCTGTAGAACACGCCAGCCGTCCACACGAACTTCGCGTTCGGGTCCGTGGACTGCAGGCGAAACTCCTGCGCGAAGTTCTGCTGTCCATTGTCGATGGTCGCCGGTGCCCGGTAGGTGGGCGCAAGCGACAGGTGGACGCCGGTGTTGTCGAGGAACAGCGGGAAATCCGGCACCAGCGCGCCCGAGCTGTAGAAGCCCTGGTTCATGAACAGCGACTGATAGAAGCCCAGGTTGTACATCGTGCCGTCGTAGCCTGTCGTTTCCTGGCGGTGGTAGTACGACGTGCTCGAGATGAACTTCACCGCACCGAAGTCGCCCTCGACCTTCAGCGCGGGCAGGTAGAACTTGTCCGGCGTCGGCCGGCCGGTCGGGTTCGCGCTGACGAAGTGATGGCTCGACGGATCCGAATAGAGCGGCCAGTAGTTCGAGACGTCATTCGTCTTGCGGTTCTGGAAGTAGATGCTCGGGGTGAACGTCCAGTGGTCGCTCGGTGCCCAGACCGCGGCCAAGCGGACCATCGAGGTCTCGGTGTGGTTGGCGTGCTTGTCGAGCGTCGTCGTCGGATCGGTCGCATCGACGCGGTCGATCCAGCCGCCGTCACGGCGGGTCCAGACGGTGATGCGCGCGCCGAGCGTGCCGTCGATGAGCGGGCCACCGGCGGCGACGCCTGCCTCGTAGCTCGCCTCGCCGCCGGGGGTGAACGACAGCTCGCCGCGGCTGTAGATGGAGTGCTTGGTCAGGCTCGGCTGCGTGGTGATGTAGCGGACCGTGCCGCCCTCGGAGCCCGCACCGAACAACGTGCCCTGCGGGCCACGCAGCACCTCGACGCGCTCGATGTCGAAGGACTTCGGCAGCGACTCGTCCGGATTGAACGCGATCGCACGCATCTGGATCGGCGTGTCGGCGATGTAGATGCCGGTGGTGCCGGCGCCGCCCGACGAGGCGATGCCGCGGATCGAGATGTTGGCGGTGCCGGAGTTGTCGACGTTGATGCCCGGCGTGAAGCGGGCGATGTCCTGGATGTCCTTGATGCCGCGCAGGTCGAGCCCTTCGGAGGTGATCGCCGTGACGCTGATGGCGACCTTGCTCAGGGATTCCTCGTGGCGGGTCGCCGTGACGACGATTTCCTCGAGCTGGGGCGATGCGGCCCTGTCGGCGGCGGGTGCCGTCTGGGCGGCGGCGCCGGCGGCCGAGAGCGACAGGACGGTCGCGATGGCCGCGCTGAGGGTGAAACCCGCCTTCGGGGCGATGGTCCGGCCTCGCAACGCACGTATTGCTCGCATGATGTCCCCTTGAGATTTATGAATTCGTGGGCTGCCATCCTGGCGGCTCCGGGTTCCTCCGTGTGATCGCACCATAGCGCCGTCGTTTATCAAACGCAATTTGGCCCCAGGGGCCAAAAGTGGCGTTGCACGGTCGCAACACCGG
This sequence comes from Pseudomonadota bacterium, assembly GCA_025356815.1. GTDB lineage: Bacteria > Pseudomonadota > Gammaproteobacteria > Steroidobacterales > Steroidobacteraceae > CAIKZZ01. Next base: position 16,008 of record JANXQL010000101.1, read on the forward strand.
CCATGAGCGATCATCTGAGATCGCAGATTCTTGACTCCATGGGGGCCGGGCAGGTAGCGTGTGGCCGCATCCAGGAGAGAGGGTGCGGACGGTCACGATCCGACCCACGCCGGCCCCGGCATCCGCCCGGGCCCAACACTTCGCAGGGGGAGCCGCATGGCGCGCGACCGTCGACGTCCGCCGTCCGACCGTGATCTGGGCATGGACCGGCCGATCACCCGTCGCGACTTCCTGCAGGGTGCCGCACTCGCAGGCACCGGCCTGGCCACCGCGCCGCTCCTGGCCGGCTGCGGCTACCGCACCCCGGCGCTGCACACCGCCGCCCAGGACCTGCCCGGTTACTATCCGCCACGCCTGACGGGCCTGCGCGGCTCGCATCCGGGCGCGTTCGAGACCGCGCACCTGCTGCGCGACGGCGCGCGGCTGCCGGCGCCGCTGGAACTGGGCGAGGAGTACGACCTTGTGATCGTCGGCGCCGGCATCAGCGGGCTGGCGGCGGCGCACTTCTATCGCACGGCGCAGCCCAATGCCCGCGTGCTGCTGCTCGAGAACCACGACGATTTCGGCGGCCACGCCAAGCGCAACGAATTCGAGATCGACGGCCAGCTGCGCCTGCTGAACGGCGGCACCTACTCGATCGAAAGCCCGCGTCCCTACAGCGACATCGCCGACGGCGTGCTGCGCGCGATCGGCATCGACGCGCCGGCGCTTGCCAAGAGCACGCAGAAGAAGGACTTCTACGCCAGCCTCGGCCTCGGCCAGGCGGTGTTCTTCGATCGCGAGACGTTCGGCGCCGATCATCTGGCGGTCGGCTATGGCGAGCGACCCTGGGCGGAGTTCCTCAGGGGCGCGCCGCTGTCGGAGGCGGCCAAGCACGACGTCGAGCGCCTCGAGGCGGGGCACGTCGACTACTTGCCGGACCTGACGTCGGCGCAGAAGAAGGCGCGCCTGCTGAGGATGAGCTATCGCGCCTACCTGCAGGACCTCGCCAGAGTCGACCCGGCGGTCCTCGACCTGTACCAGGCGCGCACCAAGGGCTGGTGGGGCGTGGGTATCGACGCGATTTCGGCGCTTGATTGCTGGGGCACCGGCCTGCCCGGCTTCAAGGGGCTGAACCTCGAGCCCGGCTCGATCCCGGGCATGGGCTACACCCCGGCGGGCTTCGCCGACACCGGCGGCTCGGTCTTCCTGCACTTTCCGGACGGCAATGCGACCGTCGCCCGCGGCCTCGTGCGCCGGCTGATCCCGGCCGCAGTGCCCGGCACCAGCGTCGAGAGCCTGGTCAGTTCGCGCGTTGACTACCGGCGGCTGGACCGCGCCGGCGAGCCGGTCCGCCTGCGACTTTCCAGCACCGTCGTCGGCGTGCATCACGACGGCGCGCCGGGCTCGGCACGCGAGGTGCGGGTGCGCTACATGCGCGACGGTCGCGTGCTTGGCATCCGCGCCCGCCACTGCGTGCTCGCCTGCTACAACGCGATCATTCCCTACCTCGTCCCGGAGCTGCCCGCCGCCCAGAAGGCGGCATTGCACGAGGCGGTGAAGACGCCGCTCGTCTACGCAAGCGTCGCCATCCGCCACTGGCGCGCGTTCGCAGCAGCCGGCACGCACAGCATCTACTCGCCGGGCGGTTACTTCTCGACCTCGCGCCTGAACGCCACCGTGGACATCGGCGACTACGTGAGTCCGCGCAGCCCGGACGAGCCGAACCTGATCTGGATGACGCGCACACCCTGCAAGCCCGGCCTGACCGAGCACGAGCAGAACAGGATCGGCCGCGCCGAACTGTATGCGACGCCGTTCGAGGTATTCGAGCGAAATATCCGCGAACAGCTCGGCCGGTCGCTGGCCGGCGGCGGGTTTGATCCCCCGGCCGACATCGCGGCGATCACCGTCAACCGCTGGCCGCACGGCTACGCCCCCGAGAACAACTCGCTCTTCGACCCGGACCTGCCGGAGTCGGAGCAGGCGTACGTGCGGGGCCGGGGTCGCTTCGGCCGCATCGCGATCGCCAACTCCGACGCCGGCGCCGGCGCCTACACCGACGTCGCCATCGAGCAGGCGCACCGCGCCGTTCACGAACTCCTGGGCGCCTGACCGGCGCTCCCTGCCCCCGAGGATCCACAAATGATGTCTGGAAAGCTGCCCACCGAGGAACTCGCCGAACTCAAGCGCCTGGATGTCGCCCACCATCTGCCCGGTCAGACCGACTATCGGCTGATGGCGCAGCTTGGCGGCAGCCGCATCATCACGCGCGCCGAGGGCTGCACGATTCACGACGCCGAGGGCAACGCGATCCTCGATGGCATGGCGGGACTGTGGTGTGTGAACGCCGGCTACGGTCGCAAGGAGCTGGCAGAGGCGGCCTTTGCACAGATGCAGGAGCTGCCGTATTACAACACCTTCTTCAAGACCGCGAGCGCCCCGGCCGTGCGCCTCGCGACCGCGATCTCCGAGCGGCTCGGCAACGGGCTGAGCCACGTCTTCTTCAACTCGTCCGGCTCCGAGGCGAACGACACCGTGCTCAGGCTGGTGCGCCACTACTGGGCCGTGCGTGGCCAGCCGTACCGCAACATCATCATCGGCCGCTGGAACGGCTACCACGGCTCGACCGTCGCCGGCGCGAGCCTCGGCGGCATGCGCGCGATGCACGAGCAGGGGGGGCTGCCGATCCCCGGCATCGAGCACATCATGCAGCCGTACCTGTTCGGCGATGCCTTCGGCGAGGACCCCGAGCACTTCGCGGCCCGTGCCGCGGCGGCACTCGAGGAGCGGATCCTGCACGTCGGGCCGCACAATGTGGCCGCGTTCATCGGCGAGCCGGTGCAGGGCGCCGGCGGCGTGATCATCCCGCCGCCGGGCTACTGGCCGCGCATCGAGGCGATCTGCCGCAAGTACGGCGTCCTGTTCGTCAGCGACGAGGTCATCTGCGGCTTCGGCCGCCTCGGCAGCTGGTTCGGCTTCCAGCACTTCGGCGTGCGCCCTGACATCGTCTCGATGGCCAAGGGCCTGTCGTCCGGTTACCTGCCGATCTCGGCCACCGCCGTGTCGGCATCGATCGTCGACACGCTGCGCGAGGGCGGCGAGTTCGTCCACGGCTACACCTATTCGGGTCACCCGACATGCGCGGCCGTCGCGCTCAAGAACCTGGAGATCATCAGCCGCGAGAAGCTGGTCGAACGCACCGCGGGGGACACCGGCCCCTACATCGCCAAGGCGCTGGATCGGCTGCGCGCGCACCCGCTGGTCGGCGAGGCGTGCAGCCTGGGCCTGATCGGTGGCGTCGAGATCGTATCGCGTCCGGGGACCAACGAACGCTTTGGCGGCAAGGAAGGCACCGCAGGTCCCATGGTGCGCGACCTGTGCATCCGGCGTGGTCTGATGGTGCGCGCGATCCGCGACACGATCGTGTTCTGCCCGCCGCTGATCGTCACGCACGCCGAGCTCGACCGGCTGGTCGACACCATTCTCGCCGCGCTCGACGAGGCCGCTCCAACCCTGCGCGCACTGCCGATGGCAGCCTGAGAGCGCACGTGCCCACCACGCCGATAAGCTTGAGCGATGGCCTGCTGCGTGCCGGCGTGCACGACGAACTGCGTCGCCGGTTCGTGACCGGCAAGGTCATGCCCGGCACGCTGCTGTCGACGCGCACGCTCGCTCAGGAACTGGGCGTCAGCCAGATGCCGGTGCGCGAGGCGCTCAGCCGGATGGCGGCGGAGGGCGCGGTCGAGATCCGTTCCAAGCGGCGGATCGTGGTGCCGGCGATGACCGAGGGCCGCTTCCGCGATCTGCTGCGCTGCCGCGAGCTGCTGGAGCCCGAGGCGGCCGTAGCCGCGGTCGAGCACATCGACGCGGCGCGACTGAAGCGGCTGCGCGTGGTCGACGACGCCATTGGCGCTGCGCTCAAGACCGGCGACGTCGAGGCCTACATGGAGCGCAACTTCGAGTTCCACTTCCTGATCTACCGCGCCCAGCCCAGGCCTACGATGACCCAGCTGATCGAGACGCTGTGGCTGCAGTTCGGGCCCTACATGCGCGTCGTCTATGGCCGATTCGGGACGTCGAGCCTGGTCGACCAGCACCAGCTCGCGATCCGGGCGATCCGCGACGGCAGCGCGCCCCGGCTCAAGAAGGCGATCCTGGCCGACATCCGCGACGGCATGGGCCTGATCGGCAAGAGTGGCTTCGCGCCTTCGGCTTGATCATGAGCCATAGCTTTCCGCACGCCCTGACCCCGGCCGCGAACCACGTCCCGTCGTACTACACGGCGACACGCCGCGAGCAGGTCAGCACGCTGCCGTTCTCGGGCCCCGCGCGCGCCGACGTCTGCGTGATCGGCGGCGGCTACGCGGGCCTGTCGACGGCGCTGCACCTCGCACGGCGGGGTGTCGACGTCGTGCTGCTGGAGCAATCGTTGCTCGGCTGGGGCGCCTCGGGGCGCAATGGCGGCCAGGTGCACGTCGGCGTGCGCCGCGACCAGCACTGGCTGGAGGCGCACGTTGGCGTCGAGGACGCGCGCCGCCACTGGCGCTTCGCGCTGGATGGACGTGATCATCTCGACTGGTTGATCTCGACTTACGCCATCCAGTGCGAGTATCGCGACGGCCTGCTGCACGCCGACCACCGCGCCCGCTTCGAGACCGCAACGCGCCGCCACGTCGAGTTCATGCGCGAGCGCTACGACCACGCCTCGCTGCGCTTCGTCGGGCGCGACGAGATCGCAGCGATGGTCGCGACCCGCGACTATCACTGCGGCAGCTTCGACGACCGCGGCGGTCACCTGCATGCGCTGGACCTCGCGCTCGGCATCGGCCGCGCCGCGGCGAGTCACGGCGCGCGCCTGCACGAGCAGGTCGAGGTGACCGATGTTCGACGCGATGGCAGTGGCTATCGGATCGCGACCACGGCCGGACATCTGACCGCGTCGCGCGTCGTGCTGGCCTGCAATGGCTACCTGCGCAGGCTGGCACCGGCGGTCGAGCGTCACGTCATGCCGATCAACAACTTCATCGCCGTCACCGAGCCGCTCGGGGCCGAGGCGGGGCGGCTGATCACCAACGGCTGCGCCGTGTCGGACTCGCGCTTCGTCGTCAACTACTTCCGTGTCACGCCCGATGATCGGTTGCTGTTCGGCGGCGGCGAGAACTACAGCTACCGCTTCCCGCGCGACATTGCGGCGTTCGTGCGGCCGCACATGCTCGGCATCTTCCCGCAGCTGTCGGCCGCGAAGATCGACTATGCCTGGGGCGGCACGCTCGGGATCACGCCGACGCGCATGCCATGGGTACGCGAGCTCGGCCCTGGCTTTCTGAACGCGAGCGGCTTCTCCGGCCTGGGCGTGGTGCTCGCCCCGTATACCGGCAAGGCGGTGGCCGACGCGCTGTGCGGCGAGCGCGAGGCGTTCGAGCTGCTCGGTCGCGTGCCCGTGCCAGCGTTCCCGGGCGGCCTTGCGCTGCGCTGGCCCACGCTTGTCGCCGGAATGCTCTTTTATGCGCTCAGGGATCGTCTCTGAGCCAGTCAATGAGTAGAGGTAATCATGCATGATGGCAAACCCGCGAAGTCCGCTCCTCTGAGCGAATGGCAGGCGTTCCACGCCGCCAATCCCGACCTGAAGGCGATCGACGCGTTCATCATCGACGCGAACGGCGCATTGTCCGGCAAGCGCCTCGAGGCGGCCGACGGCGCGAAGCTGTTCGAGGATGGTGTGCAGTTCTCCGCCTCGGCGCTGGTCGCCGACTGCCGCGGGCTCGGTCACGACGCCGGCGGCCTGGGCAAGTCCGATGGCGATCCCGACGGCACGGCCTGGCCGCTGGCAGGCACGCTGTGCCGCTCGCCCTGGACGTCCACGCCGACCGCCCAGGTGCTGTGCCAGATGCTGGATGTGCAGCATGCGAAGGAACACTGGTTCGATCCGCGCGTGATCCTGCGCAATGTCGTCGAGCAGTGCCGCGCCGCCGGGCTCAACCCGGTGGTCGCCTGCGAGTTGGAGTTCTACCTCATCGACCCGCGTCGCGCCGCCGACGGCAGCATCTCGGTCGGCGCGCCCCCCGGCCGCAGCGCGCCGCGGCGCGCCGGCAACCTGTCGCTCGAGGCGGTCGAGGACAACGCGGCCTTTCTCACGCGCGTCAACGAGGCGGCTCATCTGCAGGGCCTGCCGGTGTGTGGCTGCGTCGCCGAATACGGTGTCGGCCAGTACGAGGTGAATCTTCGCCATCTGGACGACCCGCTGCTCGCCGCCGACCAGGCGGTGCTGCTCAAGCGCCTGATCAAGGGTGTCGCGCGCTCGATGCAGATGGAAGCGACGTTCATGGCAAAGCCGTTCATGCCGCAGCCGGGAAACGGCCTGCACATCCATGTCAGCATCGTCGACGACAAGGGCAAGAACCGCTTCGGCACCGAGGGCGGCGAGGTGCTGCTGCGGCAGGGAATCGCCGGCATGCAGGCGCTGCTGTTCGACTCTTTCGCGCTGTTCGCGCCGAACTTCAATGCGCAGCGCCGCTACCTGGGTCTGTTCGTGCCGACCTCGCGCGACTGGGCCAACAACAACCGCAGCGTCGCGTTCCGCGTGCCGGCGGGCCACGGTCAGGCGCGGCGCATCGAGCACCGGGTGGCCGGCGCCGATGCAAGTCCCCATCTGGTGATGGCTGCGATCCTCGCGGGCCTCGTGCATGGCATCACCCACCGGCTGGCGGCGACCGAGCCGGTCGACGGGCGCGCAAGCCACGGCGGCGACCCGGAGTTCCCCGGCGATCTGATCGTGGCGCTGGATCGGCTGGAGCACGGCACGCTGCTGACGAAGTACATCCCGGCTGAGTTCCTCAAGGTTTTCTGCCAGACCAAGCGGGGCGAGTACATGGAGCTGATCGAGCAGATCTTCCCGCAGGAGTACGATTTCTATGCCTGAGACCCTGCGGGGCATCGACACTGAGCGCCTCACGGCGTTCGTGGCCCGGGAGGGTGCGCGCTACATCAGCGCGCACCCTCGTTCGCAGGCGCTGGCGGCGGCCGGGGCGGCGAACTACTACGCCGGCGTGCCGATGCACTGGATGCTGGACTGGCCCCTGCCGTTTCCGCTGGTGATCGCGGATGCGCAGGGCGCGACGCTGACGGACGCCGACGGCGTGGTCCTCGCGGACTTCTGCCTCGGCGATACCGGTTCGATGTTCGGGCACTCGCCGCCTGCGGTGGTGCGCGCGCTCACCGCCCAGGCCGGCCACGGGTTCACCTACATGCTGCCGACCGAGAACGCCTACGCGGTAGGGCGACTGCTGCAGCAGCACTTCGGGCTGCCGCACTGGCAGGTCGCGACGACCGCCTCCGACGCGAACCGCTTCGCGCTGCGCGTGGCGCGCGCCGTGACCGGCCGGCCGAAGGTGCTGGTCATGAATGGCTGCTACCACGGCGCGGTGGACGAGTCCTACGTCGAGCTGCACGAGGGCCGGGCGCGCAACCGCCCGGGCCTGATCGGCCAGTTCACGGACCTGACGGAGGGGACCCGCATCGTCGAGTTCAACGACGTCGAGGCGCTCGCGCGCGAGCTTGCGCACCACGATGTCGCCTGCGTGATCACCGAACCGGTGCTGACCAACTGCTGCATGGTCTCGCCGCAGCCCGGCTATCACGACGCGCTGCGACGACTCACGCGCGAGAGCGGCACGCTGCTCTTGATCGACGAGACGCACACGATCTCCACCGGGCCTGGTGGCTACACCGGCGCCTACGGCCTCGCGCCGGACATGTTCGTGCTCGGCAAGCCGATCGCCGGGGGTATCCCGGCAAGCGTCTGGGGGTTCAGCGACGGGGTCGCCGCGCGCTGGGACGAGATCCGCCGCACCAAGGCCCCCGGTCACTCGGGGCTGGGGACGACGCTGTCGGCGAATGCGCTGGCGATGGCGACCATGCGGGCGACGCTCGAGGAGGTCATGACCGCCGAGGCCTACGCGCACATGGAAGCGCTCGCCGAGCGCCTCGCGGAGGGGCTCGAAGCCACGATCGCGCGGCGCCTGTTGCCCTGGCACGTCGCGCGGGTCGGCGCCCGGATCGAGTTCATCTGCGCGCCGGGGCCGCTCCTCAATGGCACTCAGGCGAGCGCGGCGCACGCGCCGGAACTCGAGCAGGCGATCCATCTCGGGCTGCTCAATCGCGGCTGCCTGATCGCGCCGTTCCACAACATGATGCTCGTCTGTCCCGTTACCACGGCAGGCCAGGTCGATCGACTGGTGGCGGCGTTCGCCGACGTCGTCGAAGTATTGGCCGGTTGAAGATCCCGGGAGCCGGCTCCGCGTGCGCGGTGGCGCGGTGCAGCAGCGCCGTGCGTCTGCTCGCGGCCTCGAGCGGGTCGG
>JANXQL010000147.1 GCA_025356815.1 Pseudomonadota bacterium
CGGCTGCCACAAGACCGTGACCACCTTCAGCGGCACGATCATGAGCCACGGCGCGATCGGTGACACGGCGACCAGCGCCGCCGGCAACGCCTGCGACGCGTGCCACGAGTTCGGCTACCGCAACAAGTTCTACGGCGTCGCCATCAACTTCACTCGCGACTCGACCAACCACTACATCTGTGGCGCTGTGGGTACGCCGATGGCCCCGAACGTGCAGATCTGCTCGGGCGGCGGCTCCGACTGCCTGACCGGCTGCCACCAGCACAACAGCATTCCGGCGACCTACAAGCGCGCGCCGCGCCCGAAGGCCCAGCATGGGGCGGCGGCGGCAGGTCAGGGCACGACGCCGGGGACCGCGCCGGCCGCGCAGAACGGCGCGACACCCGCCGGCGTGCGGCCGATCCACCGCGCCGGCCCGCTCGGCGCGGCCAGCGCTCTCGCCAACGGTTCGGTCGATCACCGCGCCCTCGGCGGCCGGCCGTGCCAGAGCTGCCACAACGGTGCGCTCGCGGCCGGCATCGGTCCGAGCCACCCGAAGACCTCCATGGCCTGCGCCAACTGCCACTCGACGATGGCATGGAGCCCGGTGCTGCGCGTCGATCACGCCGAGGTGCTCGGCAACTGCGTCAACTGCCACAACGGCAAGGGGGCGACGGGCAAGTCCGCGAACCACCTGATGACGGGGACCGATTGCGATCGCTGCCATACCACCAGTGCGTGGAAGCCGGCCGCGTTCGATCACGCCGGCGTCCTCGCCGGTACCTGCGCCACTTGCCACAACGGCCTGCAGGCCGTCACCAAGTCGGCGCGCCATGTCCTGACGACCCTCTCGTGCGACACCTGCCATTACGTGCTGGGCTGGTCGCCGACGAAGCCGCAGGCGCCGACCGTGCGTCGCGTGACGCCGCCGCGGCCGCCGGTGATTCCGCGTGGCCGCCCGTCGACGACGACGCTGCCGCAATAAGTGGGGGACGAAGACGTGGATGTGAACGAGTCCCCGGGCGTTCCGGGCGGTGACGGCTACCCCGGCGTGACCGTGCGCGCGGCGATCGCCGCCGCGCTGTTCGGCACGCTGGCGGCGCGTGCGGCCGGCGCCGCCGACCGCGCCCTTGATCAGCTCACTGCCGAATCCGGCAGCGTCGTCGTGCAGTTCAACTGCCCGATGAGCTACGTATCGAACTACCCACTTCGCACCGGCGACGAGCTACGCATCGAGCTGCAACCGTTGCCGGGCTGCGTGCCGGGCTCGGGCATCGGCGAGACCCTGCCGGTGCCTGCCGACAACGCCGCTGGCCTGGTCGACGTGCGCCTTGACCAGTCGCTCGGCAACCGCCGGTCGCTGACGCTGCATTTCGCGCGCACCGTCGACTTCCTGATCCGGCCGCGGCCGGGACTGACCGGCATCGAGATCGTGCTCTCGCGGCGTGTCGGCCGGACCTCGGTGGAGCCGGCCGATGCGCCGCCAAAGCCGTCCCGGGCACCGACCCGCGTGCTGCCGAGCCAGGCAGAACTCGACAAGCTGCTCGCCGACGCGCGCGCCGCCATGCAGGAGCGTGACTACGACGGCGCTATCCGCCTCTACACCAAGCTGCTCGAGTTCCCCGAGCATACCGGCCGGCCGCAGGCACAGGAATTCGTCGGCCTTGCCCGTGAACGCAAGGGCCAGCTGGCGCAGGCCAAGATCGAGTACGAGGAATACCTGCACCGTTATCCGGACGGCGCTGACACCGACGCGGTCAAGCAGCGCCTCGCGGCGATCGTCACCCTCGAGGGCGCCACCAAGCCCGGTCGCGGTGCGCCGGACGGCTCGCGCTGGCAGATCAATGGCGCGCTCGCCCAGGACCTCCGCCACGACAACAACACCGTCACGGCCAACGGGCTTACCAATGACGGCGTCGGCCAGTCCGCGATCGACACCGAGGCGGACCTGCAGGTCCGCCATCGTGGCGATGTCTATGACTTCAAGAGCCGGGTGTTCGCAGGCTACGTGCACGACATGATCAGCGGCACCGGCGCCTCGGCAAGCCAGGTCCGCCTGCCGCAGGCCTATGTCGAACTCGACAACAAGGTTCACAACTGGATCGGCCGGATCGGGCGCCAGTCGCAGAGCACGGGCGGCGTGTACGGCAGCTACGACGGCGCCTACGTCGGCTGGCTGATGCGTCCGGGCCTGCGCCTGGGCGTCGCAGCAGGCTCCCCGCTGCAGACCTACGAGGCCAAGTTCCAGCACGAGCGGACCTTCGGCAACGTGAGCCTCGAGCTGTTGAGCGTGCTGCCGGGCCTGGACCTGACCGGGTTCGTGTTCGAGCAGAAGGCGAAAGGCATCCTCGACTCGCGCCAGGTCGGCGCCGAGGCGCGCTACTACCGCAACGGCCGCTCGCTGGTCGGCCAGATCGACTACGACATCAGTTTCAGGGAACTCAATTCGGCGACGCTGCTTGCCAGCTGGGCGCTGGACAGCCGCTGGGTGTTCACCGGCATCGCCGACCATCGGCGCTCTCCATTCCTGGCGACCTACAACGCGCTGATCGGCCAGCCGACGACCGATCTGAATTCCCTGATCACGACGCTGGGCATCGATACGGTGCGCCAGTACGCGCGCGACCGTAGCGCCACCAGCGACACGGCGACCCTCGGCGTGCAGCGCCCGATCGGCGAGCAGCTGCAGTGGGGCTTCGATGTGAGCATGAGCCGGGTCGGTGGCACGCCGGCGTCGGGCGGCGTCGCGGCAACGGCCGCGTCCGGCACGGCCATCGGAGTGTCGACGCAGCTGCTGGGCGGCGGCTGGCTGGTCGATGGCGACGTCGACACGGTGGGCCTGAGCTACACCACGCGCGCCGGCA